>CAYYSY010000294.1:0-4658 GCA_964474355.1 uncultured Spirochaetaceae bacterium | reverse complement strand
CCCAGCCACTTGATGCTCACGTACATACTAGTGACCCATCCCCGGATTCCGGCTGCATTCGACCGTGTCCGAGGGCCGCTCGCTGCGTTGCACTCGATCGCCGTAGCTGCGGCTACGGCTCACTCGCGCGCCTTGCGAGCGACCCTCGGACACGGTCTCGGTGCAGGCCGAGGTGAGAGAAGCTCCGGGTTCGATTGACGCCAGAATCCGGGGAAGGGTCACTAGAACTGCTCCAGGAAGCGGAGGTTGCCCGACAGCATGTGGCGGATGTCGTCGATCGACTCGCGCAGCATGACGAGCCGCGACAGGCCGAGGCCGAAGGCGAAGCCGCTCCACTCTTCGGGGTCGAGGCCACCCGCGCGCAGCACGTTCGGGTGCACGAGGCCGCAGGGCAGCAGCTCGATCCAGGTCGTCTTCTTGCAGACGCTGCAGCCATCGGTGCAGAAGGGGCAGCGCGCATCGAGCTCGAAGCCGGGCTCGACGAAGGGGAAGAAGCCCGGCCGCATCCGCACGTCGAGCTCTCGCTCGAAGATGCCGGCGAGCAGCGTCTTCATCGCTCCGATGAGATGCGCCACCGAGATGTCCTTGCCGACGACGAGCCCCTCCATCTGGTGGAAGGTGTGGTCGTGGGTCGCGTCGGTCGTCTCCTGCCGGAAGCACTTGCCCGGCACGACGATGCGGAAGGGCGGCTCGAGCCGCTCCATCGCGCGGATCTGAACCGGCGAGGTGTGCGTCCGCATCACGAGGTGACCCGCCTCGTCGCAGAAGAAGGTGTCCTGGCTGTCGCGAGCCGGGTGGTCGGCCGGGATGTTCAGCGCCTCGAAGTTGTAGAAGTCGAGCTCGACCTCCGGCCCATCGAGCACCTCGTATCCCATCGACTCGAAGAGATCCTCGAGCTCGCGCGTGACCTGGGTGATCGGGTGCAGCGATCCGCGCGACTGCGTCGCGGGTGGGAGCGTCGGATCGAAGTCGCTGGCGGAGCGGTCGCTCTCGAGGCGCGCGGCGGCGAGCTGGTCGAGCCGCGCCTGCACCTGGTCCTGGATCGCGCGCTTCAGCTCGTTCACGCCCTGGCCGAAGGCCTTGCGCTCCTCGGGCGGCAGAGTGGGGATCGTCGCCATCAGCGCCGAGACGCTGCCCTTCTTGCCGGTGAACGCGCGCTGGATGGCCTTCACCGCGTCGGCGTCCGCTGCGGCCTCGATCTGGGCTCGGGCGTCTTCGAGCAGCGCCTCTCGGTCTTCCACGCGGGCCTCTTCCTCGCTTCTACTCTCGTCGCGTCTCGTGTCGATCGCGTCCGATACGCGCCGCCGGCGGGGTCGTCGTCGTCACCGGGCCGGAGCGCGCCGGAGCTTACCCGATCGCGCGCGGACGGGCCGGAACCCCGCGCCCTTCATGCGGATTCTCGACACGCAGCCGACCGCATCGTCGACGATCGCGCTGCTATCGTCGCTCGTCACGAGCACCACCGGATCGGTTCGACGGAGGCGCCCCGAGGCATGACGAAGCGGGCAGAGGTGCTGGGCGGCGGCGGCGGACTCGTGGGCATCGCGTGGGAGACCGGAGAGGTATGACGAAGCGTGCACTCGTCCTCGGCGGCGGGGGGTTGGTCGGCATCGCCTGGGAGACGGGTGTGCTGCTCGGGCTGCGCGAAGGCGGCATCGACGTGCGCGAGGCCGACCTGGTCGTGGGGACCTCCGCCGGCAGCATGGTCGGTGTGCGCGTCGCCGCGGGGCACGACCTCGCCGATGCGCTCGAGCCACCCGAGGCGGGGCTGCCGCTGCCCGAAGGCGGCCTCGACCTCGAGGCGTACCAGCGGATCATGGACGCCTGGCTGTCGGTCGAGCTGATGACCGAGGACGTCGCGCGCGAGATCGGCCGCGAGGCGGCGGCCGCACCGGCATGCACACCCGAAGCCTGGATCGCCCAGACCGGCGGACACTGCGGCGTCGACGACTGGCCCGACATCGAGTACGTCGCGGTCTCGGTGGACGTCGCAACCGGACGCCATCGCGGCGTCGATCGCGACTCAGGCGTGCCCCTCGCTTCTGCGATCGCCGCTTCGTGCGCGATCCCGGGGCTCTTTCCACCGATTCCCTTCGATCGTGCGCTCTGGATGGACGGCGGCGTGCGCAGCGGTACGAGCGCCGACATCGCGGCGATGCGTGACGCCGACCGTGTGCTCGTCGTCGCGCCCATGTGCGATCGCATGGGCATGATCGGCCCGCTGTCGCAGCGCGCGCTCGAGGTCGAGCTCGCGGGTCTCGACGCGGCCGGTGTCTGGGGCCGGGCGGTGCTGCCCAGCGAGACGGAGGCCGCACGCATGGGAGACGACCTGATGGACGCGAACTTCATCGAGCCCGCCCTCGAGGTGGGTCAGGCGCAGGGGAAGTCGCTCGCAGCGAGCCCCCTCGCCGAGTGGCTCGGCTGATGCCCGAGTCGACCGAAGAGATCGCCGGCCGGCGCGTCATCTCGCTCGAGCGGCCGAGCGACGGCGTCGCACTGATCACCTGGCATCATCCCGAGCTCCGCAACCACGGCACATTCGCAGCGGTCGATCAGCTCGCCGACGCCTTGAAGGAGGCGCGGGAGGGCGGAGCGCGGGTCTGCGTGCTCGGCTCGGCGACACCCGGGCACTGGTTCCAGCACGCGTGGCTGCGCGATCTGCTCTGCATGTTCCGCGGTGAGCCGACGACGGGCGCGGGCATCGGCTTCTTCACCGCGGTCAGCGAGCTGACGCATCCGGACGTGATCACCATCGCCGCCATCAACGGCGACTCGAACGGCGGCGGTGCCGAGCTGGGCTGGGCCTGCGATCTACGCGTGGCCGAGGAGCAGGTTGCGATCGGTCAGCCCGAGGTGCAGATCGGACTCACGACCGGGCTCGGTGGCACCGTCCGCCTGGCCCGACTCGTCGGCAGCGTGGCCGCGGCCGAGATGATTCTCGACGGCCGGCCGCTGCCCGCGCGAAGGCTCTACGAGCTCGGCGCCGTGAACCGCGTCGTCGCGGAGGGCCGGGCGACCGAGGCGGCGCTGGACTGGGCGGCGCATCTCGCGGCGCAGCCCCACGCACCGCAGCGGGTGATGAAGCAGCTGCTCGCCGAGGCGGCCGACATGCCGCTCGGCGAGGCGCTGGCGCTCGAGCAGTCACGTTTTCAGGAGAACGCGCGCACGCCCGCCGCGCTCGAGCAGATGGACCGGATCCAGGCGCGCTTCGACGCGGGCGAGGCCATTCGCAGCGTCTACGGCGAGCCTGTGAAGCAGGACGAAGAGGAGTAGGAGAGCCATGTCGACGATCTTCCAACCCATCGCAGAGGAGCGCGGCTCGGAGGCCGCGGTGATCGACGAGTTCGGCGAGACGAGCTGGGCCGAGTTCGACCTGCGCGTGAATCGCCTCGTGCACGCCCTGCGCGATGCAGGGGTGCAGAGCGGAGACGCCTTCGCCGTGCTCTCGGGCAACCGCCGCGAGTACTTCGAGGCGATGGCTGCGGCGACCCACTCGGGCACACGCTTCGTGCCGATCAACTGGCACTTCCACGCCGAAGAGGTGGCGTACGTCCTCGACAACTCGGACTCGAAGGCCCTGCTCGCCGGCGCTCGCTTTGCTTCGCTCGCGGCCGAGACGACGGCGCGCAGCGACGTGCCCAAGCTCGGCCTGCAGGCCGTGATGGGGCTCCGCGGTGAGGCTGCCCCCGACGGCTTCGCCGACTACGAGGACGTGCTCGCCGCTGCGAGCGACGCCGAGCCCGAAGATCAGCAGGCCGGCGGCCCCATGTTCTACACGTCGGGCACGACGGGCCGACCGAAGGGCGTGGTGAGCTCGACGTTCTCGGGCGCGCTGCCCGTGCAGGTCATGCCGATGGTGGGCAAGTCGATCGCGACGACCCTCGGCCTGCCCGATGGGGGGCTCACGTATCTGAACGGCCCGGTCTACCACTCGGCGCAGTGGGCCTTCTCGTTCCTGCCGATGCTCGGCGGCATCTCGGTCGTGATGCGCCACAAGTTCGACCCCGAAGAGGCGCTCGAGCTGATCGACCGCCACGGCGTGACGAATACCCACCTCGTGCCGACGCAGTTCGTGAGATTGCTCCGCGTGGATGAACAGAAGAGGCGGGCGTTCGCTGGCGACGCCCTCGAGGTGGTCTGGCACGGCGCGGCGCCGTGCTCGCCCGAGGTCAAGCGCCAGATGATCGACTGGTGGGGGCCGAAGATCAGCGAGTACTACGGCAGCACCGAGGGGGCGATCGTGTCGACGATCAGCGCGGAGGAGTGGCTCGCGCATCCCGGCAGCCTCGGCAAGCCCGTCGACAACATGGAGATCATGGTGATCCGTGAGGACGGCACGTCCGCCGACACGGGCGAGCCCGGCCAGCTCTACTTTCGCAACAAGATGGGCAGCGACTTCGCGTACCACAAGGATCCCGAGAAGACGGCGGCGGCCCATCGCGAGCCCGGTGTCTTCACGGTGGGCGACATCGGCTACGTCGACGCCGAGGGGTACCTCTTCCTCTCCGATCGCAAGATCGACATGATCATCTCGGGCGGCGTGAACATCTATCCCGCCGAGATCGAGGGTGTGCTCGTCTCGCATCCGCAGGTCGCCGACGCAGCGGTCTTCGGCGTGCCCAACGACGAGTTCGGCGAGGAGGTGAAGGCGGCCGTCG
>CAYYSY010000293.1:0-6303 GCA_964474355.1 uncultured Spirochaetaceae bacterium | reverse complement strand
TCCCGTACACGCTCCACAACGTGGGAAAGGGCAGCCCGAGCCGACCCGCCTTCGTGGAGAGATCGGGCAAGATGCAGGTCCCGTACCTGGCCGACCCGAACACCGGCGTGGAGATGTTCGAGTCGGCGGACATCGTCACCTATCTCGAAGAGACCTACAGCACTCCCTGAGCGACCCGTACACCGGCGCATGTCCGCCTACGCGCGGCTCAGACGACCAGCCGGTCCAGGATGAGGGTTCCGATCCCGAGGAAGGAAGCGAACCCGAAGATGTCGGTCAGCGTCGTGACGAATACACCCGAGCCCACGGCGGGATCCTGGTCGAGGGCCTTCAGCAGCAGCGGTACGGCTGCGCCCAGGACCCCGGCCACGGCCATGGTGGCCATCATCGTCACGAACAGGGCGAGACCCAGGTAGGGGTTTCCCTGCCAGAGGTAGGCCAGCACTCCGCTCACGACGCCCGTGATCGCGCCGATCACGATGGCAACACTCACCTCCTTGCCGATGGCGCGGATGCCGCTCGAGAACTCGATCGGCATCCGCGCCATCGGCAAGGAGATGGGCGTGGGCCTCGTGATCGGGACCGCCGCGGGCGTCGTGACCGGCGGCATCGCCTACGCGTGGGAGGGCAACCCGTACATGGGGATCGTGCTGCTGCTCGCGATGATGGCGACCTTGACGATCGCCGGGCTCCTCGGCGCCGCGGTGCCGCTGGCGCTGAAGGCGCTGCGCCAGGATCCGGCGCTCGGCTCCGGCGTCATCGTGACGTTCGGCACCGACGCGCTCGGCTTCCTCATCTTCCTGAGCATCGCGACACTGCTGATCGACCGGCTGGCCTGAAGCCGGGGCTCAGCGAGCTCGAAAGCGCTCGAGGTGGGCGAGCGCAGCATCGGCGCCGCAGAGCTCCACACTCGAAGCCGCGTCGACGAGCGTCGGCGAGTGGAGGCCGCGCCGTCCGAGCTCCGCCTCGTGCGCGCCACCCTGCGCCATCGGATGCAGGACGTAGGGCACCTCGAGCGCGCAGAGGCGCGCGCGCACGCGTCGGGCCTCCGCCGAGCCCTCGTCGGCGTACAGCTCGAGGGGGGCATCGGGCGCCTCGTTCGCCACGACGAACGTGCCCTCCCCCGGATGCGGCGCTCCCGCGAGCATCGACAGCACCGTGCCCGCGGCGCCCGCGCCGAGCGGCCACGGTACACGCGTGCGCCCGTAGCGCTCGAAGAGATGGCGCACGATCGCGTCGGACTCGTAGAGCACGAGATCGGCGTTCGGGTCGATGAGCAGCGGAAACTGCGCCCGGCCACCGAGCCGCTTCGCGCGCGGCCGGTGACGCGTGCCGCGCTTCGGACAGGGCCAGACCAGCACGTCGAGATCGAGCGCCTGGATCGCCTCGCGCACCTTGCGGCAGAACGGGCAGGTCTCGAACTCGTAGAGCTCGAGCCGCTTCTCGGGTCTCGGACCCAGCCTGCGCGCGACCCGCATGCCCGAGCCCGCCCGCATCAGCTGCGCCCACGAGAGCGCCATCGTCAGCCGCCTTCCGCGCCCACGCCGGTCGTGGCGTCCACCGGGGCTCGTATCCAGCCATCGGCGCCGCGGCGCAGCACCCACGTGGGCCAGTACTCGAGATCGAGCTTGAGGGTGACGGCGTCGACCTTGCCGTCGATGTCGACGGTGCGCAGCAGCACGCTGCCGCGATCGGGCTTGCCCTCGACGGCTTCGATGAACGCGTCGAGATCGGGGGTCGGGCGGCCGTCGACCTCGACGATGCGCCGGGTGGCCTGCACGCCATAGCGATTCGCAGGCGAGCCGAACCAGAAGCGCGACACGTAGACGCCTTCGCGTTCGAGCCCGCGCTGCAAGGCCAGAGCCCGGGGCGGGGCCTGGAGGAGCGTGCCCGCCCAGAGCACAGCGACGGTCGTGCCCGAGCCATCCACGGCCTCGGTCGGCACATCGAGGTCGAGCAGCTCGCCGTCGCGCAGCACGCGCATCGCCACGTTCTCGCGCTGCGACGCGCGCTCGACCTCGCCGAAGCGCGTCACCGGCCGGCCCTCGATGTCGAGGATCAGGTCGCCGCTGCGCAGCACCTCCGATGCCGGGTGCCCCGCCATCAGACGAAGGACCGAGAGCACGGTGCGTGCCTTCTTGTCGTGGTCCTCGAGCCGCCGTGCCTCGGGCTCGGGGAGCCCGCGATCACGCGCGTCGGCCAGCGTCAGCGGGCGCATCTCGACACCGAGGCTCCGCCAGCCCACGGGCTCGTCGCGCTGCAGCGGCTCGAACAGGTCGCGCACGGCGCGGATCGGGATGCCCGCGAAGAACGACTCGGCGCCCTTGCCCGTGCCCGCGGTGTACGAAGCCCAGAGCGCATGGACGCGCCCCTTCTTGTCCGTGAGCACACCCCCGACCGTCGAGGCCGAGTCGTCGAGCGTCACGACCTCGAGGTTCGACTCGCGGAACCGGGGTGGATACGGGAGCGGCAGCTGCAGGGGCTCCTTGCGCGCGATCTTCGTATGCCGGGTGACGATGCGCTCGCTCGCGGTCATGCCGACGAGAAATACGTCGTCGCCCGGGTCGAGCGGTGCATCGCGCAGCTTCGCGCTCGCGACGGGCGTGTCGCCCAGCAGCGCGGGGTCATAGCGGATGATCGCCAGGTTGTGCTCGGGGTGCAGGTACACGACCTCGCCGGGGATCTGCACGGAGCTCGCGAACGTGAGCGCGAGGTCGCCGAGCGCCACGGGCACGGTCTCGCGGTCGACGACCACGAGCCCCTTCGCCGCGTCGAGCACGAGCCCCATCCCGCGGAACCGGTCGCCGTGTACGCCGTCGATGCGGTACGGGATGTCGAAGTCGACGAGCACCAGCGACGGCGTCACCACGCGCTGGGCCTTCTCGCCCTGCAGCACGAAGTCGGTGGTCGCAGGCGACGGGGGCTCGGCCAGCGGCGGCTCCGGCGACGGACGGCACGGCCAGGTCCCGGTCGTGTCATCGCGGCGGCAGCGCTGCATCGTGAACCAGCGCCGGTCGACGCGGGCGACGCTCACGAGCGGCGAGCGCGACTGGCCCGGTGTCCAGAACCGGAGCGGAACTCGGGCGCCGTCGGCGAAGCCCGCAATCGCGGCCTCGAACGCATCGAGGGTGGGCGTCGGCTCACCCCCCACGCTCACGATCACCGAGCCGCGCGGTACGCCGGCGCGAGAGAGCCAGTAGCCCTCGGCAGCCACCTGCACGCCACCGACGGGCACGGACTGGTTGCGCGCCTGCTGGTACGAGAGCCGGTTCAACACGGCTCCCCCCACCTCGAGATACTCGTCGGCGCTGATCGCGTGGAGATCGTCGACCGTGAGGCTCACCGTCATTGGCACTCCGGCGCGCTCGATCTCGAGCTCGACCGTACCGCCCACCCGGTCGTCGAGCACCGACTCGATCGGAATGAACGCGTTGACCGCCTGCCCCTCGATCTTCACCACGACGTCGCCGGGTGCGAGCACGCCGTGCGCCGGACCGCCCGGTACGATCTCGGCCACCACGATCATGCCCGTGCCATCGGGGAAGGCCTTGCGAATCGCGCGCTCGGTCTCGCGCCGCAGCTTCAGCCGATGGATCTCGTCGTAGGGCAGGTGTCGGAAGACGGTCTGGAGCGTGCCACGCGTGACGGGCTCGCCGCGCTGGATCAGGTCGAGCGCGCGTGCCACGCGATCGAGCGGCAGGTAGAAGCTCGATGCCGCCATGCGCTTGCCGCCGGCGTTGATCGCCACGACGCGACCCTCGATGTCGACGACGGGCGAGCCCGACGAGCCACCGGAGGTGCCCGACGCCGCCTGGATGTAGAACGTGTTGAAGTCGTTGTAGGTGTTCGATCCGTAGCGGGGCGCGGTGCGGTCCAGCCGCGCGATGGTGCCCGCGAGGATCGAGAGCTTCTCGCCCGCATCGTTGCCGATCACGCGGATCTCGGCGCCGATCTGGGCGCCGGCGGGGTAGAGCTCGAGCTCGGCGAGCTCCATGAACTGCACGTCGGCGGGGTCGAAGCGAAAGATGCCGAAGTCGTGGACGGGGTCGCGGTAGACCGCGCGCACGTCGACCTCCTCGTTGTCGAGGAAGACCGCCTCGGCGACCACGGGACCCGGCGTCACGACGTGTCGATTCGTCAGGATGAGGCCGCGCTCGGCGTCGACGACGAAGCCGGTCGCGACCGCGTAGCCGGTGTTGCCGCCGTCGAACGAGCGGGGCGAGTTGACGCGGAGCACGACGACCGCGGGCGTGACGCGATCGATGGTCGCCTGCCAGCCGTTCGGCTGGGCCGGGACCGCTGTCGTGACGAACGCGCCCATCGCGACGATCTGGAGCACCGCCGCCAGCAGGACTCGTAGCAAGAAGGTTCCCCTCAGCGCCCGAAGCGAGCGTCGATCTCCTGGAGCAGCCGGTCGCGCACCGTGTCGTAGCGCGCGTCGAGCTCGATGGGCGGGTTGGGCATCTGCGGCACCACGCCCTCTGTCTCCATCTGGTGATAGCGAAGCTTGAAGTCGGTGAACTTGAGACCGTGCGCCGTGGACACGACGACGACCCGGTCACTCGAGCGTATGAGGCCGCGGTCGCGAAGCTTGTTCAATGCGACGAGCGCCACCCCGGTATGCGGACAGTTGAAGAGCCCGGTCCGGTCGGCGGCCGCGCAGGCCTCCATGATCTCGGCCTCGGTCGCCTCCTCGACGACGCCGTCGTAGCGTTTGAGCGCCGCGATGGCCTTGTCCTTCGAGACGGGATTGCCGATCTGGATGGCCGAGGCGACGGTGGGCCGCGCCGCGATGGGCTCGAACACCTCGAAGTCCTTCTTGTACGAGAGGTAGAGCGGATTCGCCGCCTGGGCCTGGCCGACGCAGATGCGCGGCATCTTGTCGATCAGCCCGACCTCGAGCATCAGATCGAGGCCCTTGGCCAGCGCCGACACGTTGCCGAGGTTGCCGCCCGGGATGATGATCCACTCGGGCACCTCCCAGTCGAACTGCGAGACGATCTCCATCGAGACGGTCTTCTGCCCCTCGATCCGCAGGCTGTTCATCGAGTTGGCGAGGTAGACGCCGTCCTTCGCAGAGATCTGCTTCACGATCTCCATGCAGCCGTCGAAATCGGTGTCGAGAGCGAAGACGATGGCGCCGTTCGCCACCGGCTGGATCAGCTGCGCCAGGGAGATCTTGCCGCGGGGCAGGAACACCACCGCCGGGATTCCGGCCGCCGCCGCGTAGGCCGCGAGCGCGGCGCTGGTGTCGCCGGTCGACGCGCAGCCCACGGCGGGGATGCTCACGCCGCGGGCGATCATCTCCTTCACCTGGCTCACGAGCACCGTCATGCCGAGGTCCTTGAACGACCCGGTATGCGAGTTGCCGCAGAGCTTGATCCAGAGATCCTCGATGCCGACCTGGCGGCCGTAGCGCTCGGCCCAGAAGAGGTTCGAGTGGCCCTCGTACATCGACACGACGTTGTCGTTGTCGATCTCGGGCAGGACCATCTCCTTGAAGGCCCAGACCCCAGAGCCGTAGGGCCACTCACCGCCGCGCGCGCGCCTCTCGAAGCGCTTGCGCCACTCCTCCGCGGGCGTCTTCTTCAGCTCCTCGACGTCGTGCACGACCTGCAGCAGGCCACCCTTGCGGTCGGTGTAGACCACCTCGTCGAGGCCATGGCGCTCGCTCGGATCGGCGAGGCTCTCGAACCAGGCGCTGTACGAAGGCTTGTCGGGCATCGTCAGAGTCCTTCTTCGATGCGGATCACGCGGGTCGGCGCGGTGACGTCGTCGAGGGCGTCGATGGCCGCGACCGCGGCGCGCACGGCACCCTCGCCCGCCGGATGGGTCAGCAGGATCAGAGGCACCGAGCCAACCCCCGTCCCCTTCTGCACCGCGGACTCGATCCCGACGCCGTTGTCGCCGAGCTCGCCGGTGATGTGCGAGAGCACGCCCGGCCGGTCGACGCACTCGAAGCGCAGGTAGTAGCGGCCCTCGATCTCGTCGAGCGGCACCTGCGGCTTGCGCGTCAGGTGATCCGGCAGGTACGAGAGCGGCGACACCGGACGATTGCTGCCGCGCTGGATCTCCCGCGCGATCTCCATCAGATCGGCCACCACGGCGCTCGCGGTCGGCATCTCACCCGCGCCCGCCCCGTAATAGAGCGTCGGCCCGACCGCGTTGCCCTGGACCTCGACCGCGTTCATCGCCCCATCGACCTTGGCGAGCAGGCTCGTCGCCGGAATCATCGTCGGCTGCACTCGCGCCTCGATCCGCTCCTGCCCGTCGGCCCCTCGATGACATTTCGCGATACCGAGC
>CAYYSY010000292.1:0-5985 GCA_964474355.1 uncultured Spirochaetaceae bacterium | reverse complement strand
GGCGTGAGCGCGTTGCCGCGCTCGGGGCGGTCGAGCGTGATCGTGGCAATGCCTTCGAGCTTCTCATAGCGGAGCCCGGGCAGGTCGCCCGTGAGATCGATGTCAGCCGCCATGCGTGATCCTCCGCGCCACTCTATGCATCCGCCGACCAGCCCAGCCCGTCGATCACGACGCTCCGGGCGTGCTCCATCGAAGGCGCGTCGCCCACCCACTGCCGGAGCCGGCGGGTCAGATGGTAGATCGGACCCTCGAGCGTGATGCCGACGGCGCCGAATACCTGGTGCACGACGTGGATCGTATCGAGCGCTGCCGTCGAGGCCGAGAGCCGCGCCTTCGCGGCTGGCCGAAGCGGCACGGCCGCGTCGCGATCGAACGCGAACGCGGCTGCGCGTGCGAGACCGGTCGCTGCGGAGAGCGCCATGTGCGCGTCGGCCAGCGGATGGGCCACGGCCTGAAAGTCGCCGATGGGCTTGCGGAACTGCTTGCGCGTGCGTGCGTGCTCACTCGCGATCGCCACGAGCGCGTGACCGCAGCCGGCGATCTGCGCGGCGCGCGCCACGTCGCTGAGTGCGTGGGCCCGGTCGAGGTCGCCGAGGGCCGCCGCGGCCTCGAGGGTCGCCCGGGCAGCGGGCTCTCCGCCGAGGCACTCGACCGGCTCGAGCCCCCTCGCCGCGCGCCCGACCCGAGCGCCCGAGCCATCGAGCTCGATGAACACGTCGGCGTCGGGCCCGAACGGAAAGAGCCCGTTCGCGCCGAGCGCCACGATCGACTTGCCGTCTGCGACGGCCATTGCCTCGCCCTCGGGCAGCGCCTGGGTGGCGAAGTAGGTCGCCGCGAAGGGCCCCGGGCAGCCGGCGGCGCCGAGCGCCTCCATCGCCGCCGCGATCTCGAGCGCCCCGCCCTCACCGCCAGGTGCGCACGGCGCGAGCACCCCGAGCTCGCCGAGCTCCTGCCAGAGCGCGCGCGACCACGGAATGCGTCCGACCGCGTCGTCGGCCTTCTCGGCGCAGAAGCCAACGAGCGCGTCGTGAATCGCCTGCTGACCGTCGTCGAATGCGAGCGAGAGGCTCATGCGAGCGCTGCGCCCCAGCGCGCAGAGGCGAGCGCGCGCCGATGCCCGCGCACGCCACCGAGCTCGAGGCGCAGTGCCTGAAGCCGCATCGACCACACGTGCAGATCGTGCTCGCGGGTGAAGCCGATCGCGCCCGAGAGCTGATGCGTCTCGGCGAAGATCCGATCCGCCGACGAGATGGCGAAGCCCGCGGCTGCGGCGACCGCCTCGCCTTGCGCGCCATGATGCGCCGCCTCGCGCACGAGCCAGCGCGACGCCTCGATGTGGATCGCGCACTCGGCGAGCCGATGCTGCACGGCCTGGAACGAGCCGATCGCGCGCCCGAACTGTCGGCGCTGCTTCAGGTACTCGACGGTCTCGCGCAGCGCCGCGTCCATGGTGCCCACCGCTTCGGCCGCCAGCGCGAGGCGCCAGAGCGCCTGCACGCGCCCGGCGACCGATCCGTCGAGCACGCCACCGGCCTCGGGTGCGCCGCGCAGCCTGCCCATCGGGTAGCCGAAGTTCGACGGGACGGGCTCGACGTCGCCCTCGCCCATGTCGATGACGCGCACCGAGTCGGGCGCGACCACGAGCAGGGTCTGCGCGTTGCCCAGGAAGCGGATCGGTGAAGTGAGCGTGGCCGCGTCGGCGATGGCGATGGGCACATCGGTCTCGAGCCCGGGAGTCGGTGCGGCGACGAGCGCGCACCCGCCCGCCGACACGACGCCCCCCGCGCGCGCCACCGCCTCGGTGACGAGCGCGGCCTCGAGCAGCCCCATGCCGGCCTCGCCCCCCACGTCGAGGAAGCCCGAGTCGCCGAGCGCGTCGTGCAGAGCGAAGTCGTAGCCGCCCTCGTCCTGCAGCGCGATCGCACGCGCCGCGCCGGCGTGCTCCTCGAGCAGGCGCTCGACGGCCTCCATCACGGCCGCTTGATCGGAATCCAGCTCGAAGTCCAAGCGCTACGCCTTCCCGTCCAGTCGCTTCATGGCCACCGTGTCATTCCTTCGGCAGCCCGAGGAAGCGCGCAGCGATGAGATTCAGCTGCACCTCGGTCGCGCCCACCGCCACGCCCGCCGTCATCGCCAGTCGGAAGTTCGCATCGGCGAACGAGCCGTACTCCATCGAGTCGAGACCCATGACGTCGAGCGCGAGCGCCCCCACCGCCGTATCGGCTCGAGTGCCGAGCACGCGGGCGAGCTGGGTGTCGGCGCTCGGCGGCCGATCCTTCGCGCGGCCGTCGATCACCTTGTAGGTCAGCATGCGCGCGGCCTCGCAGAGCGAGCGCGCCTCGGCGAGACGGTCGATCAGGATCGGATCGTCGAGCAGCCCCCGCTCCTTCGCGATCTCGGCGAGCCGGTCGAGGGTGACGGCCGCCCGGGCGTAGCGCGCCGCACCGACGCGCTCGAATTGCAGCGCGTAGCTGACGACGTCCCAGCCCTCGTTCTCGGGGCCGAGCAGCGTCGAGGTCGGCACCTCGACGTCGGTGAAGAAGACCTCGTGGAAGTAGCGCTTGCCCACGACCGACGGGATCTCGCGCACCTCGATACCGGGCGTGTCCATCGGCACGAGCAGCACAGAGATGCCGCGGTGGCGGCTGCTGTCGGGGTCCGTCCGCACGAGCAGGAACACGAAGTCGGCGTGGTTGCAGTACGAGGTCCAGATCTTGCTGCCGTGGATGACGTACTGGTCACCGACCTGGAGAGCCTGGGTCCGCAGCGCCGCGAGATCGCTGCCGGCCTCGGGCTCGGAGAAGCCCTGGCACCAGAGTACCTGGCCCGAGGAGATCTTCGGCAGGTGGAAGGCGCGCTGCTCCTCGCTCCCGAACTTCATGATCGCGGGGCCGATCCAGTTGACGTTCATGTACTGGGCGCCGCGGGGCTCGCCGATCGCCCAGCACTCCTCGCCGATGATCGAGTGCCGCCAGGGCGCCGCGTTCTTGCCGCCGAACTCGCTCGGCCAGTGCTGGGTGAGCCAGCCCTTCTCGGCGAGCTTCGCGCAGAAGGTGCGCGAGAACTCGGACTGGAGATCGCTCCCCGGCCCGTCCTTCGAGAGCTCCTCCCAGTCGTCGGGCAGGGTCTCGTCGAGGAAGGCGCGGACCTCGTCGCGATGCTTCACGTCTTCGGGTGACCAGTCGAAGTCCAAGGGCGTCTCCGTGAGGTGAGCAGGCGACCCGCGAGTCGAGTACGAGACGATTGCCCCGGCCGACCCGGCCCAGACGAGCGGACCGCGCCGGGCAGGCTTAGCGAAAGATTTGACGCCCCGTCAAATATGGCGTGAAATGGGCTGTCGCCGCCTCTGGGCGCATCCGCCCCATCGCGGCCGTCCCCGAGTGCGACCACGGAGTCGAGCATGCCCTTCCCCGAGGAAACGCCCACCATCCCGGTCTTCCTGCGCCGGATCGCGGCGGAGCACGCCGACGCCGACATCATCGTGCTCGACGAGCGGCGGCTCTCGTACGCCGCGGTCGAGGATCAGTCGGCGCGGCTGGCACGCGGGCTGGTTGCGCGCGGGATCGCCAAGGGCACCCGCGTCGGGATCCTCATGCCGAACGGGCCCGACTGGCTGCTCGCCTTCCTCGCGGTCACCCGCCTGGGCGCGATCGCGGTGCCACTCAACACGTTCTTCCAGACTCGCGAGCTCGCCTGGATCCTGAAACACGCCGACGTCGACACGCTGCTCACCATCGACCGCTTCCTCAGCCACGACTACCTCGAGCGCATCGAGGGTGCCGCGCCCTCGCTCGCGAAGGCATCGTCCGCGCCGCTACACCTGCCCGAGCTGCCGTATCTGCGGCGTGTGATCGTCTGGGGCAGTGGCTCGCGGCCGTGGACCGAGTCGGGCGCCGCGCTGATCGAGAACGCCGGCGACGAAGCCGGCATCGACGGCGCCCTGCTCGAGGCCATCGAGTCGAACGTCACCCCCGCCGACCCCGTGGCGATCTTCTACAGCTCGGGCAGCACGGCCGACCCGAAGGGCGCGATCCACACCCACGGCACCGTGCTCCGCCACTCGTTCAACCTGGCGAGCGGCCGCGACATCGTGAGTGGCGACCGGGTCTGGTCGCCCATGCCCTTCTTCTGGATCGGCGGCTTCGTCTTCGCCCTGCTCGGCAACCTGCAGGCCGGCGCCACGACGCTCTGCGAGAAGGCGTTCGACCCCGAGACGACCCTCGCGTTCCTCGAGCGCGAGCGCGCGACCGTGGCGGTCGGCTGGCCCCATTTCGGCAAGGCCCTCGCCGACCATCCCTCCCGCAAGGACCGCGACCTCTCGGCGCTGCGCGCCGGCAACGTGCCGGACATCCTGCCCGAAGAGGTCTGCTCGTCGGACCCCGACCTGCGCGCCACGGCGCTGGGCATGACCGAGACCTGCGGCCCGCACACATGGAGCCCGACGATCGGCAAGCTCTCGGAGAAGGAGCGCGGAACCTTCGGCGTGCCCGTCGACGGCGTCACGCATCGCGTCGTCGATCCCGAGACCGGCGCCGAGCTGCCGCCAGGCGAGGTCGGCGACCTCAGCGTGCGCGGCTACAGCCTGATGCAGGGCCTCTACAAGATCGAGCGCGAGGACGTCTTCGAGCCCGACGGCTTCTACCGCACGGGCGACGCCGGCTTCTTCGACCCGCAGGGCCAGCTGCACTTCAAGGGCCGCCTCGGCGACATGATCAAGAGCGGCGGCGCGAACGTCACTCCGGGCGAGGTGGAGGCGGTGCTCGTCAGCTACGACGAGGTGAAAGAAGCGTACGTCGTAGGCGTAGACCACCCGGAGCGGGGGCAGACGGTCGAGGCCGCCGTGACGCTCGAGGACGGCCAAGCAGTCGACTCAGAGACGTTGAGGCAGCGCCTGAAAAAGGACTTGTCCGCGTACAAGGTGCCCCGGAACGTGTTCATCTATGCGGCCGGCACCCTTCCCTTCACCGACACAGGCAAGATCGACAAACGGGGGCTCGTAGCCGAGCTCGCAGATCGCGTGAATGCGGGGGCTTGAGGGGCTTCGGGGTGGGGTCTGCGTGCTCGTTCGGAGCCACCGGTCGCTGTTGCAGCAGACCGGCTTTCGTGTTGCCTGTTCGAAGCGAGAGAGCCCGCGTGCACGCAGCGCGTTCGGGCCGCGTTGCCCTGGGGCGCCGGCAGCTGAACACCGGAGCGTTCTGGGGTTTTCGCTTCCCGGGCGGCACGTTCTGAGGGCGCTGTAAGAGGACCGGCCACGAGCGTTCTTCGGTCGCGCTCAAGCGAGGCGTCCACCGCGCGAACGGAAAAGGGCGGACAGCGGACCCGCCCCCGGGCTTCGAACACCCAAGAACGCTCCAGTGTTCAGCTGCCGGCGGTCCCCAAGCTCACAAAGGCGGGCACGCATCGCGAGCGCGAGCCACACAGCTGCCAATCAGCAAGGCGAGAGCCGGTCTGCTGCAACAGCTACCGGTGGCTCGGAACGAGCTGCGGTCTCCGGTCGCGAGAGCGAAAGCGGTGGCCTACCCCTGCGCCCGCAGCTGCTCATCGATGATCCGCTTGAACTCCGAGAACGGCTTCGCGCCCGAAGTGAATTTCCCGTTGATGAAGAACCCGGGAGTCCCGGTGACGCCGAGCCTCGCGGCCTCGGCGACATCCGCATCCACCCGCTTCTTCGTCTCTGGCGACGCCACATCCTTCTTGAATTGGTCGACATCGAGCCCGAGCTGCTTCGCGTACTCCACGTACTTCTCGGGGCTCATCTGGCGCTGGTTGGCGAAGATCAGGTCGTGCATCTCCCAGAACTTGCCCTGGTTCGCTGCAGCCTGGGCCGCCGCATGGGCCGCGGGCGCCTTCGCGTGCATCGAGAGCGGCAGGTGCTTGAACACGATCCGCACCTTGTCGCCGTACTCCTTCTCGACCTGCTTCATGGTGCCGACCACGCGAAGGCGCCCGCGGCCCATGCGGCGGCCCAGGCTGCAGCGAACCAGG
>CAYYSY010000291.1:0-3863 GCA_964474355.1 uncultured Spirochaetaceae bacterium | reverse complement strand
GCATGGCGTGACGTGACGTCGGCCAGCATGCGCGGGAGCGTCATCCGCGACGCATCGGGCTGACGCTCCAGCTCGAGCGAGACCTCCATCGAGCCTCCTTGTCTTGTCTCGGCACTCGCTGGCGCACGTTCGCCGGGCGCGGCGCTCCGATCAGTCGCGCGGCCAGGGCCTCGGCAACGTCTCGGTCGGCATCCGCACCTCGACCTCGGCTGTCGCGTTCACGTCGCCGTTCTGGTTCGACATCGTGACGGAGACCGTGGCCAGGGGCTGCCCACTCGGGTCGTCGAAGTCGACCTTCGTCACCTCGCCATCGAGGTACGTGAGGTCGCCGGTCATCGCGGGCGATCGGTACGACGCGTTCGAGTGGATGATGTCCGCCCACTCGCCGCCCCAGTTGGACACGTAGTCGAGGATCCAAGCACCCATGCTGGCGCCGTAGCCGTAGCCGCGCGGCAGGCCGATCAGCTGCGCGTACTTCTGCTGCACGTGACCGCGCGAGGGGCCGTGGTACAGGCCATCACCGAGCGTCGGATCGAACTCGACCGCCTCGAGGTCGCGGGACATCTCGGGGAGCCAGCCGGCCTCGTACAGCGAGCTCGGACCGCCGTCGGCGCGGAACGCGCTCCAGACGGTCATCGTGTAGGCACGCCACTCGGTGGTGAAGCTCGCGATGGTGTGCGGGCCGATCGGGCGGCGGGGCAGCTTCTCTCCCTCCTTCACGATCGTGCGCCGCTCGTGGCCGAGCTCGTAGAAGCTCCGGTAGTACTCGAACTTCTCTTCCTCGATCGCCATCAGCTGATCTTCGGTCCACTCCGGATCCTTCTCCTCGCTGAAGAGCTGGCGCTTGCGCGCCTCTTCGGCGAGGTAGCGGATGGACGTCGACCGCTGCTTGCAGATGAACTCACCCCTCTGGTTCACGTAGGTCGTGTCGCCGCGGGAGAACATCGTCGGCCCGGCGAACTTCGTGTTGCGGACCTTGTAGTCGAAGAGCATGCGCTCGCGGCGGATCAGGTCGCCCGGCCGGATGCGCGGCCCGAAGAACCACCACTCGTCGCCGCCGAAGAGCATGTGCGTGCCCGGGATCGTGCCCTGGATCGCCGGCCCGGCGCCGTGGCTGTCGTCGGTGACGACCGCGAACGACTGCGGCGCGACGAGCTCGCCGAAGCGCGACTCCTCCGCCGACTCCTCCTTGAAGAACAGCGGGTTCGGGTTCTGCATCGCCTGGGCCCAGCGACGGATGTCGTTGGGGGCGACGGGGTCCTTGACCTGACCGCCGCCGAGAGGGACGCCGATCCAGGGGTCCACGTGGCTGGTGTCGAACTCGACTTCCTCGTCCGCGCTCATGCTCTGGCTCCATCCCGGTTCGTTCGAAGGTGGATCCGGATTATCTGACGGAGCGTCAGAAACGTCAAGCGGCCGCGATCGCGCCGTCGCGGCCGCTTCCCACGCCCTCCTCGAAGTCACGGGCCGGCTACCCTGCGGCCCATGCCGATCGAAGCCCTCTCGCACATAGGCATCTGTGTGGCTGACCTGCCCCGATCGACCGCGTTCTACCGCGACGCGCTGGGGTTCACCGAGGTCCACCGCATGGACGTCCGCGGCGGCGATGCCGAGCGGCTGCTCGAGCTCGACGACGTGACGCTCGAGGCGGTCTACCTCGAGCGTGACGGGACCGTGATCGAGCTGCTCCACTACGAGTCACCCGGCCACGTCACCCACGACGCGCCGCGACCGATGAATCGCGTCGGCCTGACGCACCTCTCGCTGCGAGTCACAGGCTTCGACGCCGTGCTCGATTCGATCGAGGCGCACGGCGGACGGGTGCTGCGCGACACCGATACGCGCCGCGAGGAGTACGGCATGGCGGTGGTCTTCGTGACCGATCCCGACGGCCTTCGCATCGAGCTGCTGCAGGCTCCCGGCGATCCGAAGAAGCTCCCCGGCACCTGAGTGTGTCGCCAGCGGGGGGACTCCTCGCTCGGGTGTTCCCCTCTCAAGCTTCTCCGGCGTTCACCCGACGATGCGGTTGGGAGGGCTGGACCATGCAGGCTCTTGCCGGAATCTCGTTCGTCGCGCTCATCGGTGCGTCCCTCGTCGTGGGCGTGCGGCTCCTCTGGCTCGCGCGGCGGACCCGAGAGCTGCCCGAGTGGGTGCTGGGCGCCAATCTCGTGCTCGTCATGGGCATTGCGTATCCGGGCATGATCCTGACTGAAGCCGATCTCGGCTGGTCTCTCGCCGTCCAGCGCGCCGTGATGGTCGCGATGAACGTCGTGATCAACACGGGCTTCTTCCTGCTCTTCGTGTTCACTGCGAGCGTCTTCCGGCCAGGGGCAGCCTGGACGAAGTGGCTGCTCGCTACCGCCGCAAGCCTCTTCGTCGTCCACATCATGCTCGTGACGGACATCTTGTACTCGTTCGACGACCTCGCCGAAGGCAGGCCTGCGGCGAACCGCACCGGCTTGATCTCGCTCGGGACCGCGGCGGTGGGCTACGCGTGGTCCAGCATCGAGGCGTTCATGCACTGGGGCCGACTCCGCCGCCGCGAGAAGATCGGCCTCGTCGACCCCGTCCTGTGTAATCGGATGTGGCTGTGGGCGATGATGTCCGTCTCGTCGTTCGCGGGGGCGCTCGCGACGTGGGTGTATCTGGTGCTCGGGATCGACGTGCTCGTCACGCCCTCGGCGATGCTCATCGTCTCGCTGACCGGGCTCGGTCAGGGACTCTTCCTCTGGCTGACGTTCCTGCCGCCCGCGGCCTACGTCGGCTTCGTGCGGGGGCGTGCCGCGCCGAGCGCGTAGCCGGGCTCAGGCCTCGGCCCAGATCTCGAGCGCCTCGTCGAGATCGCCCTCGAAGACCGTCGGCGCAATGATCGGCAGCTCGATGCCCGCCTCACGGAACCGCCCGAGCCGCGCGCGGATCGCAGCGGCATCACCGATGGCGAACACCCCTTCCACCCACTCGTCCGGCACGAGCGAGCGCGCCTCGGCGTGTGCGCCCGATGCCCAGGCGTCTCGAATCGCCTCCACTCGATCCCCTTCGCCGAGACCGCGATAGAGCGCTTCGTACGTCGGCACCGCGAGATAGGCGGCGAGCGTCCGGCGCGCGTGCGTGATGGCGCGTTCACGGCCGGGGTCCAGCAGGCAGCCGACGCGCAGGACCACCTCGCCCCGCCCTCGCTCGGGCTCCTGGCCGCGAAAGCGCCCCACGAGCTCGCCCGCATGATCGGGACCGACGAGCGAGAGCAGCACGCCGTCGGCTTCGCGTGCGGCGAGCCCGAGCATCTTCGGCCCGAGCGCAGCAATGTGGATGGGCGGCCGCGATTCGAGCGCGACCCCCAGCTTGAACCCCCGCACTCCGACCGCCGCGCCTTCGTCGTCCGCCCGCCCGCGCTCGAAGAGCGCCTTCAGCCAGCGCAGTGTGTCGCGCATGCGCGTGTACGGCCGTTCGAAGGGGATCCCGTTCCAGCCCTCGACCATCGGCCGCGACGAGGTGCCGAGTCCGAGCACGAAGCGCCCCGGCGCGGCGTCGCTGAGCGATGCGGTCTGCATGGCGAGCAGCGCCGGCCCGCGCGTGAAGATCGAGGCGATTGCGGTGCCGAGGCGCGCGCGTGAGGTATGGGCCGCGGCGACACCGAGCGGCGTGAACGCGTCGTGGGCGCCGGTCTCCTGACTCCAGAGATCGGTGAAGCCGAGGGCCTCTGCCCGGGCCAGTCGGTCTCGCGTGGCGCCGAGTGACGCGCCGGCAACCGGCACGTTCAGGCCGATCCGCCTGCATCGCACCGGGCGAGCTGTGGCGTCAGCCGCGACCGGAGAGCCCCAGCGCCTGCTGCGCCACGACACTTCGCATGATCTCGGTGGTGCCGC
>CAYYSY010000290.1:0-26272 GCA_964474355.1 uncultured Spirochaetaceae bacterium | reverse complement strand
GAGGTCGAGGGCAAGCGCATCCGGATCGGCCGGCCCGACTGGGTCGATGCGCTCGCGCGCGAGCCTTCAGTGTCGACGGCCGCGCTGCCGGACGACGCCTGCGTCTGGGTCGCGCTCGGCGACGAGAAGGGGCGGCTCGCGCTCTTCGGCCTGACCGATCCGGTGCGCGACGAGACCCCCGGTGCGGTCGAGGCGCTTAGGCGTCTGGGACTCGAGCTCGAGATGGTGACGGGGGATCCGAGCCCGGCGGCGGCCCGACTCGCCGACGATCTCGGCATCGAGGCCCGTACGACCGGCGCCTCCCCCGACGCGAAGCGGGAGCGGCTGCGCGACCTCCAGCGCCAGGGTGAGCGCGTCGCGGCCGTCGGCGACGGCGTGAACGACGCACCGCTGCTCGGCCAGGCCGAGGTCAGCATCGCCATGGGCGGCGGCACCGATCTGGCCAAGACGGGTGCACACGCGGTGCTGATGAACGACAGGCTCTCGCTGATCCCGAAAGCCGTGTCACACGCGCGGCGCACGCGGCGCATCGTCCGGCAGAACCTGGCCTGGGCCGCGGCCTACAATGCGTCGGTGATTCCGCTGGCGGTCGCCGGCGAGCTCGCCCCCTGGCAGTCTGCGCTGGGGATGTCGCTCAGCTCGCTGCTCGTCGTCGTGAACGGCGTGCGCGCAGCTCGGCTGCGAGGCACAGGGCCGACCGAGAGGAGCGCCGCGTGAACGTCCTGCTCCTGCTGATTCCGCTCGGCCTCGGGCTGCTCGCCATCGCGCTCGGCTTCTTCATGTGGGCCGTGCGGAGCGGTCAGCTCGAGAATCTCGATCAGGAGGGGATGCGGATCCTCTTCGACGACGACGCGTCCCCCTCGCCGGACGAAGAGCCGGGCCCCGAGCGCCCCGCGCCGCCGGAGGAGTCATGACGCAGTCGATTGCCGCCGCGCTCGCCGGTGGCTTCACGCTCGGGCTCTTCGGGAGCCTCCACTGCGTCGGCATGTGCGGCGGCATCGTCGCCGCGCTCGGACAGGCGGGCGGCAAGGGCAACCGTGAAGGGCACGTGCTCGCGCTCCAAGCCATCCCCTATCACGTCGGCCGAATCAGCAGCTACTCGCTGGCCGGCTCTGCGGTGGGCGCCCTCGGCGCGTCGTTCGCGCTCGGCATGGACGCGCGCTGGCTGCTGCGACTCACGGCCGGGCTGCTGCTCATGGCCGCGGGCGCCTACGTGGCGGGCTGGTGGCTCGGCCTCTCGCACTTGGAGCGCTGGCTCACACCGCTCTGGCGGCGCATCTCACCCCTCACGAGCCGGCTGCTTCCGGCGGAGACCGTCGGCCGGCGCTTGGCACTCGGTGCGCTCTGGGGCTGGCTGCCGTGTGGGCTCGTCTACTCGGCTCTGGTGCTCGCCGCCGCGAGCGGCAACGCGGGGACCGGAGCGCTGACGATGGCGGCGTTCGGCCTCGGCACTGCGCCCAGCCTGCTCGCGGTCGGAGCGTTCGGGCGTGCACTCACCGGCGTCGCCCAGCGCATCTCGGTGCGCCGTGGCGCAGGGCTCGCGCTCTGCCTCTTCGGCCTGTGGACCATCTTCGGCCCCGGCCTCATGCCCGGCGGTGGCCATGGCGCACATGGCGGGGGCGCCGGCGCCGATCACGCCGTGCACGAGCATCATCCGGAGCCGGCCGAGAGCGCACATCCGCACGACATGCATCACGAGGGAGAGGCCGCCCCTTCGGCCGACTGACCTCGTCGGGGCGCGCGCTCGGCACCTCGGGGCGTCAGCCAAGAGACTCCCCGGTGGCGCCCGCTCGGAGCATCCCGATCGCAGCCAATGCGAGGACGAGCATCGTCGCGCCCAGCAAGGCGATGGTCGGTACCGTCAACGGCTCGATCACTTCGAAGTACTGATCGGGCTCGACCGCCGTCAAGCTCTGCACCTGGCCCGACGGCCAGCGGATCGTGATGTCGACGGGCCCCGACGCCGTTCCCAGGCCGAACTCGAGCGGCAGGCTGTTCTGCGAGCCGCGACCTGCGCCCCCGCTCACCTCCTGCACGGTCGTCGCGCCCAGAGAGCTCGTCACCGTCACGTGCGCGCCGATGGCGCTGCGATTGCTGACGGTCCCCTCGAGCTTCAACCCGATCCAATGGTGCGCGGTCACGCTGTCGTTTCGCCAGAGCCGCGTCGTGGTGTCGGAGTCGCTCGTCACGACGAGATCGAGGTCGCCGTCCTCGTCATAGTCGGCGAACGCCACGCCTCGCCCATCGAACGCCACCCCTCCCTGAAGCGCGCCGCTCGCATCGCTGAACGTGCCGTCCTGGTCGTTCAGGAACAGCACGTTGGGGGTCGTCGATGCATCGAACCCGTTCGTCACGAAGAAGTCGAGCCAGCCGTCGTTGTCGACGTCGCCCGCGTTGACCGAGATCCCCCAGCCGTTCGGGTCATCCGTCCCACTCGCCGCGCCCACGTCGTCGAAGCTCGCTCCACCCAGGTTCTCGTAGAGGGCGTTCGTGGCCGGAGGCCACGTGGTCCAGTAGAGATCGAAGTCGAGGTCGTTGTCGTAGTCGAAGGAGAGCACGCCCATGCCGAGGCCCGTCTTCGTGATGCCGGCGCCGGCGGCGATGTCCGTGAACACGCCGTTGCCGTTCACGAACAGCGCGTTGATGTCCATGCTGCGATTGCCCGTGAAGACGTCGAGGTCGCCGTCGTCGTCGACGTCCGTGGCGACGATGCCGACGCCGGTCACGTCCTGGTCTACGCCCACGTCTGTCGCGACGTTCTCGAACTGCATCCCACCGAGGTTCCGGTAGAGGATGTTCGGCCCGAGCGACATGAGGAACACGTCGAGCAGACCGTCCCGATCATAGTCGAGCAGCGCGCAGGGCCGGCTGCTCGCCGTGAAGTCGATCCCCGACGTCGCCGCGATCTCGCTGAAGACCGTCTCACCGCCGAGACCGATCGCGCCGTCGTTTCGGTAGAGCAGATCGCGATCGCCGCCGCCGAAGTTCACGACGTAGAGATCGAGGTCGCCGTCGTTGTCGAGATCGCCGAAGCAGGCCCCCACGCTGAACGTGCCGCCACCAGCCACGAGCGCCGTGGCAGTGACGTCCGTGAAGGAGTCACCCCCATCGTTTCGAAACAGCGCGTTGTCGCCGTCGTTCGTCAGATAGAGATCCTGATCGCCGTCGCCATCGTAGTCTCCCCAGGCCACCGACTCGGTCAGCATTCCCGCCTGCTGGACACCCGCCGTCGCGCTGACGTCCGAGAACGCGAGCTGTGCGTGAGCGGGGGCTGCGATCGCCCCGGTCGCAGCGAGCACGACGATCAGACTCGTGAGGCCGAACCCCGGATCGATGCGCCCACCTCCGATCGAGATCCCGCCCATCGCGCCCCTCCTTCACTGGCGAGCCGCCACGCGCAGGCGCTCGGCCTGGACGGCGATACGCGCCAGGATCGGGGTGGTTACGGGAGTTTCCGTGGGCGGCGCAGCGAGTCGGAGATCGCGGCTCAGTCGCGCTGCTTGAAGTCGAGCCCCTCGAACTGACCCGACGTGCGCCACTTGTCGATGTACTCGAAGTAGGCGACGGGGCCCTGTGGATAGCCCGAGAGGCCGAGCCGCTCACGGCGCCCGATCGGCCCGCCCTCGTTGTTGTAGTAGCCGGGCGTGCAGTCGGGGCTGCCGATGAACGCGCCCTCGTTGCTCTCGAGCAGCTGCACCCAGGCCTGCTCGGCGGCTTCGGTCACCTCGACCTCGTCCGCGCCCGTGTCGAGGGCGTGGCGCAGGATCGCCGCGATCGTCGAGCCGGCCTCCGTCAGGTTGTGCGTGATGTTCGAGATGAGGTTCGCGCCCTGCCCCGGCCCCACGATGAAGAGGTTCGGGAAGCCGTGGACGTGGATGCCGTGGAGGCTCTCCATGCCATCGGCCCAGCGATCGGAGAGGTGGATGCCGCCTCGACCCGCCGGGTCGAAGCCCGCGCGGCGATCGTATCCGGTGCCGACCTCGAAGCCCGAGGCGAAGATCAGGCAGTCGAGCTCGTAGTGGACGCCGTCGACCTCGACTCCGGTCTCGTCGATCCGCTCGACGCCCTTGCCACCGGTGTCGACGAGATGAGCATTGGGCTCGTTGTACGCCTGCAGGTACTCGTCGTGGAAGCAGGGCCGCTTGCAGAGCTGGCGGTACCAGGGCTTGAGCGCCTGGGCCGTTCCGCCGTCCTCGACGATGGAGTCCACGCGCGCGCGGATCTCCTCCATCTTCTCGTCGTCGCTGTCCTCGTAGGCCTTCTGGAACATCTCGGGCCCGGGGATCGCGCCCTCCTTCTGCGCGTTCTCGACCACGCGGTCGCGGATGCGCTGGGCGATGTCGGTCCAGCCGTCCTTCACGAGATCCTCGTCGGCGAAGCCGCCGGTCTGGAGCGTGGCGAAGTTGATGAGCCACTTCTTCTGCCAGCCCTCTTCGAGCTGGCCGAAGAAGTCGTCCCCGATCGGGTGGTTGTTGCGCACGTCGATCGAAGACGGTGTGCGCTGGAAGACGAAGAGCTCCTGCGCGGCGCGCGCGAGCGGCGGAATGCACTGCACAGCCGTGGCGCCCGTACCGATGATGCCGACCCGCTTGTCCGCGAGCTTCTCCATCGGTGCGCCGTTCGGGTCACCGCCGGTGTAGCCGTAGTCCCAGCGACTGGTGTGGAAGCAGTGGCCGCCGAACGTCTCGATGCCCTCGATCCCGGGCAGCTTCGGCCGGTGCAGCGGGCCCGGGCCCATCGTCACGAACTTCGCGCGGATCTCGTCCCCGCGATTCGTGCGGATCACCCAGCGCGCCGCGTCTTCGTCCCACTCGAGCCCGGTTACCTCGGTCGAGAAGAGCGCGTTCTCGTAGAGCCCGAAGTGCTCGGCGATGCGCTTCGCATGGCCGAAGATCTCGGGCGCGAAGACGTACTTCATGGTCGGCTTGTGGCCTGTTTCCTCGAGCAGCGGCAGGTAGATCATCGCCGCCGTGTCGCACATCGCGCCCGGATAGCGGTTCCAGTACCAGGCGCCGCCGACGTCACCTCCGCCATCGATCAGGCGGATGTCGTCGATGCCCGCCTCCTTGAGCCGCGCACCCACGCACAGCCCGGAGAAGCCGGCGCCGATCAGCGCGACGGTGACCTCGTCGGTCACGGGCTCGCGCTCTGTCTTCTCGACGTATGGATCTTCGAGGAAGTGGGCGAAGCGGCCCTTCGGCTCGATGTACTGCTCGTTGCCTTCGGGTCGGATCCGCTTGTCGCGCTCCTCGCGGTACTTCTCGCGCAGCGCTTCGTGGTCGATGGTGTCGGCGGCGGTCGTCACGTCGGTCTTCTCCCGGGCGCGTCTCGTCGTGGAGTCGACCGTCAAGCGTAACGACACGGGGCGGGCGTCGCCGCCCGCCCCGCGTACCCGGGCATCCTCTATCGGAAACGCAGCCGATGGGGCACGACGCCCCACGCGCCGTGCCCGACCAGCGCTGTGATCGCGCCCTTTGGGCGCGATCAGCGGCTCAGAAGCAGTCGCCCGATGCGACCGGGAAGTCGCAGGTCAGCGCCTCGGCCGGCTCGAGCGAGACCTCGCGCAGCTCGCCGGAAGGCGTCGGGATGACGATGCCGTCGTCGTACTCGGGATCGTCCTCCTCGGCGTCGCACGAGAATGCGAGGGTGTAGTCGCCGGCGGGCAGATAGGAGAATGAGTAGGCACCGTCGCTCGCGGCTCGCTCCGCTGCGAAGGGCGCTGCGAGCGTGGCCGCAGCGTCCTCGTCGAGCTCGGGGTCGAAGAGATCGCCGAGCGCGTCGGCATCGAGCCCATGGCCCCGATAGAGGTAGACGACGTTGCCGAGCTCGGGGGCGGCCTTCTCGTCGCAGGGCGACTCGCCGTCGAAGAGCGCGGGATCGACCGTGCCGTCGAGCAGCGCCGCAGTTTCGACGTCGACGATGCGCACACCGCGGGGCTTGAGGATGTAGCGGTCGGGGCCGGGGTTGTAGGTCATCGACGTCTCCAGATTGAACTCGATGACGAAGGCCTGCACACCGACGTTCTCGACCTCGAACTTACCCAGCTTCAGCTCGCCACTCGGCTGCTTGATCAGCTTGACGGCCCCGCCCTCCTCGACGACGTAGGAATCGTCGATCCCCTCGACGATCGAGAGCCGCAGGTTCTGGTAGTCGCCGACCTTCAGCTCGATGCCATCGACGATCAGCAGTTTGTCGAGCCCCTGGTAGTCGAGGAGGTCGATGGTGATCGTGTCCGTGGGATCGCCCGCCGGATCTTCGTTCGGGAACTCGTCGATCACGATGTCGTCGCCGGGCTGATTGACGATGACCCGGTCGATCGTGATCACGACGGCCTCGAGGTCACCAACGGGCGCATCGGACACCGAGAAGCTCACGAGAGTCGTAGGTGTGCTCGAACCTCCGCAGCTCACGGTGATGAGAGCGGCAGCAACGATCGAGAGCGCGGCAAGGAGAGGGTGCGTGAAGATTCGATGGAGCATGGCGAATGCGGCCTTTCGTGTAGACGAGCAGACGGGTACACGCCGTTCGTCGATGTGGATTCTGATCCAGAGATCATGCACCGGTGTATGTGGCACGGGCGACACGTTCGTCGCAGAGCTTGCGAGCGCGTCGCCGGCCCGAGCGCCCGGATGTCGTGAAGATTCGAGGGGATCGAGGATGCACCTGCGCATCGACCTCGGCGGGCACGAATCGGGTCTCGAATGCAGGCTCGACCAGGCACCCGCGATTCGCCGTGACGGTCGTCACCGCCGATCGGGGCCGGAGCGCACGCGCAACGGGGCACGCTGGACACGCATGGTGGAAATCGAGGCGAGAGCGCGGTGCGCGCCGCGACCAGACTCGAGCCTCAGCGCAGGATCTTGCCCGCGATCTCGCCGAGCAGCTCGATGCGCTCGGTCAGGTGCCCGTTCACCGGGAGATCGACGGCGACCCCGTCGAGCCCCTTCGACACGGCGGCCTCCATCGCCTCGCCCACCGTGTCGGGGTCGCCATAGACGAGCTGCTTCTTCGCGGCCGCGACGATCGCGTCGTTCCAGCCCTTGGCCTCTGCTACGGCAGCCAGGTCGGCGTCGAGCTCTTCGAGCGTCGGCGCGACGGCGATCATCATCAGCTTGGTGACGGTGATCTCGCTGCGGTCGCGGCCGAGTCGCTGGCAGTGTCCATCGAGCGCCTCGAGCTTGCGCGGGATCTCGTCGGTGGTGCAGATGAGATTCGACTCGTCGGCGTACTGCGCGACCATCCGGAGCGTCTTCTTCTCGCCCGCGCCCCCGATCATGATCGGGATGCGCGAGACGGGCGCCGGCTGGTTCGCTGCCTCCGTCACCCGGTAGTGCTTGCCGTCGACGGTGGGCCGCGCGTCCGAGAGCATCGGCTTGATGATCTGGAGCGCCTCCTCGAGCTTCTCGAATCGCTCGGTGAACGTGCCGAACGGGAAGCCGAGGTCGTCGTGCTCCTTCTGGAACCACCCGGCGCCGATGCCGAGCGTCGCACGACCGTGCGAGACGTGATCGAGGGTCGTCAGCGTCTTCGCGAGCAGCGCCGGATTCCGGTACGTGTTGCCCGTGACCAGCGCCGACAGCCGCACGCGCTCGGTGTGCTGGGCGAGCGCAGAGAGCATCGAGTAGCACTCGAACATCGGCTCGTCGTGCGAGCCGATGCCCGGCAGCTGATAGAAGTGATCCATCACGAACACGCGGTCGTAGCCAGCCGCCTCCGCTGCCTTCGCCTGAGCGACGACGTTGTCGAAGATGTCCGCCGGTGCGACGCCGGGGTACGTGAAGTTCGGGATCTGGTAGCCGAGTCGGGTCATGGCGGGGCTCCTGAGGAGGTGGCGCGGGGGATGGGCTCGGGGCGCTCCGCGGCTGCGGCGGGGCCACCGAGTCTGGATGCCGCAGACCCGAGGAGGTCGCACGCGTCATCTGACGGTGATCTCGGGGGACGTCCGTGCGAGAATGGGAGCGCCTCGCCGAGGTGTGTCGGCCGCACATCGACACACCCGAGAGCGAGCGTGCGTGCCCCGGGCGGTCGGGGTCCAGGGGGGGGCTGCAGTGCCGAACGAACGACCCGCGCCGGATGGCTGGCGCGTGGGGATGCGCGTAGCGGCCGTCGCCGCGTGGCTCGCCGTGGCTGGGCTGGCCATGCACGAATCGAGTGATCCGACGGTGGCCGGCCGTTGGTCCGGGGGCTGGGCACGGCTCCTCCTGGTCGCGCTCACCGGCGCGACCGTGGTGAGCGTCTTCACCCTGCCCGGCCCGCTCGCTCGGCTCCATCGGGTGCGGTTCCACATCGTCGCGCTCACTGTCGGCGCGGTGCTCACCCTCATGATGATGGAGGGTGCGATCCGCGCGTTCGATCTGCTCGGCGTCTCGTACTACGAGGAGGCGAAGCGCTACCACCTCGAGAAGATCGCCGACGACGACCTCATCTACGCACATCGCCCGAGCTTGACGACCCGCTACCAATCGGTGGACGTCTCGACCAACGAGTACGGCTTCCGCGACGACCCGATCGAGGCTCGGGCGCCGGACGAGCTACGCATCTTCTTCCTCGGCGACTCGGTCACCTTCGGCTGGGGGGTCGAGCAGGACGCCATCTTCGCGGCGCGCCTCGAGCAGATCCTCGCCGAGGAGCTCCGCCGGCCGGTCGTCGTCGTGAACACGGGCGTCGGCGGCTACAACACGGTGCAGCAGCGCGCCATGCTCGAGCGGTACGGCGAGATGCTCTCACCCGACCTCTTGCTGCTGCTCTACGTCTACAACGATACCGACGAGAACCCGCGCCCCTTCGATCCGCACGCCCAGTTCGATCTGTCGAACTACAGCTTCCCGGGCAAGGTCACGGTGATCCTCGGCAACAGCTGGCTCTATCGGCTCGTCCAACACATCCGCAAGGTCCGACAGCGCCGCAGCCCTGGCACCGGCTCGCCGACGCGCACGCCGGGCTGGGTGGCTTCGATGGAGGCGCTGGATGACATCGGACGCTGGGCGGCGGCCCACGACCTCCCGTTCGCCACGTACGTCTGGCGGCGAGGCACGGGCGAAGGCGATCCGCTCTGGTCGGATCTCGTCGACGCTGGACAGCGCGGCGGCTTCCCCGTCGTCGAAGCGGCGCCCGCGTGGGTCGACCCATCGGAGTACCGACTGACAGTGGTCGACACCCACCCCAACGCGAACGGACACGACCTGCTGGCGAAGGGGCTCGCGCGCGATCTTCGCGAGCGAGGCTGGCTGCCCGAGCCGCGCTGAGCCCTCGCTCTCGGCCCCTCCGGCCGACACGGCGCCCGGCGGCGTGCCCTGCTCCGGCCGTCGGGCCCCTACTTCTTCGGGTGCACGCGCACCTGCATCTCGTGATAGCCCTTCACGAAGGGGCTCTTCACGCGCACGGGCGGGCTCACGACCTCGACGAACTCGAAGCGCTTCATGATCTCTTCCCAGAGCACGCGCAGCTGCATCTCGGCCAGCCGGCTGCCCATGCAGAAGTGCACGCCCCAGCCGAAGGAGAGGTGCTTCTTGGAATCCTTGCGGTCGATCAGGAACTGGTCGGCGTCGGGGATGGCCGTCTCGTCACGGTTCGCCGAGACATACCACATGACCACGCGGTCGCCCTTCTTGATCTGCTTGCCACCGAGCTCCGTGTCCTGCGTCGCCGTGCGCCGCATGTGCGCGAGCGGCGTCTGCCAGCGGATCATCTCGTCGACCATGCTCGGGATCAGGCTCGGGTCCTTTCGGAGCTTGTCGTACTCGGCGGGGTTCTCGTTGAGCGCCAGCACGCCGCCCGTGGTCGAATTACGCGTGGTGTCGTTGCCGCCGACGATCAGCAGGATGAGCGTGCCGAGGTACTCGAGCGGCGAGACGTCGGGCGCGACGTCGGCGGTCGCCTCGGAGTTGGCCAGGGCCGAGATGAAGTCGAGCTCGCCGCTCGCTGGCTTGTCCTTGCGCTCGTTCCAGAGGTTCGTGAAGTAGGCGAGGCACTCGCGCAGATCGTTCTCACGATCCTCGAGCGTCTTGCCCATGTCGGCGAGCTGCTCGTCCGTCGTGGTGGTCATGTCCGACCAGTACGTGAGCTTGCGTCGCTCCTCCCACGGAAAGTCGAACATCGTGGCGAGCATGCCGGTCGTCAGCTCGATCGAGACCCGGTCGACCCAGTCGAAGCTTTCGCCGACCGGCAGATTGTCGAGGATGTCGCACACGCGCTCCCGGATCAGCGGCTCGAGGCGCTTCAGGTTTCGCGGCGACGCGACGGGCTGGACGGTCTTGCGATGGCGGGCGTGGCGCTCGCCGTCCATCGTGATGAAGCCGGCCTGGAGCGGGAAGTCGGGATCGGGGTCGGCGATCACGATCGTAGGCTCGGACGAGAAGATCTCCGGGTTCTTCTCGACGTACACGATGTCGTCGAACTTCGTCACCGACCAGAACGGCCCGAACTCCTCGTTGTCGGCGCAGTAGTGGACCGGGTCCTCCTTGCGCAGCCGCTCGAAGTAGCCCCAGAGCGTGTCGGTCTCGAAGAGCTCGGCGTCCGAGACGTCGATCTTGTCGAGCGGGATCGAGTAGGGATCGGCCCCCGCCTGGCCCTTGGAGGGGAACTGGGTCGTCGTGTCGGTCGCTTCACTCATGCGGGGCTCCGGGGGTTGCGGCTCGGCCGGCGTGGGGATCTGGAAATGCTGACCCCATAAGCTAACGCGGGTCGGGCGGTGGGGGCAGCACGCCTCGCGGGGTTTTCGCCGGAATCCGGGGCTCTCGTGGGGTGGTTCGCGGAGCTGGTTGCTCGGGTCGGGATTTCGGGGTGGCGTCCTCACCTTCCGGGCAGCTTGGCTCCGGAACACGGTGCTCTCTGAGCTGACGCGGCCTTCGGTTCGCGGAGCTGGCTGCCAGGGTCGGGATTTCGGGGTGGCGTCCTCACCTTCCGGGCGGCTGCGGGTCGGTACACGGGCTTCTCTGGCGAGCGCCGCGTCGGCAGGTCTACAGAGCCACCCTCCAAGTTCCGGGCGCCACCACGAAATCCCGAGGCAGACTTACGAGCCTCGCGGTGGTCCCTGGAGCAGAGCACCACGTTCCTTCGCTTGTGGCATCGACCCTCGGCTTCAACGCCTCGTGTCGATCCCAGAACGTCGTCCGGGTCGGGGTAGGTGGAGAGGCAGGGGCGGACTGGGGACGATCAGGCGGGGCCGGTGATGGGGGCCAGGGCGTAGTAGTCCTCGAGGTAGGACGGGTACTTGTCTGCGAAGGCGCGGTGCTGGAGGTCGCCGGGAGCGGGCTGGACGTCGAGGGCGAGCAGGCGATCGTTCACGGCCGCGGCGTCCTTCATCAGCTCGTTCGGCAGCACCTCGCCGAACTTCGCGTCGCGCACACGCTCGGCGAGCGCGCCCATGTCGAAGACCACCGGGAAGAGCTCGACGCGAAGCACGGACGACAGCGTGAAGCAGTACGTCTCGGGCGTGAGCGAGGGCAGGAACGCGAGATCGCACTCGGCCTCGGCGAGCAAGCGCTCCGCATCCTCGGGGTCGTAGCGGCCCGACACGTCGATGCCCGCCTCCTCGGCCTTCTCGTCGGACATCGTGAAGCCGACGACCCGGAACTCGAGCGGCAGCTTGCGGCGGCGAGCATCCTCGGCGCACTCGATCACCAGGTCGAAGCCCTTCTGCTCGCCGATCGCGCCGGGCACGACGACGCGCAGGGGCTCGCCCGCCTTGCGCGAAGGTCGCGGACCGCGATGGCGCACCTCCTCGAAGTACTCGGGATGCGGGCGCACGCAGTAGTGGGCCTTCGGGAAGTAGCGCGCCGTGCGCTCCGCGACGTCAGCGCACGGGCAGAAGACCTGGCGGGCACCCTCCATGAGCGGCGCCCACGTCTGCCGCCAATGCCAGATCGGGTGATAGCCATTGGGGCTGCCGTTCATCGACACGCAGCGTTCGCACTCGTCGATCGGCGGCTCCCCGCAGTAGTGGCCGTCGGGGAGGTTCACGTGGAGACGGGGGCAGACGGGCGCGTAGTCGTGCAACGTGAGGTCGTAGCTGCAGCCGAGCGCCTCGGGCAGATAGCGGATCCACTCCGTGGCGAATATGCCGAAGCCACCGGTGTGCTGGACGTGGACGTGATCGATCTCGAGGACGCGAAGAGCGTCGACGAGCGCCTCGCGGTTCGGGTTCATCGCGATCCGCCCGGCATTGCCGAGCAGATGGCGCTTGCTGCTCAGGCTGGAGCCGCGGAGCGTCAGCGCGGGGATCATCGGATCCTCGTAGGGCTGCAGCCGGAACACGTTGACGCCTTCATCCTCGAGCGCGTCCGTGAGCGTGTCGACGTGCTGCGCGACGCCGCCTCCCCAATCGTGCGCGACCATCAGGATCGAACGCTTCGGTCGGGCGTGCGGCGCGGCCCTCCGGATCCGCGCCGCGTCGAGGCGCAGGCGCGACCCGATCATCGGATCGCGCGCGATGAACCTCTGGACGTCGCGCTCGTAGTCGGGGTACTGCGTTCTCAGGCGCTCGAGCGCGCGCGCCATCTTGCGACGCTTCGAACGGCCGCGGCCGAACGAGACAGAGCCGAAGTGCGTGACGAACACGTCGGCGGCCAGGACGCTCCGCCAGCCCGCCGCGGCGGCTCGCAGACAGAACTCGTTCTCCTCGCCGTAGCCCGCCGCGTAACCCGCGTCGAACTCACCGACCTCTTCGAGGCAGTCGCGCCGCAGATAGAGACAGAAGCCGACACCCGTCGGCACCTCGAACGCGAGCCCGGCGTTCACCTCTGCCGCCATCCGGTCGAGCTCGACATGCTCGACCTCGAGCTCGTACGCGTTGTCGACCATCCACCTGGGATAGCTGGCCAGCTCGCCGTTGTTGGTCAGCGGCGTGACGGTGCCGATGCGTCCGCCCTGCGGTGCGTCGCGATGCGCGGCGCGGCGCAGGCGCTCGAGCCAGTCGCCGTATACGTACGTGTCGCTGTTCAGCAGCACGACGTCGCGATCGGGCTCGAGCTGCATGCCCCGATTGACCGTGAGCGCGAACCCCCGGTTCTTCTCGTTGTGATGCAGCGTGAAGAGCTCGCGGGCTGCGAGCGCTTCGAGCGCGCTACGCAGGCTCGCATCGGGGCTCGCGTCGTCGATGACGACCAGGTCGGTGTGGGGCGCAGCCTCGAGGACGCTGTAGAGACAGGCCAGGGTCTCCGCGCGCCCCTTGTAGACCGGGACGACGACGTAGGGCCGTCCCTCGCCCGCGGCGGGCTTTGGCTCGCTTCGCCTGCGCGCCTCGACGTCGCGCCACTGCGCGTCGGTCGGCACGTCGGGCTCGGTGAGCTTCGGAAAGAGGACCCGGTCGCGCTGCCACTCCTGGTAGTTCGGGCTCCACGCGAAGAGATGGCCCGCGCGCTCGTAGATCGCCGTCTTGAGCTCGTCCTTGCGTTCGGGACCGAGCGGGACGAAGCGAAACAGGAAGTGGATGAGGCGGTGAGGACGCATCGACCGGATTGCCGTGAAGGAGTGCAGTAGCTGGGAGCCGGAGGCGACGCGCCCACCGACGCATCGGGAGCGTAGTCGATCGGGAAGGACGCGCCTCAGGCGAGGTCGACCGTATCGCGGTACTCGGGCACGCTGGCGTCGAAGCCGAGCGTGTCCTTGATCTCGCGCCTGAGCACGTCCGCGGCCACCGGTTCGCCGTGCGTGACGAACACCCGCCGCGGAGGCTTCTCGGCTGCACCGACCCATTCGAGGAGCCCCGCCTGATCGGCGTGGGCCGAGAAGATGTCGAGCTGCACGACCTCGGCCTCGATCGGCACCTGCCGCCCGTGGATCTTGACGCGCCGCGCACCGTGCACGAGGGCATCGCCCCTCGTGCCCGGCGCCTGAAAGCCGGGGAAGACGATCGTGTTGCGCGCATCGGGCCCGAACGCCTTGATGTGGTGCAGCACGCGGCCGCCCGACGCCATGCCGCTCGCCGAGATGATGACGGCCGGCTCCTTTCTCTCGGAGAGCTTTCGGGACTCGACGGGCGATCGCGTGTAACGCGCGACCGAGCAGACGTCGCTGCACTCGTCCGGCGTCAGACGATGATGATCGGTGGATCGCATGAAGAGCTCGGTCACGTCGGTCGCCATCGGGCTGTCGACGTAGACGTCCACCGGCTTCGCCAGCCGGCGCCGGAAGATCTCGTGGAAGCAGTACAGCAACGTCTGTGCACGGCCGACCGCGAACGAAGGGACCAGCAGGATCCCGCCTCGCTCCACCGTCTTCGTCAGCAGGGCAGCCAGCGCATCGAAGGGGTCGATCTCCGCGTGCAGCCGATCGCCGTAGGTCGACTCGACGACGATCCAGTCGGGGTCGCCGGGGCGGGCCGGCGGCCTCATCAGCAGATCCTCGTCGCGCCCGAGGTCGCCGGAGAAGAGGACACGCTGGCCCTCATGCTCGACCTCGACGGAGGCGGCGCCGAGGATGTGTCCGGCCGGCCTCATGCGAAACCGGAACGCACCGGCCTCGTGCCAGCCATCGAACTCGATGGGCGCGAACGAGCCGAGCGCACGCTCGGCGTCGTCTTCGGTGAAGAGCGGCTCCGCCGGGTGGTGCTTCGAGAAGCCCTTGCGATTCGCGTAGCTCGCGTCCTCTTCCTGCAGGTGCCCGGCGTCGGGGAGCAGGATGCGACAGAGATCGGTCGTGAGCCCGGTCGCATGCACCGGGCCCACGAAGCCGTCGCGCACGAGCGCGGGCACGTAGCCGCTGTGGTCGATGTGGGCGTGTGTCAGCAGCACGGCGCGAATCGAGCTCGCCTCGACCGGCAGCGCCCGCCAGTTGCGCAGCCGCAGCTGCTTGACGCCCTGGTACACGCCGCAGTCGACGAGCACGCGGTCGTCGCCGGCCTCGAGGAGATACTTCGAGCCCGTGACGGTGCCGGTGGCACCCAGGAAGGTGAGCTTCATCGATCCGACTCCAGCCAGGGGTGAGCGGGACTGGAGCATACGCGCGCGTCGCCCGCTCCGCCTCGGGTCACGGCGCGCCACGAAGCGCGTGAATCAGTCGACGAACGCGACGCCCCGGACACACGCTCGATGTCCGATGCATCCAGCCTGCGTGTCAGATCGATCAGCTTCACGTCCGATTCCTTCGCTCGCGGGAGTCGATGACCGGCGAGGGGATCACCCGCGCGCTGGCGCAGGTCGCACCAGCGCCGGCCTCCACGTCACGGCCGGCCCGGTGTACGATCCACACGTGCCCGGCCAAAGGTACGTACAGGTGGGTCTCGGACTTCGCTCGTGGCTCTACTCGCTCGCGCTCGCCGAGCCCGGGGGTGGCGACCTCGTCGGTCTCTGCGACACGAACGCGGGCCGCCTCGCGCAGCGCATGCAGTGGGCGAAGTCGCAGGGCCTCGAAACGCGCGCCTACGCCGCCGCCGACTTCGACCGCATGCTCGCCGAGTGCCGCCCCGACGTCGTCATCGTGACGCCACCCGACTGCCATCACGCCGAGTACGTCTGCCGCGCCATGGAGCACGGCTGCGACGTCGTCTGCGAGAAGCCGCTCACGATCGACGCCCCGAGCCTGCAGCGCATCCTCGACACGCAGCGGCGCACGGGGCGGGAGTGCCGCGTCACGTTCAACTACCGCTACTCGCCGCCGCGCGCGCAGGTGAAGCGCCTGCTCGCGAGCGGCGTCATCGGCGACGTGCTGAGCGTCGACTTCCACTGGCTGCTCGACACCGCCCACGGCGCCGACTACTTCCGGCGCTGGCACCGCAACAAGGCGAGCAGTGGCGGGCTCATGGTCCACAAGGCGACCCACCACTTCGACCTGATGAACTGGTGGCTCGGGACGCGCCCCGCGGCGGTGCATGCGAGCGGTGGACGTCGCTTCTACACGCCCGCGAACGCGGACGCGCTCGGGCTCGAAGGCCGCGGCGAGCGCTGCCTCGGCTGCCCCGTGGCCGAGCGCTGCGACTTCCGGCTCGACCTCGAGCAGCATGGCCTGCTGAAGGCCACCTATCTCCAGCACGAGGCCCACGACGGCTATCTCCGCGACCGCTGCGTCTTCTCGGCGGACATCGACATCGAGGACACGATGAACGTCCTCGTCGACTACGAGAATGACGTGCGGATGAGCTACTCGCTGAACGCCTTCATGCCGCGCGAGGGCTACACGGTGGCGTTCAACGGCACGCGCGGCCGCCTCGACCACGTCTGTGTCGAGACGAGCTACGTGAGCGGCGCCCACGCCGTCGCCGGTGCGACGGAGAAGGAGTCGACGACGATCACCGTGCAGCCGCACTTCGGGCGGGCCGAGCCGATCGAGGTCGAGACCGGCGAAGGCAGCCATGGCGGTGCCGACCCGCTGCTGATGCAGGACCTCTTTTCACCCGGAGACACCGACGACCCGCTCGGCCGCCGCGCTGACCACGTGGAGGGCGCGTGGTCGATCCTCACCGGCATCGCGGCGAACCGCTCGATCGAGACGGGGGAGAAGGTGGTGGTGCGGTCGCTCGTGGACGGGTTGGACGACTAGAGTCCGCTCCGCCCACCGCCGTACTGACGCGCACAATCACCAGAACCGCCACCACGGTCGCTCCGCGGGCTCGGCCGCCAGGCAATCGGGATGCAGCAGCCGAGGCGCCCACTCACCGTAGCGGGCACGCGCTTCGGCGCAGCCCTGCGGATCGACGGGACAGGTCAGGTCCATCTCCCCCGTCTCGGACAGCTCGGCGACACGGTGCATGACGAGCGACTGGATCTCTTCGGTGCGGTAGCTGCTGCAGTTGACGGCCTCGTCCCAGACCGGCGTCACGTAGTCGTCGAGGTCGAGCTCGCGCACGAGCCGCCAGCGACGCTCGCCGAAGATTCCCAGCCGACGGCCGCACTTCACATAGGGACGGCGCTGCCACCGCCGCGCGTGGAGCGGGTCGTCGCCGGCGCCGAGGACGCGAAGCCAGAATCGCAGCCCCTCGAAGTTCGCGACGAGGTCGGCGTGCGAGCGCACGCCCGTGGTGTAGCGCCCGAAGTACGTGTCCTCCGCGCCCTCGCCCCACCCCATGGCCTCGTCGACGCCCTCCCCTTCGAGCTGCGCCGTCTCGAAGTACTCCCAGCCCTCGACGATGAAGTGCCCGATCTTGTCGACCCCGACCAGCGCATCGCCCACGCGAACAACGGCGCTCAGATCCTTCCAGTGCACGCTCACTGCGTCGAGGATGCCGAGGTCACGGTAGATCGAGTCGGCGCGCAGCACGCGCCGGCTGTCGAGCGTCTCGTCGGCGTTGAGCGACTCGGCGATCACGTGGCCGATGAAAGGCCACGCGAAGGCGTGGCGCAGCTCGCGGTAGAGCGCGCCTTCGTCGCACACGGCGTCGCCCTCGTTCGCGCGGACGACCCCGGCCTCGAGCGCAGTGTTCAGGCGCCGCTCGAGCGCACCCGCAGAGTCGGCCAGGGGGATCTCGCGACCGGTCACGCTGTCGATCTCGGCGGCCCGGGCCTGCGCAGTCACCGCGAGGACGAGCGAAAGGGCGCAGAGGATGGGCTGGGCGGTCATGTCGGACGAGTCTAGGAGAAACACCGGCAGCGCGGCGTGCACACGAAACGCGGCCGGAGCGCGCGCATCGAACGCGGTACGATCCGAGGCGCATCGTCACGCGCTGCCAATCCCACCAACGACAGGTCAGGAGTCCCGATGCTGGAGCTCTACCACAACGCGTTCTCGAGCTGCTCCCAGAAGGTGCGCATCGTGCTGGGCGAGAAGGGCCTCGACTGGAAGGGGCATGAGATCGACCTGACCGGTGGCGGCCAGCACGATCCCGAGTACGTGAAGCTCAACCCGAACCACGTCGTGCCGACCCTCGTGCACGATGGGCGCGTGCTGATCGAGTCGACGCTCATCAACGAGTACCTCGAAGACGCGTTCCCGACGCCGTCGCTGCGTCCGACCGACCCGGCGGCCGTGCACGCGATGCGGCTCTTCGTGAAGCAGATCGACGAGAAGGTCCACCCGGCGGCGGGCGTCGTCACGTACGGCATCGCGACGCGGCCCATGCTGCTCGGCCGTCCGCCCGAAGATCGCGAGGCCGCGTGGGCGAACATCCCCGACCCCGCCCGCCGTGCCGCGCGCAAGAGCGTCATCGAGCATGGCGTCGCGGCGCCCGAGATGCGCGGCGCGATCGAGGCCTTCATCGGCATGCTCGATCGCATGGACGGGCTGCTCGCCAAGCGGACGTGGCTCGCCGGTGACGACTTCAGCCTCGCCGATGCCGCAGCCCTCCCCTACGTGCTGCGCCTCGAGCACCTCGCGATGGGTGACCTCATCTCGGCACGGCCTCGTGCGGCCGACTGGTTCGCACGTGTGCAGGCACTGGGCTCGTACCCGGCGATGGTCTCCGACGTGCTACCCGAGCCGATCGTCGCGATGTTCAGGCGCAACGCCGAAGAGGTGAAGGGCGAGCTCGACGCGCTGATCTCATCCCTCTGACGCGCTCCGCGGCGGCCACGGCAGCAGGACCGACGTGCGTCGCCGGTAGGCCCGGTATGCCGCCTCGCGCTCGGGCACGGCGAGCATCCGCCGCTCGGTCATCACTGTGACGCTCGCGAGCACGGCCGAGTTGAGCACCGTCCCCACCACCACCCACGGCTCGCCGCAGATCGCGCCCATGACCGCGATCGACCACCAGAAGAGCTGCTCGCCGAAGTAGTTCGGGTGACGCGACCAGCTCCAGATGCCCGTGTCGAGCAGCCGCGCGGGCGCCTCGCCCGCGCCGCGCCGCGCGGCGTTCGCGCGCATGAAGCGATCGAGCTGGACGTCGGCTGCATGCGCGACCGCGATACCAGCGATCGCCGCGACGAAGCAGAGCGCGTCGCCCACGCCGATCGGCATGGGCACGAACGACATCGCCCAGAACGGAAGCGTGAGGCCAACGAGCATCGCGTGCTGCGCGAGATGCACGACGACGAGCTGCTCCCACCAGAAGCCCGGGCGCTCGCGGCGCATCTTCTCGTATCGCCAGTCCTCGCGCAGACCGAAGCGCCAGCCCTCGCGGCGGAAGTAGTTCCACGTGAGGCGCACGCTCCAGATCACCAGGGCGAGCCCCGCGAGCGCGAGCCTCGTCGCATCGGCGTCGGCGAGGGGATGCAGCGCGTAGAAGAGCGCGATGAGCGGCGGGACGAGGGTCCAGTACGGATCGATCAGCCAGCTGCTGCGCTGCATCACCGCGATCACCCAGAAGAGCAGATCGAAGCCGACGAAGACGAGCAGGTTGATCGTCCAGAGCGGGTGGTGGAGCAGCCACGCCGCCAGGCCATCGGCATCACTCACCTCGGCCCACGCAGGCGCGGGCGGGATCGCGCCGTCTCCGAACCACTGGAAGAGCAGCCAGGTGGCAGCGATGGAGGGGAGCGGCACGAGCACGACCAGCGCCGCGTTCAGCAGGTTCGCGCGCCCGAGGCGGGACCAGGTCGTCGTGTCGGGCAGTCCGATCTGCACGGGGCGATCATCGCACGCCGCGACGCCCCGCGGCAGTCCGCGCGACGCGTGACCTATGCTCGGGCCAGAACGATGGACGACGCGATCGAGCAGGCTGCGCTCGGCTATGCGGCCCGCGGCTGGTCGGTGATTCCGGCCCAGCCGCAGGCGAAGCGCCCGATCGTGCGCTGGAAGCCCTTCCAGCGCGAGGCGGCCGACGCCGACACGATCCGCGCGTGGTGGAAGCGCTGGCCCGACGCCAACGTCTCGATCGTGACGGGTGAAGTCTCGGGCCTGATCGTCGTCGACGTCGATCCACGCCACGGCGGCGACCGCAGCCTCGCAGCGCTCGTGAAGCTTCACACGCGGCTCCCGGACACGGTCGAGTCGAAGACGGGTGGCGGCGGCCGGCATCTCTACTTCGTCCATCCCGGCGGCGAGCTCCATAATCGCGCCGGCTTCGAGCCGGGCCTCGATGTGCGCGGCGACGGCGGATGCGTGGTCGCGCCACCTTCGATCCACCCGAGCGGCAAGCGCTACGCGTGGAAGAAGGGGCACGGCCCCGACGATCTCGAGCCGGCGGCGGCGCCCGAGTGGCTGCTGGAGATCGTGCGCGACGGCGGCGAGGCGTAGCGACCAACGGCGTCCGCATCCGGTCCACCGGCGTGATTCCCGATCGCGAACGGGAACGAGCCGCACGCTAGATCTGGGCGATCTCGGCCAGCCGGGGCGCGGTGCGTGCTGCGGCCTTCCCGACGAGGATCGGCACCACGAGTCCCGACACGCACATGCACGCCGCCGTCGGCCAGAACCCCAAGAGCCCCGTTTCGAAGAGCAGCACGCGGCAAGCGACCTGCGGGAACCACGAGAGCAGATAGATGCGGAAGCTGTGGCCGTGGAGCGGATCGAGGAAGCCCAGCTCGTGAGCCACGTACGCCCGGGCCGCCAGCAAGCAGGCCAGGATGCCCGCGAACGAGGCTCCGAGCTGGAGCGCCCAGAGCTTCGTGAGCGAGAGGAGCCCGACCGCGACGGGTGCGGCGAGCAGCAGCGCGATGACGGCGGGGTGCTGAAGCCGCTCGAGCATCGGCTCGACACGCTCACGGAAGTGGCGATGCAGCATGCCCACCCAGAAGAACACGAAGGAGTGGAGCGCTCCCGCGACGTTCAGCAGCGTGTCGCTCCGGGTGGGGAGCTGATGGTGGAAGACGAGCGCAGTGGCCGTCACGGCGACGAGGATCAGGTGGAAGCGCTCGCGCACGAGCGGGGAGAGCAGGATCCCAAGGAGCGACACGCCGAACAGGGTGGGCAGGAACCAGAAGAAATCGATCGGGTTCTCCGGCGGCAGCGCCAGTGATCGCAGATAGCCGAGCGCCGAGAAGTCGACCGGGTTGTGAGCCCGGTGGGCCAGCAGCGCCTTGATGGGGAAGACGCAGCTCGAGATGACCGCATACGGGACGAGGATGCGTCGGAAGCGTCGGACGATCAGCTCGCCCGCGGTCAGACGGTCCAGTCGACGCCCCCGCATGCCCGCACGGCGTGCCTCGACCCAGTTCTGGAGCAGGAAGCCGGACATGTAGAAGAAGAGGGGCATGTGGAAGACGTAGATGATCGTCTTCAGCGTCCGTGCGGCGCCGACGCCGGCAGCCTCGGCGGACAGATCGGGGAAGGAGTGCCCGACGACGACGAGGATGATGCCGATCGATGAGAGGACGCGGAGGTCCGGCAGGCGGCGCTCGGCCGGCGAGCTCGCCGCGCGCTCCCCCGCACCGATCGTCGCCAGAAGTCCGCCGAAGGCAGGTTGGCTCTCTGCGTGTCCCTGGCCCATCGACGACCCTCGCTGAGGGATGCATCGAAGATTCGGAGCGAGAGCTTGACCACGGGTCGCAGTCGACCGGCGAGGCGAGCTCTCAGCGCCGCGTCGGTCTCGATCCCCGACCGGCCTGGAGGCCTCAGGGCAGCTCGATCGCCCCGATGTCACCGAGATCGTTGGCAGGCCGCGCCGAGAGCAGCTGATCCTCGGGCTCGATCAGCACCTGCAGGCTCGTGCTCTCCCAGATGCTCATCGTGATGGCCGGGTTCTCGGTGAGCGGTCCGGACGACGGGAAGAGCGTCTGCCATACCTCGTCGCCAAAGGCCTCGGGTCCCATGCCGGGGATCTCTTCGTCGAGCAGCCAGGTGTCGAGCCGGTGCCAGAAGTGGATCCAGGGATGGTTCTCCAGCTCCCTGGGCCACGTCTGCGCGGGGCCGAACCAGTGCGTGTCGGCGAGGGTGAGGATCGGAACGCCGTCGGGATCGAGATAGGGCTGCAGGCCATCCGTGTCGGGATCGAGGTCGACCTCCTGCAGGAACGTCTCGAAGTCGAGCTTGAAGTCGGCGGCGAAGCCGTCGAGAGCGTCGTACTCGTCCTCGAGGCGGCCGAGCACGATCTCGAGGAAGTCGTCGGCCTCGCGCGAGGGTGCGTCGTACTCGGCCAACACCTCGGCGAGGCCATAGACGTCGGCCGGCACGCGATCGAGCGCGGAGCCGATGGGCTCGTAGTGGAGCACTGCGAGCTCGCCGTCGTCGACGCCGACGGAGACGATCGTGGTCGAGCGCGTGATGCCCGTGGCGAGGTCGACGACGTCACCGAGCACGACCCCGTCCTCGTCGTCCGGCTGCGGATAGTGGCGGCGCGAGAGCGAGCGCCAGCCCGGCTGGCCGACCGGCACGAGCATCTGGCTGAAGTCGAGCACGCCATAGCGGCCGTAGCCGAGGCTGCGGAAGTAGAAGAGCGAGCCGGTGAAGACGTCCTGCTCGTACACCTCGTCCTCGACCCTGATCTGGTTCTCGCCCTCGCCCTCGAGCACGATCTCGTGCACCGTGTTCCCGGCGACGATCGAGTGCCCGAGCATCAGGTCTTCGACCGCGTGGGCGTTGCCGATCGTCGCCGCGACGGCGCCCGCGAGGTTCGGCCGATCGAGGCTGTCGATGCGGAGCATGCCGTGCGTCTGGTTCTCGACGATGGTCGAGGCCTTGATCTTCAAATAGCCGTTCGACATGTAGACGCCGCCCCCGCGCCAGTAGCCCATGCCGAGCAGAAAGTTCGGCAGGTCCGTCGCGGGCGCGGGCTCGACGACGTTGCGCGCGATGCTGCTGTTCTCGATCGTGAGGGGCTTCGAGTTGCCGATGCCGCCGCCGTCGCTGTAGACGCCGCCGCCATAGGTGAAGAGGCCCTGGATTCGGTTGCCGGTGACCGACGACTGCAAGACCCAGCTTCCGCTCCGGGACGTCGCGGCGCCGCCAACCGTGAACACGCCGCCGCCGGCCGCGCCGCCGCCGAGCACCGAGTTGCCACTGACGACGCAGCGCCGCATGCGGACGAGGTTCGCGTACACGCCACCGCCGAACGCGCCGCTGTCGCGTGCCCCTGAGAAGTCGCCCTCGATCCGGTTGCCATGGACGGCGCAGTCCGCGAGGTCGGCCACGCCCCAGACCGCGAGGCCCCCGCCACGAGCGAGGCTCCAGGGCTGGGGGTAGGGGTCGCCCGGGTCGATGTCCCCGCTGATGTCCTCGGCGATGTTGAGGCCGCCCGTGATCGTGACACCGCGAAGCCAGAGGTCGCCGTACACGGCGAGCACACGCGCCGGGCTCGCCTCGCCGCCGGTCCACTCGACGGTGATGCCCGAGGGCAGCGCCGAGGCGTCGATCACCACGTCCTTGCGCGCGTACAGCGCCGACGGGCCGTAGTCGCGCTCGAAGTAGCCGATCAGGTGCGAGAGCCCGTCGCTGAACTCCATCACCTCGCCCACCAGCACGGTGCGCGGCTCGCCGATGATCGACAGCGCGATGGTGCCGCCATCGAGCGCGGCGTCGAACTCGATGGGCTGCCCCGAGCGAGCGGAGGCGAGCGCGGAGCGCAAGGTCACGACGCCCTCGTCCGGGGTCTCGGGGTCTTCGAGGCTGTTCACGACGATCGCATCGGGCGGCGAGTCGGACTTGCAGCCGAACGGGCCCGCGAGCAGCAGCAGGGCGACCAGGAGAAGAAGAGCCTGCGGCGAAGCCGCGAAGCGACGGACAGTCCGGAGCATGTGAGGCCTCCACGATGCGGGCGCCGGCGGGGGGAGGCGAAGCCGGCGCGTCGATGCCGAGCGAGCCAGGGGCCCACCCGAAGCATCGGCCAATGCCTGAAGATGTTGACTCATTCGAGGCTCGCGAGCGGGGCCGGAGTCCTCGATTCCTTCGGAATCTCGAGCCGCCGGCCCGCGAAGCGCGCGGATCGACTCAAACGGCCGGTGACGCCGACCAGGGTCGGAGATCCATGGCCTCGATCCGCTGCGCCACCGAGCTGCACGCCTCGACCAGCGTCGGAACGAAGCCGGTGCCGCGCACCGCGCAGGCCGAGTGATCGCCCGCGACCTCGAAGACCTCGGCGCCCGGTATCGAAGCCGCGAGCTTGCGCTGGCGGGAGACGGGGACGAGCTCGTCCCTGGTCGTGACGATCACCGCCGCCGGCACGCCGACCTCACCGATCCAGTCGTGCGACGAGAAGGTGCTCACCTCCTGCGTCGCCTGGATCACGGCCGCCGGATCGTGGCCGAGCAGCTCGTCGCGGATGTGATCGCGCAGCTCGGGGTGCTCGACGCTCTGGAGCATGCGCTGCGTCGCTCGGCGCTGCAGCAGGCCCGGCGCCAGGCGAACGGCGACCGCGGCAAACGGCAGGCTGGCGCGAGCGACGCGTGCGAGGCCTCTCGGCGCGAAGTGCCGCGCGGTCGCGCAGAGCACCAGCCCCTCGACGGCGTCGGGATGTCTCCGCCAGGCCAGCGAAGCGATCGGGCCGCCCATCGAGTAGCCGACCGCGATGAAGCGATCGACGCCCACCTTCCTTGCCGCCGCGACGGCGTCGTCTGCACACTGCTCGAGGCGGAAGCGCCGCGTGCGCAGTCCGCGTCCATGGCCCCGGTGATCGATGCTCAACACCCGGAAGTGCTCGGAGAGCGCGCGGTAGCAGCGTCCCCAGTTGAGCGACGCCGTGGCGCCCAGGCCGTGCAGCAACATGAGGACCGGGGCACCTGCCGGCCCGCCGTACTCGTGCACGAACGTCTCACCCGCACCGGAGACCTCGACCCGGTGCTCGATCGGTGACGAGAACGAGCCCTTCATCGTGATCCTCCCGGTGGATTCGTGAGCTTCTCGTTCCCTTCGACCGGGTGTCAATGGCCCGCCGTTGCGGCATCCGTCGCCCAGCCGACATCACCGCGTGGTGTCGTCACCCATCGATCGCGGTGTCGGGGTCACATCGGGATGATAGAGTCTCCTCCGGTCTTTTCGATCGTCCATCCAGCTCAGCCCTCGATCCGGTTCATCATGAAATCCGCCGACCGCACGCACATGCGGCGACTGCCGTCGCTGCCCTCCTTCGTCTTCATTCTTGTCGCCGTCGCGACGAGCGGCTGCGCCGGCATGCAGCTCTCCGACCTGACCGGGATCTTGACGGGCTCCGGTGCGCTCGACGAGGCAACGGTGCGCGACGGCCTGCGCCAGGCCCTCACGATCGGCACCGAGCATGCGACCGGCCAGCTGGCTGCCCCCGGCGGCTTCGGCTCGAACGAGGCGCTGCGACTGGTCCTGCCCGACGAGCTCGATCCGCTCGTCGACACGGCGCGGGGCATCGGACTCGGCTCGTGGGTCGACTCGCTCGAAGACGGGATGAACCGCGCCGCCGAGGCCGCCGCCGCCGAGGCATTGCCGGTCTTCGAGGACGCGATCCGCGAGATGACGATCGCCGATGCGTTCGAGATCCTGCGCGGCCCCGACGACGCCGCCACGCTCTACTTCCGCGAGAAGACCGCCGGGCCGCTCGAGGCCCGCTTCGCGCCCGTCGTGACCGCCGCCATGAAGGAGGTCGGTCTCTACGCGCAGTACCAGAAGCTGCTCGACCGCTACGCGCTCGTGCCCTTCTCGAAGCCGATGCCGCCGAGCCTCGAGTCATACGTGACGCAGAAGACGCTCGACGGACTCTTCTCGGTGCTCGCCGACGAAGAGGCGAGGATCCGCGAGGATCCCGCGGCGCGCACGACCGAGCTGCTGCAGAAGGTGTTCGGCCCGCAGACCTGAGCCGCCCTCGAGCGCCGAGTCAGCGCGAGGTCAACCGCCCGTACACCGTCGTGAGGCTCTCGACGAGCTGCTCCGGCTTCGCGAGGATGTCGAACCCGCCGCGGCCGAAGAGCGCGGGCATGTAGTCGCGCGCCACGGCATCGACCGCCAGCGCATGGGTGTGGATCTCGCGCTGGTGCGCCTCGCGCAGCGCCTGCCTCACGTCCGCGACGCCGTAGCGGCCCTCGTACCGGTCGTAGTCGGTGGGCTTGCCGTCGCTGATCAAGAGCAGCAGTCGGCGCTCGGCCGGCGTCGCCGAGAGCATGGCGGTGGCGTGGCGCAACGCCGGACCGATGCGCGTATAGCCCCGCGGCTCGAGCGCGGCGAGGCGCCGCTTGCCGATGCTCCACGCCTCGCCTTCGCGATGCAGCGTCCAGACGTGGCAGTGGTTTCGGGTCTCGGAGGCGAACGCGAGAATCTCGAGCCGGTCGCCGAGCTCGTGGGCCACCTCGCCGAGCACGAGCGCAGCCTCGCGAGCGACGTCGAGGATCCGGCGCCCGTCGATCCACGAATCGGTGGACATCGACGCATCGATCAGCACGAGCGTCGCGAAGTCGCGCCGCCGCTTCTTCTGCCGCACGTAGAGCCGCGGGTCACCGCCGTGCCCGGCGGCCGCGGCCACTCGCTCGTCCTGGGCGGCGTCGAGGTCGATCTCTTCACCATCGAGCTGCCGCGGAGCGGGACGCAGACCGGCCCGATGCGCCTCGAGCCGCAGCCGCAGGCGCCGCAC
>CAYYSY010000289.1:0-2875 GCA_964474355.1 uncultured Spirochaetaceae bacterium | reverse complement strand
CCCACTCGCGCTACCTGATCAACTCGATGGCCCAGGGCGTCGACGCGGCCAAGCGCCGCAAGATCTTCTGCGAGACCGCGGGCAGGCTCTACGGCTTCATCGAGTAGCCCGCGACGCGAGCAGCCTCGCGGTTTGGAGCGATAGGGGCCGGGGCCTTCCCGGGACCGGCCTTCTTGCGTCTGGCGCGTGTCCGAGCGCCCGCACACGCGCCGCCCGGGGCGGATTGCCGCACCGCCGCGACCGCGCGGGACGCATTGCCTCGCCGATCGGGGCGCCGCGCCCCTCCTTCGACCCGGCGCTTGGCACATCGCTTGCTGATGACTCGTGTGACTCATGCTCATCCCCTGCAGACAGCCAGGGCTCTCCGATCAATCCAGAGGACTCCTCCGTGACGACATCTGCAGCCACGACCACCGACGCACCCCCCGCCGAGCACTTCGACGTCCTGATCGTCGGCGCCGGCATCTCCGGGGTCGGCGCGGCGTATCACCTTGGTCAGCAGTGCCCCGACAAGTCGTACGTCGTGCTCGAAGGACTCGAGAGCTTCGGCGGCACGTGGCTCATGCACAGATACCCGGGCATCCGCTCGGACAGCGACCTCTACACGTTCGGATACCGCTTCAAGCCGTGGACCGGCCCCCCCATCGCGACCGCCGAAGAGATCCTCACCTACATGGGTGAGGTCATCGACGAGCACGGTCTCGACGAGCACATCCGCTACGGCCACCACATCGACTCCGCCACCTGGTCGAGCGACGACAACCTCTGGAGCATCTCCGGCCACTGCACCGACACCGGCGAGCCCGTGCGATTCACCGCCAGCTTCCTCTGGATGTGCCAGGGCTACTACCGGCACAAGCAGGGCTACACGCCCGAGTGGGACGGCATGGACGACTTCGAGGGCCAGCTCGTCCACCCGCAGACGTGGCCCGAGGATCTCGACTACAAGGGCAAGCGCGTCGTCGTCATCGGCTCGGGCGCCACGGCCGCAACCCTCGTGCCCGCCATCGCGGGCGAGACCGAGCACGTCACGATGCTCCAGCGCTCGCCGACCTACTTCATTCCCGGCCGCAACGAGAACGAACTGGCCGACCGGCTCCGTCAAATCGGCATCCGCGAGGACTGGATCCACGAGATCGTTCGCAAGCAGATCCTGTTCGACCAGCAGGAGGTCACGCGGCTCTCGTTCGAGCAGCCCGAGGATCTGAAGAAGCTGCTCATCGCAGGCGTGAAGGCGTATCTCGGCGAGGACTACGACGTCGAGAAGCACTTCACCCCGCGCTACCGGCCCTGGCAGCAGCGCATCGCGTTCGTGCCGGACGGCGACGTGTTCCAGGGCATCGCCTCGGGCAAGGCCTCGGTCGTCACCGACGAGATCCACCGGTTCACGAAGAAGGGCATCATGCTGAAGTCGGGCCAGGAGCTCGAGGCCGACATCATCGTCACGGCGACCGGCTTCAACCTCTCCGTGCTCGGCGACATCGACTTCGTGATCGACGGCAAGCCCCTCGACTTCTCGAAGACGATCACGTACCGGGGCATGATGTTCACCGGTGTACCCAACATGCTCTGGGTCTTCGGCTACTTCCGGGCGAGCTGGACGCTGCGCGCGGACCTGCTCTCCGACTTCGTCTGTCGGCTGCTCGAGCACATGGACGAGCTCGGCGTGAAGCGGGTGCAGCCCGTGCTGCGGCCAGAGGATGCGGACATGCCGATCCTGCCGTGGATGGACGAGAACAACTTCAACCCGAACTACCTCATGCGAAGCATGCACCTGCTGCCAAAGCGCGGCGACAAGCGCGAGTGGCAGCACACGCAGGACTACTGGCGCGAGCAGGAAGAGATCCCCGCCATCGACCTCGACGGGGCCGAGTTCAAGTACGAGTGACCCGATGAGCGGGTCCTGATCAGGGAGATGTGATGAGCAGCGAACGTGTCGATCCGGCGGATGGCGCCACGGTCGAGCGACTGATGGAGTCGAACGTCCGGACGGTGAGCGCCGAGCTCCCGGTCGCGTCGCTCGAGGAGTTCCTCCTCGGCGAGGAGATCGGCGGCGCGCCGGTCGTGGAGGACGATGGCCGGCTCCGCGGCATCGTCTCGAAGACGGACATCGTGCGCCATCTCGCGGAGGGCCTCGACCTGACGACGGCCGAGGCGCTGAACGACGTATCGGTCGGCGACATCATGACCGAGGACGTCGTCACCGTGTCGATCGACGAGCCGGTGAGCAAGGTCGCGCGCACCATGGTCGAGCAGCACGTCCATCGCGTCATCGTGATCGACGACGAGCGCACGATCCGGGGCATCCTGACCACGTTCGACCTGCTCAAGCTGCTGACCTGATCAATTCGCGACACACCGGGCGGCATTGCCACCCCACGACCGCGGACCTAGCGTCTTCGTGAGGCGTCGTCGCTTCGATGCCGCACTGGCTTGGCCCCTGGGCCCGCTGGCTCGGGATGGATTCGCAGCGACGCAACGACGCAACGACGAGGAGTGCGCGATGAGTGAGGGGCACGGTTCGATTCATTCCCGGCGGCTTCGCGCCGGCCCGGCCGGCCGGTGGGGCACGCTCGCGGCCATCACGTGCGCGCTCGCCATCGTGCTCGGTGCGCCGGGCGAGCCCCTTGCTGGCGAGTTCGAAGACAAGCTCGCCCGCGTGGACGCGGCGCTGCGCACGAATCCCGCCGGCGTCCCGACGCCCGTGCTCGAGGCCTGCCGCAACCGCCGCAACTTCGCCGTGCAGCAGCTCCGCGCGCGGCAGACCGCGCGCGCCGAGCGCAGCCTGCGCTTCTGCTTCGACATCCTGAAGATCCCCGAAAGCGGACCGATGCCGGGCGAGAAGATCGAGCCCGACGGCCCGACGCCGGAGCAG
>CAYYSY010000288.1:0-5061 GCA_964474355.1 uncultured Spirochaetaceae bacterium | reverse complement strand
TTCGACTCGCTCTTCGCCAAGCTCGTCGTGCGCGGGGCCGACTCGGCCGACGTGCTTCGCCGTGCGCGGCGCGCCCCCGCCGCGAGCTCCGGCCGGGCGAGCAGCGCCGCGAGGAAGTCGGCGTTGCTGTCGGGCCCCTCGATGTCGAGCTCGGCGAGGGCGCGCCGCGCACGGCGAAGCACGTCGGCCGAGTCGGCCCCGCGCACGACGAGCTTGGCGAAGAGCGAGTCGAAGCGGGCATTCGGCGTCGCACCTGGTCGGAACGCCGCGTCGACGCGGATGCCCGGGCCACCCGGCCAGCGCACGGCACTCACGGGCGCGACCGAGGGCAGTACGCTGCCGTCGGCCTGCATCCGCTCGAAGTTGATGCGCGCCTGCAGGGCGGCGCCGCGAGATCCGCAGCGGTCACCGTCCGTGAGGCCGAGATCGGCGAGCGTCTCACCGCCCGCGATGCGCAGCTGCATCGCGACGCAATCGAAGCCGGTCACCTCCTCGGTCACGGTGTGCTCGACCTGCAGCCGCGGGTTCACCTCGAGGAACCAGAAGCGCTCGGGGGCATCGGCGTCGACGAGGAGCTCGACGGTGGCAAGGCCACAGAGCCTCGCCTCGCGTCCGAGCGCGAGGGCGGCGGCGTGGATCGCATCGCGGGTCCCGTCGGGCAGGCCGTCGCAGGGCGCGAGCTCGACGAGCTTCTGGTGTCTGCGCTGCAGGGTGCACTCGCGATCGCCGAGAGAGGCGACCGACTCGGCATCTCCGACGAGCTGCACCTCGACGTGGCGGGCCCGCTCGACGAAGGCCTCGACGTAGAGCTCGGAGCGGCCGAAGGCACCGCCGGCCTCGCGCTCGGCGGCCGCGAACGCGGCCTCGAGATCGCCCCCCTTTGCAACGTGGCGCAGGCCGCGCCCTCCGCCGCCGGCGACGGCCTTGAGCACGATCGACGCGTCGCCGCCGAGCTCGTCCCAGAACGCCCGGGCCCCCGCAAGCGTGACCGGCGCGGATGGTCCGTCGAGCAGCGGCACGTCGAGTCGCCCGGCCAGCGCCTTCGCCTCGGTCTTGTCGCCGAAGAGGCGCAGCGTCTCGGGCCGGGGCCCCACGAAGACCACGCCCGCCTCGGCACAGGCCGCCGCGAGATCGGGACTCTCCGAGAGCAGCCCGTAGCCGGGGTGCAGCGCGTCAGCGCCGGACTGCCGCGCGGCGGCCACGACGGCGGCCACGTCGAGGAAGGCCTTCGGGCCCGAGCCGGGCAGGGCGGCGACGGCGTCCACGTGGGCGAGGTGCGCCGCGTCGGGCTCCTCCTCGCCGTGCAGCCCGACGGTCTCGATGCCGAGCTCGCGGGCGGAGCGTGCGATGCGCACGGCCACCTCGCCCCGGTTCGCGATCAGCAGGCGTCGGATGGTCATGGGCAGCGGCCGATCATCAGCAGGTGTCGGATCGTCACGGGCAGCGGCTCACCATCAGTAGGCGTCGGATCGTCACGGGCAGCGCCTCGGGGTCAGTCGGGCTGGATGAAGGTCATGTCCGAGAGCTTCCAGTACCCGCGGAGATTCGTGATCAGGCCCTCGTCGTTCACTCGATACGTGAAGATGCTGGTGACCTTCGAGGTGATGCCGTTCGAGAGCGTCGCGTTGATGGTCAGCTTGTGCGCCGACTCGCGGTCTACGTAGTACGACTCGTGGGTCTCGACCACGATCTTCGTCTCGCTGATGTTCTTGTCGTAGAACTCCGAGACGGCGGCCTTGCCCTTCACGCCCTCGCCGGTCGGGTTGGTCGGACCGACGCCGATCGGGTCCTCGACGCAGACGTCGTCGGCCATGAGCGCCAGCCAGCCCTCCTTGTCGTTGCTCATCACGCACTTCCACGAGCTCTGGGCAGCGGTGAGGGCCGCGTCTTCACTCAGCATCGTCGTCTCCTCCTGCGTTCTCGCTCGGCTCTCGGGCCGGCAATGTGACTGCGCGCCTCCGGCGCGGCACCCCGAGGTCGGGCGCCTGACGAGGGCCTCCCGACCGCGGCGGGACCCGTACGGTCGCCCACTCGGTGCCCGTCGTCGAATCGCGGGCGGGAGGCGATCCGGGCCGCGCCCCGGTGGACGGGCGTCGTGAACTGCGCGCGCGCCCCGCTGGACTGGAGTGGTAGACTGCGCGCCATGCCGGACAGGAGCGAGGGCAGCATGCGCACGGCGCGGTCGGCCGGGACGCGAATCCTCGCGATCGCGTGCGCGCTCGCCTGCTGGGCGACCGCTGCGCAGGCGGGTGAGGGCGCACCGGCACCCCGCCGACCGAACGTCCTCCTGATCTCGCTCGACACGACGCGCGCCGACTTCCTGACCTTCGAAGACGCCGACACCGCCGAGCACATGACCCGGCTCGCCGGCCGGGGCACGATCTTCACCGAGGCGATCTCGGGCACCAGCTGGACCTTGCCCTCCCACGCCCAGATGTTCACGGGGATGGCGCCGCCGTATCACGGCGCCGAGTCGAGCGACGTCGCCATCGACCCCCTCACGTCGACTCTGCCCGAGCTGCTGAAGGACGCCGGCTACTTCACCGCCGGCGCGTTCACGGTGCGCTTTCTCTGGGGCGACTACGGGTTCGCGCGTGGCTTCGACCTGTATCGCAGCGGCATGCTCCGCGAGGACCTCGCGCGGGCGGGGCCGGGGCCCCTCTCGCCGCGCGGCGCCGAGGAGGAGGAGCGCAAGTGGCTCGTGACGAGCCGTGACTACGTCTCGTCCGAGAACGTGGCGGCGCTCACGCGCATGGCGCTCGAGCGCGCGCCTTTGGACCAGCCGGTGTTCCTGTTCGCCCACTTCTTCGATCCGCACAACGACTGGGTGCCGCCGCCGCCGTGGGACACGCGCTTCGACCCGGACTACGACGGGCCTGTCGACGGTCGTGACGTCCTCACCGATCCCTCGATCTTCGAGCCGATGAGCCGGCCGCATCGGCGTGTCGACGACCGCGGGCTCGAGCACCTGCGCGCGCTCTACCGCGGTGAGATCGCCTGGACCGACCAGGCGGTGGGAGAGATCCTGGCGACGCTCGACGAGCACCGCCGGCTCGACGACACCCTCATCGTGATCACCGCCGACCACGGCGAGGAGTTCTTCGAGCACGACAAGCTCACGCATCGACACCATCTCTTCGACGAGGTGATCCGCGTGCCGCTCCTCGTCGTGCTGCCGAAGACATGGGGCGAGTCGGTCGCGCCGAAGGTCGGGGCCCAGGTGACCCTGTCGGACATCCTCCCGACGCTCGTCGACCTGCTCGGCCTCGAGCTGCCGGACGGCGTGACCGGGCGATCGCTGCGGCCCGCCATCGAAGGCGAGCCGTTCGCGAGCCGGCCCGAGCTGATCTCGCTCTATCTCTCCAAGCTGAAGCCCGGCGGTGAGCGTCAGCACATGCAGATCTACGGCCTGCGCACGCCCGAGTACAAGTTCACGCGCTCGGTGATCCTGAAGCAGGAAGAGCCGATGGCGGTCCAGGCGGAGCTCTACGACTTGAATCGCGATCCCGGCGAGCACCGCGCGCTGACCGACACGCAGCATCCCGCACTGCGATCGGCCTGGGAGGCGCTCGAGATCGAGCTCGAGCGGGCGCGGGCCGCGTGGCGCGACGAGCCACGCACAGCGCGCGAGCGGCGCTCGACCGACCTCTCCGCGGACTCGGTCCTCGAGCTGCGTGCGCTCGGCTACCTCGACGAAGGGCAGGGAGGCGACGACGTCGACCCGAGGCGGCCCTGGGGCCTGGCGCCGATGGAGCCGCTCGAGCTCGAGCCGCTCGAGGGCGAGGCCACGCGTTGGCTCGGTGTCGCCGGCCTCGTCGCCGCGATCGCGCTGCTCGTCTGGCTGCGACGGCGCGGTCGGAGCGCCGCGGCATGAGCGGCGCGCATGCGCGGATCATCGACAGCGCGGCGCGCACGCCGGGCCAGGAGAAGCTCCATGTCCAGTGACAACACCCCCATCCTCGTCGGCGTCGCAACGATCGAGCAGCGCATCGACGACCCGAGCGTCGCGAAGGAGCCGCTCGGGCTGATGGTCGACGCCGCGCGAGCTGCCGCGGAGGACGCGGGCGACGCCGCGCTGCTGGGGCGCGTCGACTCGATCCGCGTGCCGCGGGGCTTCTGGGAGTACAGCGACCCGGGCCGGCTCGTCGGCCGTGCGATCGGCGCAGAGAAGGCGCGCACCACCCTGGCCGAGATCGGCGTCCTGCAGCAGACCATCATGAGCGAGGCGTGCGTCGACATCGCATCCGGTCGCGAGCAGGTGGCGCTCGTCGTCGGCGGCGAGGCGAAGTACCGAGCGCGCTGCGCGGAGCGGGCGGGCGTCGAGGACGTGCGGACAGTCCAGGTGGACGAGGCACCCGATCGCAGGCTCGAGCCCGCCGACAGTCTCTGGTCCGAGCACGAGGCGGCCCAGGGCATGCTCATGCCCGTGCAGTACTACGCGATCATGGAGAACGCGCTGCGCCACGCGGACAACCAGTCGATCGACGACCACCGCACGTTCCTCGGCGATCTCTACGCGAGCTTCAGCCGCGTCGCCGCCGGCAACCCCCACGCCTGGGGCCCTGCGCCCGTCGCCGCCGACGTCATCGCCGGGACGAACGCGCAGAACCCGATGCTCGCCTTCCCGTACGGCAAGCTCCACAACTCGAGCTGGAACGTCGATCAGGCGGGTGCGCTGCTCTTCTGCTCGCTCGGCTTCGCGCGCGAGCTCGGGCTCGACGCCTCGCGCTTCGTGTATCCGCTCTCGGGCACCGAGAGCAATCACATGGTCGATCTGTCGGCGCGCCCCTCGCTGTACGAGAACGTCGGCGTCGAGGTCGCAGGCCAGCGCGCGCTCGAGCTCGCCGGCGTGTCGCCCGACGAGCTCACCCTGATCGAGCTCTACAGCTGCTTCCCGGCGGCCGTGCGCATCTTTGCTCGGGCGCTCGGCATCGACGAGCGCGGCTTCGACCAGCGGCCGCTCACGGTGACGGGCGGCATGCCCTTCGCCGGTGGACCGCTCAACAACTACGTCGTGCAGAGCACGGCGCGCATGGTCGAGCGACTGCGCGAGGCGGGGCA
>CAYYSY010000287.1:0-5497 GCA_964474355.1 uncultured Spirochaetaceae bacterium | reverse complement strand
CTCGTCGAGGATCCGCTCGGCGGTGTTGCCGAAGAAGGGCAGGTGATCGACGCCTTCGAGCTCGACGAGCCGGGCGCCGGCGATCCGTTCGGCCAGCTGGCGGCCATGCTCCACGCTGATCACCGGGTCGTCCGTCGAGTGGAGCACGAGACACGGCGTGTGCAGCAGCGGCAGCACGTCGCGCACGTCGATCGATCGGTTCATGTTCCACAGCTCGAGCGCGGCGCCGGGGCTGCCGCCGACGAGCTCGGCGCGGGCCGCCCAGGCTTCCATGTGGGGGTCGCCCTCGCGGCTCGCCACGGAGGTGCTGATCGAGCGGCCCTCGCCCCAGCGGGTGCGGATGTACGAATCGAGGCGGTCGACGTCCTCGGCCGTCCAGCCGAAAGGCTGGTCGTCGTCGCGGGTCATGCGCGCGAAGCCGCCAATCAGCGCAAGGCCGCTCACGCGCTCGGGATGGCTTGCCGCGTACAGCAGCGACATCGGAGCGCCTTCGGACACGCCCAGCACGTGCGCCCGACGCGAGCCCGCGGCCTCGAGCACGGCCGTGAGATCCTCCATGCGCTGGGCCAGGCCGGGGAGCTCCTTCACGCGATCGGAGAGCCCGGTGCCGCGCTTGTCGAAGAAGATCAGGCGCGCGCGCTGCGCGAGGCGGCCGAAGAACGCAGCGAGCTGCTCGTCCTCGAAGAGCGACGAAATCGAGAGCACCCAGCCGGCCACCACCACCACGTCGACCGGTCCGTCACCGACGATCTGGTACGCGATGTGCGTGCCGCCGGCGCGCGTGAAGGAAGAGCGCGCCGTGAGCGGGCTCGCCGACGACGTGGCGGGCCGCGATGGCTCGCCGGCGCCCTCCTCGACGTCGGCCGTGAACCGATACCCCACGCGCGGATGCGTTCGGATGAAGGGCTCGGCCCGGTCGCCGTCGTCGATGGCGCGGCGGGCGAGGCTGACGGCGCGGGCGAGCGATGCCTCGGTCACCTCGGCATCGGCCCAGAGCGAGTCGAGCAGCTCGCCCTTCGGCACGACCCGGTCGCGATGACAGATCAGATAGAGGAGCAGCTCGAATACGAGCGGCTGGACGTCGATGACGTCGGGGCCGCGCAGCAGCTCGCGCCGCGCGGCGTCGAGAACGAAGGGCTCGAATCGGTACTGCACGCGGCGAGTATCGCAGCGCGCACGGCGCGGCGTCCACGCCGCGCCGTGCCGCAGCTCACGAGATGATCCCTAGAGCGCCGACTCGCCGCGCTCTCCGGTCCGGATGCGGACGGACTCGCCGAGCGGGAGCACGAAGATCTTGCCGTCGCCGATCTTGCCCGTGGCGGCCGCTGCGACGATGGCCTCGACCACTGCCTCGACCTTGTCGTCCGCGACGACGATCTCGAGCTTCACCTTCGGCAGGAAGTCCACGGTGTACTCGGCGCCGCGGTAGAGCTCGGTGTGTCCCTTCTGACGACCGAAGCCCTTGACGTCACTGACCGTGAGCCCCTGCATGCCCAGCTCCTGCAGAGCCGACTTCACGTCGTCGAGCTTGAAGGGCTTGATGATGGCTTCGACCTTCTTCATGTAGAAATCCCTTTCGATGGCGACCTGCTCAGAGTCCAGAGCCTGCCGAGCTGCCAGGCGAATTTAACTCGCCCACTCGGCCGTTGGAATTCATCACCAGTCGGCTGCGGGCAGCGACCCGGGTGCGCCGGTCTCGGCCCACCCGGCGTCGATGAGGGCATTATGCCCCGAGATCGTGCCGGCCGCGCTTCAGCCGCCCTCGGCCGAGTCAGGGGTGTAGAGACGCTCGCCCCCCAGCCACGTCTCGAGCACCGAGATCTCGTCGATGGCTTCAGGGCGCTCGAGCGGTGACTCGGAGAGGACCACGAAGTCGGCGAGCTTGCCCGCTTCGATGCTGCCCTTATCTCCCTCTTCGAAGTGCTGCCACGCGGCGGTGGCCGTCACCGCGCGCAGCGCTTCCATGACGGAGATCCGCTCGTCCGGCCCCACCACGAAGTCGGATCTCGTGCGGCGGTTCACTGCCGACCAGACCAGGCGCAGGGGCTCCATCGGCACGATCGGTGCGTCGCAGTGGATCGTGAAGGGCACGCCGCGCTCGAGCGCCGACGCGGCCGGGCTCATGCGCGCGGCGCGCTCCGGCCCCATGAAGATCGTGCGGTGCCGATCACCCCAATAGAAGGTGTGGAGGCTGAAGAAGCTCGGCACGACGCCGAGCTCCTTCATCCGGTCGAGCTGATCGGGACGGGTCATCTGCGCGTGGATCACGACGTGGCGCGCGTCCTCGCGCGGCTTCTTCCGTTGCGCCGCCTCGAGGGCGTCGAGGATGTCGTCGATGGACGCATCGCCGTTGCCGTGGATCGCGAGCTGCAGACCCGCCGAGTGATAACGGTCGACCAGCGTGAAGAGCTCGTCGCGCAGCACGCGCGGATAGCCGCGATACGTCGGGTCGTCGCCGGGTGGCACGTGATAGGGCTCCGAGAGATAGCCCGTGTACCCCTGGATCGAGCCGTCGGCGACGATCTTCACCGCGCCCAGGCGCAGGCGCAGCGGATCCCACGCCGGCGGGTCGAGCTCGTCGGCGAGCCACGCATCGGCGGTCGGCGGGTCCGGCCACGCCACGACCCGCACGGGGATCACGCCGAGCCACGCGAGCCAGTCGAGCCCCGTCAGGAGCGTCGCGTTGGTGAAGCCCGACTGCACCGTCGTGACGCCATTCGCGAGCGCGCGCTCGCCCGCTGCCTTGAACATGCGGAACGTGTCGGCGAGCCCGGGGAGGAGCAGCTGCTGCACGCCCTCCATCGCAGTCTCTTCGAGCACGCCGTCGGGCTCGGTCGTGCCTTCGCGGCGCCGGATCACGCCGCCTTCGGGATCGGGGGTCGTGGCGTCGAAGCCGAGCTGCTCGAGCGCGGCCGAGTTCACCGCCGCCAGGTGACCGGAGATGTGCAAGACTGCGATCGGATGTCGCGTGGACGCCCGATCCAGATCATCCCGAGTCGGATGCCGGCGCTCCGCGAGGAGCGTGTCGTCGAAGCCCATGCCCACGACCCAGTCGCCGTTCGGCGTCGCCTCGGCGCGCGCCGCGATTCGCTCGACCAGCTCGTCCATTGCGCGCACGTCACCGATGGGCGGCGCATTGAGGTCGACGAAGACCTCGGCGAGGCCTTCGCCCGGGAAATGTCCATGCGCGTCGATGAAGCCCGGCACGACGGTGCGTCCCTCGAGCGACATGGTGCGGGCGCCCTCGGCCTCGGCCCATGCGCCCACCGCCTCGTCGTCGCCCACGACTGCGATGCGATCGCCCTCGATGCCGAAGGCGGTCTCGATGCGATCGTCGCCGTCCATCGTGAGGACCTGACCCCCGACGAAGGCGACGGGCTCGCTGCCGCATCCCAACGCGAGCACGGCGAGGATCGGGGCGATGAGCACGAGCGCAAAGCGCACCCGAGCGGGAGCGGTCGAAGAGGCGCGAGGTCGATCGACGGCCATCTCGCGAGCATAGGGGAGAAATCGCCGTGAACGGCATCGATGACACCATCGATGCCTGGGTCCGCCCGCTGGCGGACGGGCTCTCCAGCATCGTCTTCTTCGAGGTCCCGGTGGGCGAAGCGCGGCTGCCGCTGGTCGTGCTCTGGCTGGTGGCGGCCGCCGTCTTCTTCACGGTGCGCTTCCGCTTCATCAACCTGCGCGGCTTCTTCCACGCCCTGCGGCTGCTTCGAAGCGAGCAGCACGGCCCGGGCGAGGTGTCGCACTTCCAGGCACTGGCGACCGCGATCTCCGGCACCGTCGGCATCGGCAACATCGGCGGCGTCGCGGTGGCGGTGAGCCTCGGAGGCCCGGGGGCCGCGTTCTGGATGATCTTCGCGGGCTTCCTCGGCATGTCGACGAAGTTCGTCGAGTGCACCCTCGGCGTGATGTACCGCCAGGAGAACGAGGACGGCAGCGTCTCGGGCGGGCCGATGTACTACCTCGAGCGCGGCCTCGCCGAGCGCGGGCACCCGCGTCTCGGCCGAGCCCTCGGCGTCTTCTATGCCATGGGCATCGTCGTGGGCTGCCTCGGCATCGGCAACATGTTCCAGTCGAACCAGGCCTTCACGCAGCTCGTCGGCGTGACGGGCGGCGCCGACAGCCCGCTGGCCGATCACGGCTGGCTCGTCGGCCTCGTGCTCGCGTTCGCCGTGGGGCTCGTGATCGTCGGCGGCATCCGCAGCATCGCGCGCGTGACCCAGAGCCTCGTGCCCTTCATGGCAATGCTCTACCTCGCCGTCGCATCGATGGTATTGATCTTCAACATCGAGGCCGTGCCCTGGGCGTACTGGCAGATGATCTCCGGCGCATTCAGCGCCGACAGCATCGCCGGGGGCGCGCTCGGCGTGATGATCCTCGGCTTCAGACGTGCGGTGTTCTCGAACGAGGCCGGCATCGGGTCGGCGACCATCGCGCACTCGGCTGTGAAGACCGACGAGCCGCTGACCGAAGGCTTCGTCTCGCTGCTCGAGCCCTTCGTCGACACCATCGTCATCTGCCACACGACCGCACTCGTGCTCGTGACCACCCTCTACTACGACCCGTCGCTCGGCGTGGGGCTCGGCGGCATCGAGCGGACGAGCGCCGCCTTCGAGCGCGTCTTTCCCTGGGCGCCCGTGCCGCTCGCGGTCGCCGCGACGCTCTTCGCACTCTCGACCATGGTCTCGTGGTCATACTATGGGCTGAAGGGCTTCACGTATCTCGTCGGCGAGAGCAGCGCCGCCGACTTCGGCTTCAAGACGGTCTTCTGCCTGTTCGTCGCGCTCGGGTGCTCGGTGAGGCTCGATGCCGTGCTCGACTTCTCCGACGCGTTGGTCTTCCTGATCTGCATCCCCAATCTCATCGGGCTCTACTGGCTCTACCCGCTGATCGACGCACGGCTGCGCGGGTACCCGTGGGGCCGAAAGACGCGCCTCTGAGACGATCCCCTCCGTCGAGTCCGGGGCTGGCGAACCCGCCACGAGTCGGCGTCCGGCCACGAAATCCACGAGATCAGAGACCGATCATGTCGCGATCAGGACCGGAGTCGCCGCTCACCCGATGCTCCTGCTGATCGACCGGGAATCAACCCGGTCTCCAGGAGAAACCCATGAAGCGCATCCTCTATCCGACCTTCGCGGTGCTCTGCTACGCCGCGTTCTTCGCCTGCCTCGTATACACCGTCGGCTTCCTCGCGAACGCGGGCGTGCCCAAGAGCATCGACTCCGAGCCCACGTCGGGCCCCTGGGTCGCCGCGCTCATCAACGTCGCCGTCCTGGGCATCTTCGGTCTGCAGCACAGCGTGATGGCCCGCCCCGGCTTCAAGCGCTGGTGGACCAGGATCGTCCCCGAGCCCATCGAGCGCGCCGTCTACGTGCTCGCCTCGGTCGCCGCGATCGCGCTCGTGTTCTGGGCCTGGCAGCCGATCGGCGGCTTCGTCTGGCAGATCGAGAACGAGATCGCCCGCGCGTCGGTCTGGGCGCTCTACCTC
>CAYYSY010000286.1:0-9243 GCA_964474355.1 uncultured Spirochaetaceae bacterium | reverse complement strand
AGAAAAGGATTTCGCGGCAGCCTGCGATCAGGAGGTCAAGCTGCGCACGAGACGCCCGATCGAAGGGCGCAAGAGATTTCGCGGCCGGCTCGTCTCCTTCGAGCAGGGCGTGTTGAAGATGATGGTCGATGGGGAGGAGGCCTTGATTCCCTTCGATGAGATCGAAAAGGCCAATACGATCTATGAGTTCACGAGCGCCGACTTTGCGAAGGGGTCGGCGAGGCGGGACTCGAGCGAACCGGGCGGGGTGTGATGCTGGGATTGAATCTCAAGCGAGAGATCGATCAGATCGCCAAGGACAAGGGCATCGATTCGGGCGAGATTACGGGCGCTCTCGAGGAAGCCATGCGCCAGGCCGCGCGCAAGCGTTTCGGCCAGGACAAGGAAATCGAGGCTCGCTACAACGACGAGATCGGCGAGGTGGAGCTCTTCGAATTCCGTGAGGTGGTCGCCTCGATCACCGATCCGGATACGCAGATCCTGATCGCAGAGGCCCAACGCGATTACGATCCCGACGTCGAGGAGGGCGACGAGATCGGCGTGAAGCTGGATACGTCGGATTTCGGCCGGATCCTCGCCCAGGCCGCCAAGCAGGTGATCATCCAGCGCATCCGCGACGCCGAGCGCGATCAGACCTTCGAGGAGTATCACGACCGCGAGGGCGAGATCGTGAACGGCATCGTTCGCCGCTTCGAGAAGGGCGCGATCATCGTCGACCTCGGCCGCGCCGAGGCGGTGATCCCCGCCAAGGAGCAGGTGCCGCGCGAGAGCTACCGCCCCGGCGACCGGGTGCGCGCGTACGTGCAGGAGGTGGCGCGCGTCTCGAAGGGCCCGCAGATCGTGCTCTCCCGCGCCTCGATCGAGGTGCTGAAGAAGCTCTTCGAGCAGGAAGTGCCGGAGATGTACGAGAAGATCGTGACGATCGAGAGCGCCGCGCGTGAGCCGGGCGGTCGGTCGAAGATCGCGGTCTCGTCGCGCGACAGCGACGTCGATCCGGTGGGCGCCTGCGTGGGCATGAAGGGCAGCCGCGTGCAGGCGGTCGTGCAGGAGCTGCGCGGTGAGCGCATCGACATCGTGCCGTGGAGCCCGGACCCCGCGCGCTACGTCTGCAGCGCGCTCAGCCCGGCCCAGGTCTCGAAGGTGATCATCGACGAGGAGACGGGGTCGATGGACGTGATCGTCCCCGACGATCAGCTCTCGCTCGCCATTGGCCGCCGCGGTCAGAACGTGCGCCTCGCGGTGCAGCTGACCGGCTGGCGCATCGACATCAAGAGCGAATCGAAGATGAAGGAGATCGCCCAGTGGCTCTCGCGCGCCGTTTCGGTCGTCGAGAGCTGCGGTGATCCCGAGGCCGAGCTGCTACTGCAGCAGGGCGTGACCTCGCTCGAGGATCTCGCCGAGTGCCCGGTCGAGATGCTGACCTCGCTGCCGGGCATCGACGAAGCGGGCGCGGCCAGCATCAAGGCGAAGGCCCTCGAGCTCGTCGACGTGAAGAAGGTCGAGGACGAGGCGAAGGTGATCGAGGAGGCGCGCCTCGCAGCCGAGGCCGCCGAGCAGGCCGCGGCAGAAGCTGCCGCGGCGGCTGCAGCACCGCCCGCCGACCCCGCTGAGCCGGCAGAAGAAGCCGCCCCCGCGGAGGGTGAGGCGTGAGCATCGGGCCGGCCAGCCGGGTGGCGGGTCGGTCATGAGGTAGAGGACGCGCCGGCACGTTCGCGATGACGCGGACGTAGGCCGGATGAAGCGACGGATGAACGGCTCTTCGGAGCCTGGACGAGTCAAGACACGGGATCAATGGCCAACATCAGGGCATACAAGCTCGCAGAAGAGCTCGGCATCGAGAAGGACGACCTTGTCGAGCGCGCGCAGGGCATGGGCATCGAGCTCAAGAGCGCGATGGCGTCGCTCGACGACAAGCAAGCCGACCGCATCCGCGAGGCGATCGGTGCGCCGCGCGCGAAGCAGCGCAACGTCACCGAGCGCCGCGTCGAAGGCAAGGCGGGCACGACCGTGCTGCGCCGGCGCAAGAAGGCAGCGCCGGAGCCGGAGCCGGAGCCCGAGGTGGCGCCCGAGCCCGAGGCGATCGAGGAGCCGGTCGAAGGCGAGGAGGCCGCACTCGAGGGTGCGGTCGAGGCGCCGGTCACCGAGGAGCCCGCCGAAGGCGAGGAGGTGGCCGCCGAGCCCGCCGCGGTGGAGCCGGTCGTCCAGCCCGCCGCTGCCGCCCCTGCCACAGGCGCCGAGCGGCCTGCTGCCCGGGTCGCCGAGCAGCCCGGTGCCGGTCCCGCACAGGATCGCAAGGGCAAGCAGCGCAAGCGGGTGCGCGAGGTGGTGAACCTGCAGGAGCAGGAGCAGTTCGCCCGCCAGATCACCGATCGCGGCGGTCGCACCCGCCGCGTGACGACGGTCGCTGCAAAGGCCCAGGTGAACCCGCGGCGCAAGCGTCGCGACAAGCTCGCCCCCGTCGCAGCCGGACCGATTTCGGAGCAGAAGAAGGTGATCAAGGTCCCCGGCGAGATCAGCGTAGGCGAGCTCGCGAAGCTCCTCGGCCAGAAGGCGCCGCAGGTGCAGGGCCGCCTGATGGCGCTCGGCACGATGGTGTCGATCAACCAGCTCGTCGACGTCGAGACGTGCAAGCAGGTGGCCAAGGAGTACGGCTTCGAGGTCCAGGACACCGGGTTCAAGGAGGAGGAGTTCCTCGAGCCCCAGGCCGTGGAAGCCGTCGAAGAGGAAGCGGTCGACAAGAGCCTGCCGCTTCGCCCGCCGGTCATCACCGTCATGGGTCACGTCGACCACGGCAAGACGACGCTGCTCGACACGCTCCGCAAGGCCGACGACGCGATCACCGAGGGCGAGTCGGGCGGCATCACGCAGCACGTCGGCGCCTACCAGGTCGAGCACGACGGCCATCGGCTGACCTTCATCGACACCCCGGGCCACGCCGCGTTCACCGCGATGCGCGCCCGTGGCGCGAAGGCGACCGACCTCGTCGTGCTCGTCGTCGCGGCAAACGATGGCGTCATGCCCCAGACGGTCGAGGCCATCGAGCACGCCCAGGCGGCCGAGGTGCCGATCCTGGTCGCCGTCAACAAGTGCGACCTCCCCGACGCCGACCCCGACCGCGTGCGCCAGCGGCTCACCGAGCACAACCTCGTGCCCGAGGATTTCGGCGGCGACGTCATCTGCGTGAACGTCTCGGCGAAGACCGGCGAGGGGATCGATCAGCTGATCGAGATGCTGTCGCTGCAGGCCGAGGTGCTCGAGCTGCACGCCGATCCGGCGCGCCGGGCAAAGGGCGTCGTCATCGAGGCCCGGCTCGACAAGGGCCGCGGCGCAGTGGCGACGGTGCTCGTGCAGGACGGCACCCTGCACCGCGGCGACATCATCGTCAGCGACACCTTCACGGGCCGCGTGCGCGTGATGGAAGACGACATCGGGGCCAAGGTGAAGGAGGCCGGGCCCTCGATGCCCGTGCAGGTCGTCGGACTGAACGGCGTGCCCTCGGCGGGCGGGTCCTTCCACGTGGTCGAGAGCGACCGCGTCGCGAAGCAGATCACGGCCCATCGTGAGGACAGCCAGCGAGGTCCCGTCGAGAGGCCGAAGCCGAAGCTCACCCTCGAGGAGTTCTTCGCGCAGGCCGAGGGCGAGGGGCCGAAGGAGCTGCCCGTCGTGCTCAAGGCCGACGTGCAGGGCACCTGCGAGGCGGTGCGCGAGTCGCTCGAGGATCTCTCGACGGACGACGTCAAGCTGCGGGTGCTCTCGAGCGGCGTCGGTGCGATCAACGAGAACGACATCATGCTCGCGAAGGCGAGTGATGCGATCGTGATCGGCTTCCACGTCCGGCCCGACACGGCAGCGCGCCGGGCGGCGGACAACGACGGCGTCGACATCCGCAACTACACGGTGATCATGAATCTCCTCGACGAGGTGCGGGACGCGATGGCGGGCCTGCTGCCTCCGACCATCAAGGAGAACATGCTCGGCCGGGCCGAGGTGCTGCAGACGTTCACGATCCCGAAGGTGGGGACCATCGCGGGCTCGCAGGTCGTCGAGGGCAAGATCGTGCGCAACGCCCATGGCCGGCTGGTGCGCGATGGCGTGCAGGTCTACGACGGCATGATCGGCTCGCTGCGCCGCTTCAAGGACGACGTGCGCGAGGTCATCAACGGCACCGAGTGCGGCATCGGCATCGAGAACTTCAACGACGTCAAGATCGGCGACGTGATCGAGTGCTACGAGGTCGAGGAGGTGCCGGCGACGCTGTAGTGGTCTGTCCCGGGAGTTCGGCGTCGAATGCAGCCGAACTCCCGGGATAGGGCACTCATGGCGTCGGCACGTTCGAAGCTGGCTGGTCAGGGTGGGCTCCGATGATCGTCGGTGCGGCACTGCTCGAGCTCCACGTGCACGGCTCGCACTCGCTCAAGGCGAAGCGCGGCGTCGTGAAGTCGCTCTCGGCCCGGGTCCGCAACAAGTTCAACGTCTCTGTTGCCGAGGTCGGTGGACAGGACACCTGGCAGCGTGCCGTGCTCGGCGTCTCGGCCTGCGGCAACGACCCTCGCCGCGTGAGACAGGTGCTCGAGCGGGTGATCGACTTCGTCGAGGATCAGCACCTCGCCGAGCTGCGCGAGACGGACATCGAGATCCTCACCCTCGAGCACGAGCCGGGCGTGGGGCTCTCGGACGACGATCTTCCGTGGCGTGATGCCGCCGCCGAGGCGGAAGAGGATCAGGGGTGAGAAGCCGGTGTCGATTCGAACCGAACGCATCACCGAGCAGCTCCGCAACGAGGTCTCGGTGATCCTGCGCGACGAGGTGACCGACCCGCGCATCGAGATGCTCTCGATCACGCGCATCCACCTGTCTCGCGATCTGTCCCACGCCCAGGTGTTCTGGAGTCCGTTCTCGATGGAGGACGTCGATCTCGACGACATGACGGAGGGGCTCGCATCGGCGGCACCGTTCGTCCGACGCCTCGTCGCCCAGCGGCTGAACCTGCGCCGTACGCCCGAGATCGCCTTCCACTACGACCCGTCGATCGGCGAGGGCGACCGGATGCTCGCGCTGCTGAAGGAGGTCGGCGCGAGCGGCTCGTCCACCGATTCGGAGACGGCCGACGAGGCGGCGAGAGAAGCCAGAGAAAAGGCCAGAGAAGAAGACGAAGATGGCGCAGCGACGTAGGCGGAACCGCCGCGAGGACAAGGGACCGGCGGGCTTCGTCGTGGTCGACAAGCCGGCCGGGATGACGAGCCACGACGTCGTGGACGAGGCGCGCAGGCATTTCGGCGCCCGCCGCATCGGCCACCTCGGCACTCTCGACCCCCAGGCGACGGGCGTGCTGCCCCTGGCCGTACGCGGCGCGACGAAGCTCGCGTCGTTCTTCGACGGGAGCCGCAAGGCCTACGAGGGCACGGTGCGGCTCGGTATCACGACCGACACCCTCGACGCCCAGGGCGACGTGCTCGCGCGGCACGAGGGCGCGCTGCCGGACGAGGCCGCGGTGCGAGCCGTGCTGCCCGAGTTCATGGGCGAGATCGAGCAGGTTCCTCCGATGTACAGCGCGGTGAAGCAGGGCGGCGTCCCGCTCCACAAGCTCGCGCGGCAGGGCGAGGTGGTGGATCGCCCGCCCAAGAAGGTCCAGATCGACGCGCTCGAGATCGTGGCCTTCGAGGGCGACTCATTTGACGTGCTGGTCGATTGCAGCGCCGGCACCTACGTCCGCACGCTGGCCGCCGACATCGGTGAGAAGCTCGGCTGTGGCGCCCACCTCTCGGCGCTGCGCCGCACCCGCTCGGGCCCCTTCGAGATCGCCCAGGCGGTGAGCCTGGAGGTGCTCGAGAAGGCGGCCGAGGCCGGTGACATCGACGGGCTGCTGATCCCGCCGCAGGTGGCGCTCGGGTATCCCGTCACCGAGCTGAACGAGACCGGGGTGCGGAGCCTGCGAAACGGCGGCGAGATCGGCGCGGGCGAGCTGCACCGCTCGGCGCCGGGAACGAAGGTGTCCGCCGTCGGGCCGGACGGGCAGATGGTGGGCGTGCTCGAGATGCAGCCCGACCGGACGCTGAGGTCGCTGCGCCTGCTCCCGCCGCCGCGCTGACGGGTCGGCTGGGCGAGTGCAGCCCGATCGGACGCTGAGATCGCTGCGGCTGCTGCCGCCGCCGCGCTGAGGGCCGCCTCGGGCGGGCGGGGGGACGACGACGTCGGGGCGGAATCCGGCCGGAATCGGCCTCGCTTGCACGACCCCCGGGTGTCTGCGAAACTGCGGCGCGTTCGAGGAGGGGGGCAAGGCCCGAAGCGGCTCGTCCCCCGTTCGTACCAGGACTCAAGCGCGCACCGATCGACTCTGGATCTCCACGTTCTCGGAATCCGAGGGTTGGTCAGGGTTGGCGCACCCGATCGTCCCGCCTGAATCCCGGAAGTCCATCCGCCTTCGGTGCGCTCTGCGCCGGGAGCGGTCGACCCGAACCTCGACGGCGCCCCCATCCGAATCGACTCAGGGCCTTCTGGTCCCGTGCCGATGCGGTGGGCCGACGACATGCGTAGACGAAGAAGAAAATGACGAGAACGCTAGAAGGAAACGCCCCTTGATCAGTGGAGCGACCAAGCAAGAAGTCATCGAGAAGTACAAGCAGCACCCGAACGACACCGGCTCGCCGGAGGTGCAGATCGCGCTGCTCACCGCTCGCCTCGATGAGCTCTCCGAGCACTTCAAGTCCCACAAGAAAGACCACCATTCCCGACGCGGCCTGCTGAAGATCGTGAGCCAGCGCCGGAGGCTTCTCGACTATCTCAAGCGAGAAGACTTCGAACGCTACAAGACGCTCATCGAAGCGCTCGGCCTGCGTCGCTGATCCAACCTGCGCCCCCGGCATCCGACCGAATCGGATCCGGGGGCGTTCGCGATGGCCGCTCGGCGATTGGCGCTGGCCCGGCCTCGCACCCATGAGGGGTGGATCGAAGATGACTCGTTGCGGAATGTAGGAGTCGGTCATACGTGAACGTGCGCTTCGGCGCGCGGTTCGCGCATGGGTGATCCTACATTCCAAGACGCGTCGCCTCCCGATCTCCCCTCGAGCTAACGGAAAAAGAGAAATCCGGCCGGGCAAGGGCCCGGTTGAACGGATAGGAGAACGGCAGATATGCCTTATTGGTTCGAACCGACCACCGTCTCGATGGAGCTCGGCGGTCGAACCGTCAAGATCGAAACGGGTCGCATCGCGAAGCAGGCCGCAGGGGCCGCGCTCGTCACGATGGGCGACACGATGGTGCTGGTCACCGCGGTGCACTCGAAGCCGCGCCCCGGTATCGACTTCTTCCCCCTCACCGTCGACTTCGTCGAGAAGTTCGCTGCGGCGGGCAAGATCCCGGGCGGCTTCTTCAAGCGTGAGGGACGCCTCAGCGATCGCGAGGTGCTCGTCTCACGCTTCATCGACCGCTCGATTCGCCCGCTCTTCGCGGACGGCTACAACGACGAGACCCAGGTCACGGCCACGGTGCTCTCGTCCGATCCCGACAACACGGCCGACATGTGCGCGTTCATCGGTGCATCGGCGGCGCTCTCGATCTCGGAGATCCCGTTCCTCGGCCCGATCGGCGCCGTGCGACTGGGCCGCCGAGACGGCGAGTTCGTGATCAACCCGAGCGTCGAGCAGGTCGCCGAGTGCGACATCGAGCTGATCGTCGCAGGTACCCGCAAGTCGATCGTGATGGTCGAGGGCAAGGCCGATCAGGTGCCCGAGAGCCAGATGGTCGGCGCGCTGCGCGAAGCGCACGGCGAGATCGTTCGCGTGATCGAGTTCATCGAGTCATTCCAGAGCAAGGCCGGCAAGACCAAGATCGCGATGGGCGAGGGCGAAGACCTCGCGGAGCTCGAGAGCGAGATCCGGGGCAAGGCCGAGGCGCGCCTGTCCGACGCCTACCAGATCAAGACGAAGAAGGAGCGCAACGACGCGGTCAAGTCGATCGAGAAGGAAATCCTCGACCAGTACATCGCGGACTTCTCGGCTCAGAAGGTCTCGTTCGACAGCCTCGACGCGGTCGAGGAGCGCCGGAACGGCCTCGCCACGCTCCGCAAGCAGGTGAAGGACATCCTGCACGATCTCGGCGCCGAGCTGATGCGCGATCGCGTGCTCTCCGGTGGTGAGCGCATCGATGGGCGGTCGCCCACCGATGTCCGTCCGATCGCTTGCGACGTGCGCGTCGTGCCGCGGCCCCACGGTGTCGCGCTGTTCACGCGCGGCGAGACCCAGGCGATCGTCACAGCGACGCTCGGCTCGGGCTTCGACGAGCAGACCATCGACGGCATGGGCGGTCGCTTCAAGAAGACCTTCATGCTGCACTACAACTTCCCGCCGTTCTCGGTGGGTGAGGCGCGGCCGTTGCGCGGCCCGGGTCGCCGCGAGGTCGGTCACGGCACGCTGGCCGAGAAGGCCCTCACGCCGGTGCTGCCGGCGCACGAGGACTTCCCGTATACGATCCGTGTCGTCAGTGAGACGCTCGAGAGCAACGGCTCGTCGTCGATGGCGGCGGTCTGCGGCTCGACGCTGTCACTGCTCGACGCGGGTGTGCCGCTCAAGGCGCCGGTGGCGGGCATCGCCATGGGCCTCATGACCGATGGCGAGCGCACGGTGGTGCTCTCGGACATCCTCGGCGACGAGGATCATCTCGGTGACATGGACTTCAAGGTCGCCGGGACCGAGGACGGCATCACCGCCCTGCAGATGGACATCAAGGTCAAGCAGATCGACTGGGACATCCTGACGACGGCCATGAACCAGGCCAAGGACGGACGCCTCCACATCCTCGACTGCATGAGCAAGGACACCGAGAAGGAGCTCGCCGGGCTCTCGCCGCGCGCCGAGCTCCACGAGTACGCGCCGCGACTCGAGGTGCTCACGGTCAAGCCCGACCGGATCCGCGACATCATCGGCCCGGGCGGCAAGGTGATCCGCGCCATCCAGGAGACGACCGGTACCAAGGTCGACGTCGAGGATTCGGGCCGCGTGTCGGTCTTCGGCCCCGACGCCGCGTCGGTGCAGCAGGCCATGTCGATGGTCGACGAGCTGACCCAGGAGGCCGAGATCGGCCGCATCTACCTGGGCAAGGTCAAGCGGGTCGCCGACTTCGGCGCGTTCGCCGAGATCTTCCCGGGCACCGATGGCCTGATCCACATCAGCCACCTCGCCGAGGGCCGCGTCGAACGGGTGACGGACGTCGTCGCCGAGGGCGACGAAGTGCTGGCGAAGTGCATCG
>CAYYSY010000285.1:0-5077 GCA_964474355.1 uncultured Spirochaetaceae bacterium | reverse complement strand
GCCCGGCCGGCTCGTCGGCGTGTCGGTCGACAAGGCCGGCAAGCCCGCGTACCGGCTCGCGGTGCAGACGCGCGAGCAGCACATCCGCCGCGAGCGCGCGACGTCGAACATCTGCACCGCCCAGGTGCTGCTCGCGATCATGGCGAGCATGTACTGCGTCTATCACGGACCCGACGGCCTGCGTGACATCGCCGCGCGCGCGCACGCGCTGGCGCGCTGCCTCGCGGCGGGGCTGCGGCGCCTCGGGCACGGCGTCCGTCACGACCGCTTCTTCGACACGGTGCGCGTCGACGTCCAGGGGGGCTCAGCCGAGGCGGTCATCTCGGCGGCGTGGGAGCGCGGCATGAACCTGCGCCCCTTCCTCGTCGAGGGTGCGGACGGACACCTTCGCAGCGATGGCAGCCTCGGCGTGGCGCTCGACGAGACCACGCGCCCCGAAGACGTCATGGAGATCCTCGAGGCGTTCGCGGAGGGCGGCGCCCTGCCCTTCGAGTTCGCCGAGCTCGAGGCGGACACCGCCGTCGCCGTGCCCGAGGCGCTCGAGCGATCGACCCCGCCGCTCACCCACGAACACTTCACGGCGCATCACAGCGAGACCGAGATGCTCCGTTACCTGCACCGGCTGCAGGCGCGCGACCTCTCGCTCACGACCTCGATGATCCCGCTCGGCTCGTGCACGATGAAGCTGAACGCGACCGTCGAGATGATCCCGGTCACGTGGCCCGAGTTCGGACGCCTCCACCCCTACGCGCCGGCCGATCAGGTGCTGGGCTACCAGGTGCTCTTCGAGCAGCTCGAGACGTGGCTCGGTGAGATCACGGGCCTGCCGGCGGTTTCGCTGCAGCCGAACGCCGGCAGCCAGGGCGAGCTCGCGGGCCTGCTCGCGATCCGCCGCTACCACCACGCGCGCGACGACGCGCGACGCGACGTCTGTCTCATTCCGGTGTCGGCGCACGGGACGAACGCCGCGAGCGCGGTGATCGCCGGCTTCCGCTGCGTCGCGGTCGCCTGCGACGAGGCGGGCAACGTCGACCTCGACGACCTGAAGACCAAGTGCGAGCTGCACGCCGACGACCTCGGTGCGCTGATGATCACCTACCCCTCGACCCACGGAGTGTTCGAGGAGCGCGTGCAGGCCGTCTGCGAGCAGGTGCATCGGCACGGCGGCCAGGTGTACATGGACGGCGCCAACATGAACGCCCAGGTCGGTCTCACCTCACCCGCGGCGGTCGGCGCCGACGTCTGCCACCTGAACCTCCACAAGACCTTCTCGATCCCGCACGGCGGCGGCGGCCCGGGCATGGGCCCGATCTGCGCGGCCGAGCACCTCGCCGACTACATGCCGGGCGATCCCATCCACGGCGAGGGCGCGGTGTCGGCAGCGGACTACGGCAGCGCGTCGATCCTGCCCATCAGCTGGGTCTACATCGCGCTCATGAGCGGCGCGGGGCTCACGCGCGCGAGCCAGGTCGCGATCCTGAACGCCAACTACATGGCCAAGCAGCTCTCGGAGCACTACGACGTGCTCTACACCGGGCCGTCGGGCCTGGTGGCGCACGAGTTCATCGTCGACTGCCGGGGGTTCGAGAAGACGACGGGCATCGTGGTCGAAGACATCGCGAAGCGGCTCATGGACTACGGCTTCCACGCCCCGACGATGAGCTTCCCCGTGCCCGGCACGCTCATGATCGAGCCCACCGAGAGCGAGAGCCGAGAAGAGCTCGACCGCTTCTGCGACGCGATGATCCGGATCCGTGGCGAGATCCGCGCGATCGAGCAGGGCCGGATGGATCGCGACGACAATCCGCTGAAGGGTGCGCCCCACACCGCGGCCGAGGTCTCGTCGGACGAGTGGTCGCACGCGTACTCACGCGAGCAGGCGGCCTGGCCGGCCGGCTGGCTGCGCGAGCACAAGTACTGGCCGCCCGTCGCGCGCATCGACAACGCGTACGGCGATCGCAACCTCATGTGCACGTGCCCGCCGCTGCTCGAGCTCGCAGAGGACTGACTGGGCCGCGCCGCGGCACCCGTCGCGGGCCGGACATGGGGCCCGCTCCTCCCAGGGGAATCGTCAGAAGAAGGGCGGATCGTGCGGCCGGGCCGCGCGGCGAAGGCCACGAGCAGGCCGATTTCGGGCCCGAGACTGCAACCCCCTGCGACGATTGCGTTCCTGCGGGAATTCGAGCGCGCTGACCCTCATTCGAACCCTTCATTCACCGCCGTCGGCTGATAGACTCGGGCCGTCGGGTGTGTCGTGGATCACATTTTTCGCGATCCTTCCCGCCCTGACGAGGCCCCCCTGTCTTGAACTCCAACCCCTCCAACGCCACGAACGGGCTGCTCGACCTGCTCTGGTCGTCCGACCCGACCAGCCAGCTGGCCATCGGCCTGCTGCTCGTCTCCTTCGCGGTGGCAGTCGCCGTCGTCTACGTGCCGCTCGGCATCCGGCTCTGGCGCGTCCGCTCACTGGCGCGGGTCGTGAATCTGGCGGCGGGCGATCGCGACGCGCCGAGCCCCGGACAGCGCAGCGAGGTGAACACGACTTTCGCCGACTCGCCGCTCGAAGCCGAGTGGGCGCTCTTTCTTCAGCGCTGGAAGGCGGCGCTGACCGATGGCGCGGAGGAGCGCTCACCGGTGCGCTTCCTCGACGTGCTCGAAGAGCATCCCCTGCTGCCTCCGGGCGCGCGCCGCTCGCTGCTGCCCGCGCTGCCCTCGATCTTCCTCGCCCTCGGCCTGCTCGGCACGTTCGTCGGCCTCGGCCTCGCGCTCTCGGGCGACGCGTTCACGGCACCCCGCGGCACGGTGCCGCTCGACGTCGGTGCACTCACGGGCCATGTCGGCCTCTCGCTGCGCGCCGCGCTCTGGGGCATCGCCCTCTCGATCGTCGCCGGCATCGCCGGCCGGCTGATCGACGGCGCGTTCGAGGGCGCGGCCACGCAGCTCGATCGCAGCGTGCAACGCTGCTTCCCCCTGGTCTCGGGCTCGGAGCTGACGAGCTTCGGACAACGCGCTCAGCACGAGGCGCTCGTGGCGCTCGGCAGCGAGCTCACGCGCTTCACCACCGATCTGACCGAGCGGCTCGACCGCGGCCTGCAGCGCATCGAGCGCTCGACGGCGAACGCGGCGAGCCTCGTGTCCGAAGAGCAGCGCTCGGGCGTGCAGAGCGTGGTGCGCGACCTTGCGCTGCAGGTGCGCCAGGGCGTCGACGATCATCTGAGTGCACTGCAGGGCGCCCTCGAGCGGGCGACCGAGCACCAGGACACCGTGACTGGCGGGATCGCTGCCGCGTTCAACCAGATGGCCGATCAGAGCGAGGCGCACGCCCGCGTGACCCAGACGCTCGACGGAGCAGCCTCCGCGGTCGAAGCGGCCTCGGGGTCGTTCGCGCAGACGGTGGTCGACTTCCAGCCGATCCTCGCCCAGCTGCACGACACCGGTGTGTCGCTCGAGGCGACGTCCGACCGCATCGAGGCCACGCACGGCGTCGTTGCGCAGGCGGCCGACGACGTACGCGTGTCTCTGCAGCACGCCGCCTCGGCGGTGGGCGAGCAGCGCGACTTCGTCGACGTCAGCCTGTCCGAGATTCGCGCCACGCTCGAGGCGCTCTCGACGGGCCTCGGCGAGAACCTCAACAAGTCGCTGCGCGCCGTCGACGACGCCCTCGGCCAGACCGTCGGCCGCCTTCGCGAGACGATCAGCGAGAGCAACGACACGATCGAGCGCATGTCGGTGCCGATGCGCTCGGCGGAGGGGATGGCGCGGGATCTCCACAGCGCCCTCGACCGTGCGCGCTCGGAGATGACCGGCCTCGGCGAGTGGATGGCCCAGGCGATGAAGCCCGTGCGCTCGTCGCTGACCCAGCTCGACGAGCGCACGTCCGACGTCGCCCGCGCGCTCGCGAACTTCGGCGACAACGCGATCGGCATGGACAAGACGATGGACGCGCTTCGCGCCGATCTTCGCGAGGAGGGGCGCAAGTTCCGCGCCTCGACCGCGGATCTCTCGCGCAAGCTGAACTCGACGGCCGACGCGCTGCTGGTCCTCGAGCCCGGCAGCTCGTCGCTCGAGCTGCGAGCCGCCCGCACCTCGATGTCGTCGCCCGGCACCACACCGTCCACGTCGAGCCCGGCGCCGTACGCCGAGCCGGCATCCCCCCCGCCCGCCGAGCCCCAGCCCAGCTCGCCCCGCGCGTCAGAGCCCGAAACGCCGCCCATCAGCCGTGAGGCGCTGCGACACAGCGGCGCGGCGCTCGGCCCCGACGATTCGCGACCTGGCGATGCGCCGCGGCCACCGAAGGCGCCGCGGCCGCAGGCCGCGTCCCAGCCTTCGCTTCCCGACTCCGCACCGGCGGCGACGCTCCCGCCCTTCAAGCTCGACCGCGCACCCGGACCGGACGGCACCTCGGGCGACGACCTCGGCAGCGACCCGGGCGCCGACAGCGCGCCGCGCGCGAGTGGGTTCGACTGGCAGCGCTCGACGTCGGGCCGCCTCCACCCCCTGGCCGACCCGGGCGATTCGTTCGCTGGGCGTCAGCTCGGCCCCGATCCCTATAGCCGGCACGAGCGTGAGCAGCGCAGTCGCGCCAACGGCGACGAGTCGGCTGCGACCGACCCCGATCGCCCCCTCGCCGCCGACCTCACCCCCGACGCCACGCTCGAGGACCGGGCCGATGAGCTCAGCCTCTCGGGCCTGCTCGGTGGCCGCCCGGGCGTCGATTCGCCGCTGCCGACCCCCGTCGAGCGGGGCGACGACTCGAGCCAGACTGCCGGAGCAGGCGAAGAAGAGACGGAGCGCTGAGCAGTGGCGCGCCCCCACTCGGTATTCGGCAGCCGCGACGGCGGCCCCGCGAGCGACGTATTCGTGGCGCTCGCCTACGTGGGCGCCGGCATCGCGGCGATCCTCGTGCTCGTCGCGGCGATGGATCGAAGCACCGGGATCGAGGGACCGGTCGACCCCGGCCCCGTCCCTGGCCCCGATCCCGCGCCGCAGATCCGGGCGGAGCTCGCCGACCGCTCGGCGCTGTCCCTCGCTTGGCAGGACACGCTGCGAGACATATGCGAGAACCTCGACCTGCAGG
>CAYYSY010000284.1:0-3448 GCA_964474355.1 uncultured Spirochaetaceae bacterium | reverse complement strand
TCGTCGGGGCGCAGATGCTCGGCGTGGTCTGCGCGGATCGCGGCGTTTCGCTCGCGCCCTGGTCCGTCCCGGTCATCCTGCTCTGCGTCGCGATCGCGTTCGTCATGGCCCATCGCAGCAGCGCCTGGCTGCCCCTGGCCGCGATGATCGCGGCGTTCTTCTCGATCGGTGGGCTCGCCCTCGATGCGCGCCAGCTGCAGGCGGCGCTCGACACCGGCTGGCCGGTCGGCGCGCGCGCGACGATCGAAGCGCGCGTCGCGGAGGTGAGGTCCGCCGGCGATCGTGTGCGGCTCGAGCTGGGCGCGGTCGAGGCCGTGTCTGGGCGACCGGCTTCGCGCACGCCCTGGCCCGGCCGCATCCGTCTCCATGTCGGCATCGACGAGCCGGCCCACGGGTTCTTCCGCACGCGCCGCATCGGCGAGCAGCTGCGGCTGCGCGTCTCGCTCCGTCCGATCGACGGTCCGAGGAACCCGGGCGCGCCCGACCCGCGGCCCGCGAGCCGGCGCCGCGGGGTGTGGGCGAACGCGTCCCTCGCGCACCCCGATGCGTACGTCCTGATCGGTGCTCGTGTGTCCGCGCCTCCCGGCTGGCCGGCAACGGCTCTCCACTCGCTCGCTGCGCGCCGCCAGTCCGCGGTCGATCGGCTCGTGGGCTACGGGCGCGGTGGCGCGCTGCTCGCCGCGCTCGGGCTCGGCGCCTCGGACGTCCTCGACCCCGAGCTGCGCCGCGACCTCGGCCGGCTCGGGCTGTCGCACCTCGTCGCCGTCTCGGGGCTGCACCTCGCCATGGTGGCGGCGCTCGGGTTCATGGCGACCGGGCTCGCCGTGCGGCTGAGCCGCGCCGGCGTCTCGATCGACCCGGCGCCCTGGAAGGGCGCGGCCGCCGTCGTCGCCGCGCTCGCGTACGCCGGACTCAGCGGCTTCGGGGTCCCGGCGCGTCGCGCCCTCGTCCTGCTCGTCGTCGCCATCGCGCTCCACGCCACCGGACGGCGCTCGGCCTGGCTCTCGGCGTGGTGCATCGCAGCGGCCAGCGTGCTGGCCGTCGACCCCGCAGCGCTCTTCGAGCTCGGTCCCCAGCTCTCGTTCGGCGTGACGGCGGCGCTCGCGTCTGCGCGGCTCGACGTCGCAGAGCCGCCGCCCGAAGGCGCATCGGCACTTCCGCGAGGTCTCGCCACGGTGCTGCGCCTCTTCGAGGTGAGCGCGGTGGCGCTCACTGCGAGTGCGTGGGTGCTCTCGCTCCACGGGCGGCCCAGCACGGGCTGGTCGCTGCTCGCCAACGCGGTGGCCGTGCCCGTGACCGCGTTCGGGCTGCTCCCGACGGCGCTCTTCGCCGGCGGCCTCGGCTTCATGGGCGTCGAGGGCCCGTGGATCGATGCCGCGCTCGGCGTGAGCGCAGCTTGCGTCGCGGCCCTCGAGAGCGCCGTGCGCGGCGTGGCATCGCTCGTCGACGCACCGCTGGCCTCGCCGCGGCCCGGCGTGATCTCGCTGCTCGCGGCCGCTGGCTGTGTCGTGATCGCGGTGCGCGTGCCCGCGCCTTCACTGCGCGGCGCTGCGGCGCTCTGCTGCGTCGCGCTGCTCGGGGCGGCGGACGGCGGATCGCCGGGGGCGGGTCGCGCAGCGCCACCCGCAGGCCCGGAGCTCGTGGCGTTCGACGTCGGACAGGGCGACGCGCTGCTGGTGCGCGACGCGAGCACCGCGATTCTGGTCGACGCCGGCTGGTCCGATCCGCTGGGCGGATGGGACGCCGGCGCGCGCGTGGTGGTCCCCGGCCTGCGTGCGCTCGGCGTGCGGCGACTCGATCTGCTCGTGGTCACCCACGGCGACCTCGATCATCGAGGTGGCGTCGGGGCGGTGCTCGATGCCCTCGAGGTCGGGCGGGTGTGGGTCCCGCAGCCGACGGCGCACGAGCCCGCCTTCGAGGCGCTGCGGGCGCATGCCCGAAGTCGCGGCGCACGCTTCGAGGCGCGGGCGCGCAGCGAGCGAAGGCACCACTTCGGCGCGTTCGAGATCGAGGTGCTGTGGCCGCCGGAGGGACATGCGCGGGCGACGCCGAACGAGTCGTCGCTCGTGCTGCGGGTCGGCGCGGGCGACGTGCGCGTGCTGCTGATGGGGGACGCCGGCTTCGAGACGGAACGGGCACTGCTCTCCGCGGGCGACCCGCTCGCCGCGCTCGTGCTGAAGCTCGGCCATCACGGCAGTCGCACCGCGACGAGCGAGGCGTTCCTGCGCGCGGTGCGACCCGCATGGGCCCTCGTCTCCGCGGGCTGCAGCGTCGGCCGCACCTTGCCCCACGACGACGCCCTCGAGCGGGTCGCGCGCGAGGGGGGCCGGGTGCGCTGGACCGGCCGCGACGGCGCCGTACGGCTGGCCCTCGAGGCGCCGGTGCACGCGCTCGCGCTCGCGCCGGAGCCATCCACGCGGCGCTGCCGTGCCGACCACGACAGCGCATCCACATTGCCGCTCTGGGAGCCCTCTCGTAGAGTCGACCGCCCCGGGAACGCCGCGCCAGGACCCGGTGTCGGACGCGGGCATCCCGGGGCGGGGCGGTGATCGCCGTGGGTCTCGCAGCAAGGAAGAACGGGGGAATGCATGACCGTCGGAACCGAGTGGGCCGGGCGCGTGCGCGGCGAGGTGCAGCGCGCCGTCGTCGGCCAGGACGAGGTGATCGAGCGGCTGCTCGTGGCGCTCCTCGCCGATGGACACGTGCTGCTCGAGGGCATGCCGGGCCTGGCCAAGACGCTGCTCGTCAAGTCGCTCGCCACGTCCATGGGGCTCGACTTCGAGCGCATCCAGTTCACGCCCGATCTGCTGCCGAGCGACGTGGTGGGCACGATGGTCTTCCAGCCGAGCGACGGCACGTTCAAGACACACCTCGGCCCGGTCTTTGCGCAGCTCGTGCTGGCCGACGAGATCAATCGCGCGCCGGCGAAGGTGCAGAGCGCGCTGCTCGAGGCGATGCAGGAGCGGCAGGTGACCGTCGGCGGTCATAGCCACGAGCTGCCCCGGCCCTTCTTCGTGATGGCGACCCAGAACCCGGTCGAGCAGGAGGGGACGTACCCCCTGCCCGAAGCCCAGAGTGACCGGTTCCTGTTCAAGCTCCTGGTCGAATATCCGAGCGAGTCGGCCGAGCGCGAGATGATGGAGCGCTGGGGCGACGTCACGCACACGCCCGCCGTGGAGGCCGTGTCTTCGGGCGAGGAGCTGCTCGGTCTGCGCGAGTCGGTCTCGCGCGTGTACGTGAGCCCACCGCTCAAGGCGTACATGCTCGCGCTCGTGCGCGGGACGCGTGATCTCGTCGGCAATCCCACGCAGAGTGGCCCCGACAAGCCGCTCACGTTCGGCGCGTCGCCCCGCGCGTCGCTCGCGCTGATCCAGTCGGTGCGCGCGCTGGCGTGGATGCGCGGCCTCGATCACGTGACGCCCGACCTGGTGCAGGAGCTGCTCGGCGA
>CAYYSY010000283.1:0-6262 GCA_964474355.1 uncultured Spirochaetaceae bacterium | reverse complement strand
GTGCGCGCAGAGACGGGGCACGTCGACGTCTTCGGCGACCTCGACCTGCGCGCCACCATCGACGCCCGTGTGCGTCATCGCCGCATCGTCGATGCGGATGCGCTGCACGCCGAACCGGCAGACGTCGGGCTCGACGAGGGTCATCGCCGCCAGCGGGTCGTGGAGGTGCACGGCCGGGTGCTTCGAGCCGAGGCGGTCACGAAGCGCAGTCATCCACTCGTCGCACAGCACGGCCAGCGCTTGGGCGAGCGCATCGCCGACAGCAAGCCGGGCCCACTGCTCCTCGGGCAGCACCGTGCGCATCGTGACCTCGATGGGGACGACGCGCGCGGGAGCGTCGTTCGCCGCCTCGAGCACCGAGGCCACCGCGTGCGGATCGCACCACCAGTTCCACTCGGGGATCTGCGGGAGCGTCCCCGGGATCTCGACGTCGGCGACCTTGCCGCCCATGATCGTGAGCGGCGGCAGCAGGTGGCCGGCGCGCGCGAGGGCGCCGAGGTTCGTCATCGGTCCGATGGAGAGGAGCGCGTCGGGCCTGGCCGACTCGAGCGCCTCGGCCAGGGCGTCGATGCGTGCTTCGGGCTCGTCGTCGCGCTCGACGATCGGCGCCGGCTCCGGCACCGGCACCGGATCGTCGAAGAGCCCGAGGCCCTCGTGGCCGAACATGCGACCCTTGCGGTCGGGTGTCAGCGGCGCGCCAAGGCCCGTCACGACCGGGACGTTCGGGGTGCCCGCACGCGCGAGCAGCTCGTGCGCGATGCGGGTGCGGAGCGCGACGTCGCCGAAGACGGTCGATACACCGACGAGCTCGATGCCGGGGTGACGGATCGCATATGCGAGCGTCAGCGCATCGTCGACGTCGCTGCCGATGTCGGTGTCGATCCAGAGACGCATCGTTCTCCCTGCTCCCGCCGGGCTAGCTCGGCACCTCGCCCTCGACGGTCACGCGCAGCAACACGCGCTCGGCGTCACCGTGATCGTGGATCGCATAATGCTGCACGCAACGATTGTCCCAGATCACGAGGTCGCCGGGCGACCACCGGACGCGCGCCGTGAGATGCGGTCGGGTGCCCCATGCATAGAGGAAGTCGAGGAGCGGCCGGCTCTCCTCCGCGGTCATCCCCTCGAAGCGCTGCGTGAATGCGCGGCAGACGTAGAGGGCGCGGTGGCCCGTCTCGGGGTGCGTGCGCAAGACGGGGTGGACGACCTCTTCGGGCGCGTCGCGCCCCATCACCCGCGCGAGGGCAGCGCCCGAGTGCACGGCCCGCAGGCCCGAGAGCAGGGCCTGCATGCCCTCCGACAGCTCTTCGAAAGCCTGCACCTGGTTCGCGAACTGGGTGTCGCCGCCGGCCTCGGGCACGGTGTGCGCCTGAAGGAGCGTCAGCTTCGGTGGTTTCGCCTCGAACGTCACGTCGGAGTGCCAGTGCTCGTTCAGCGTGACGCGCTTGCCGAAGTTGCGGATCTCGATCACGCCGGGATGACCCTCGACGTGCGGCACGACCGGGTGCACCTGCGGCTCGCCGAAGCCGCGAGCGACGGTGAGCAGCGCGTCGGGGTCGAGCACCGGGCCCGGCACGACGAGCACGAGGTGCGTGTGGAGCGCGTCGCGCAATGCGTCGCGGGTCGCGTCGTCGAAGCGCGTCAGGTCGACGCCCTCGACGCGCGCGCCCAGCGATCCCGCGATCCGCTCGATCTCCAAGAGAGACGCTCCTTTTTCTGATCGCGATCGACGCGACTGCCAGGCTCCGGCCGGCGCATCCTTCACGCAGTAGGTATGACCGATCCGGGCCGTGCGGTCAAAAGCCCGAGGCCAGCCCGTCCTTGCGACGGTCCGAGCCGGCAAAGAGCACGCCCGTCTCGGGATGGATCGCGATGGCCTGACCACCGCCGAAGCCGCCTCGCCCCAACGCGTGTGAGGCAGGCTTCACGGCGTGGCCCATCGAGGCGAGCGCATCGGCGACCTCGGGCGTGAACGCCTCCTCGAGCGCGACGTCGGCCGCACCGAGGTAGTTGAAGCGCGGCGCGTCGAGCGCCTCCTGCACGTTGAGCCCGTGATCGACGAGGTTCGAGACGAACTGCACGTGCGCCTGCGCCTGCACGTCACCGCCCATGATCCCGAACGACACGCGCGGACCTGCCTCGTCGAAGAGCATCGCAGGACACAGCGTATGGAAGGGGCGCTTGCCACCAGCGAGCTCGTTGGGATGACCGGGCACGAGCGAGAAGCCGCGCCCGCGATTCTGCAGCACGATGCCCGTGTCGCCTGCGACGAGCCCAGAGCCGAATGGGCCATAGAGGCTGTTGATGAACGACACCACGTTGCCCTCGGCGTCGGCGGTCGTGAGGTAGACGGTGTCGCTGCCGCCGGCGACCGCAGCCGCTGCGTCGTGCGTGGCACGCGCCGGGTCGATGCGGCGCGCGTGTTCGGAGAGGCGCGCGGGATCGAGCAGATCCTCCACGCTGACCCTCATTTGATCGAGGTCGGCGACCTGCGCGTCGCGGTCGACGAAGGCCTCCTTCACGGCCTCGATCCTCAGGTGGATCGACTCGGCGGAGCCGCAACCGAGCGCGCTCACGTCGAAGTGCTCGAGCAGCCCGAGCGCGATGAGCGCCGTGATGCCCTGGGTGTTCGGCGGCACCTCGAAGAGTCGGTAGCCGCGGTACTCGGCGGAGATCGGCTCGACCCAGTCGGGTCTCGCATCGGCGAAGTCGCTCGCAGTGAACAGGCCCCCCTCCCCTTCGAGCGCCCGAAGGATCTGCTCGGCGATCTCGCCTTCGTAGAATGCGTCGGCGCCCTCGCGCGCGAGCGTACGCAGCGATCGCGCGAGGTCGGGAAAGCGGACGACCTGCCCGAGCTTCGGTGCTGCGCCCCCCGGTGCGAAGCAGCGCTTCGCATCGTCGTTCTTCAGGAAGCCGAATCGCGCGACGAGCTCCCACTCGTGCGAGACGACCTCGCTGACGGCGAATCCCGCCTCGGCGAGCTCGATCGCAGGCGCGAGCACATCCGCCAGCGACCGCGTCCCGAAACGATCCAGCAGCGCGTCCCATGCGCGGACCGCACCGGGGACGGTCACCGTATCGGCGCCCTGCAGCGGCATATCGGTGCGCCCGGCGTCGCGCAGCCGCTCGGCCGACGCAGCGGCGGGCGCGCGACCGCTGCCATTCAGCGCAAAGAGCCGCTTCTCGCGCGCGCTCCAGACGAGCGCGAAGCAGTCGCCTCCGATGCCCGTGTTGTAGGGCTCGACCACGCCCTGCACCGCCGCGGCAATCACCGCGGCGTCGATCGCGTTGGCGCCTTCGCGCAGCGCCTGCAACCCCGCCTGCGATGCAAGCGGCTGGCTGGTGCAGACGACGCCGCTTCGGGCGAGGACCATCGAGCGCTGGCTGCGATGCGGGTCGGCCGGGTCGGAGCGGCGGGTGCCGAAGAAGGCGCGTGACATGCGATGGGGCTCCTGAACGGATGGGAGACGCGTCCCGTTGTCACGTGGAGTCGTCACGCAGCATACCCGTGCGGCGCACTCGGCGGACGAAGAAGAGGACGAGGGGAATCGTGACGGGCCAGGCGAGCCACATGAATGCGGCGCCCGCCCAGTAGGCGCACCGCTCAGCCGGGCTCGCGGAGGCGATCTCGCGACACGCGGGCTCGAACACCCGTGCGGTGTAGAGATGATCGTACGTCGCGAAGTGCTGCTGCATCGCGCCGATCCACGCGCGCAAGCGATCGAGCTTCGCGTCGGTCCGGATCACTTCGAACGATGGACCGGGGATGCTCGCGCACATCTGGACGAGACCGAAGAGCTGCAGGTCGACGGTATCCGGCGCCTCACCTCCGAAGAAGAGCGCGTCGGCGCCGAGGCGCCGATGCCACCGCTCGAGCTGCTCGAGCTGCTCGACGATCTCGTCACGAGCAGGCCGTCGAACCCGCCGCCCGGCGACCCGAATCAGCACGAAGAAGTAGAAGATCGAGAACGCGCGCCAGAACTGGTGCCAGAGGCGGCGGGCCAGGTGGGGATCGCCGTCGCGCACGAAGCTGAACCGATGCCAGAACGTCCAGGCGCCATCGGTGCGCCGGAGTGCCGCCTGACCGAATACCGTCTGCAGGGCTCGTCGATCTTCGGCAGCGACCTCGGAGAACCCGAGCGCGACGAGGATACGCTCGGAATCGAGCATCCACGGGCCGTCGTCGAATCGGGCGACCGGCATCAGAACGCCGGATTGGACGAACACGGAGAGTGGGGGCGCGAGCACCAGGGTGTGATCGATGCGCTTCTCGTGAAGGCCGAGCAGGACGGCCTGCACCCACGGCGAGTGGTCGTTTCCGCAAACCCGAACCTGGCTCGGTCGCGCGACGACGGGGGAGTCCGAGGCGGAAGCGGTCACGAGAGCGAGTCTAGGTCAGCGCGGACCGGGGCCTGCCAGGGGCACGCGACGAGGTCGTCTGGTAGATTCCCGCCCGAAGCCGGCGCCCTCGCGGCGCCGCACCCATGGTTCACGCCGGGGATCCCCTCCCCTGCGAAGCGCGCGCCGGTAGCTCAGCTGGATAGAGCATCAGGCTTCGAACCTGAGGGTCGGGGGTTCGAATCCCTCCCGGCGTGCCAGCTTTTCCGGTGAGTTAGCGACTTCATCATTAGCCTCTTCAGAGGCCGGAGCCGGATAGAGCCGTTCGGAGCCGCCGATCTCGTCGGTCAGGGAAGGCGCTCGGTCGTCGGCGTCGCCCGTGGCCACATCAGGTGACTTCGGGATGTGGTCCACTACGAGAAGATGAATCGGCTGGGGATCGAATGACCTCGCAAGCCGGCTTCGCCGCCCGACTCCGGCGTGCTCGACAGAAGCAGCGAACCGTTCAGCCCGCGGCGACACGTCTCGAGACGCGCCCGCCGCGGGCTTGCCAGGTCTGCCGCTACCGGCTCACGGGGCCATGAGCCCCAGCGCCTCGCCGAGCAGCACGTCGGCCCGCGTCAGCTTGCGGGCCGCGAGCTGCTGCGCGTGCTCACTCGGCGCGGGCTTTGCGAGGATCAAACCGGCGCCAACGATCTTTGCCTTGGCAGCGAAGAGCTTGCCATTCGCGGCCGAGGCCGTTGCAGCGTCGATCTCCCCCGCGTCGAGCGCGTCCTCGACGCTGCCGAGGGTCGCCTCGAGCTGCGTTCGGCCCCGCCGCGTCGCAGTGAGGGCGGCCTCCAGATCTCCGCCCGGGAGCTCGCCGAGTGCCGCCGCGTTCAGCGAGCCGACCCACTCGACGCCCTCGATGGCGTGGTCCAGGTACGAAACCGGGCCCAGCCCCGAGAGGCCGGCCAGCGGCGGGCCGGGGGCCAGGAAGAACGGCGGCAGTCCCGCGCCGACCAGGATCGGGTTGATTCCGTAGTAGTGGATCGAGCTCAGCAGGGCGCCGTGGGAGACGGTCAGCGAGCCGTCGGAGCCGATCGAGATCAGCCCCTCGTTGGTGTCGCGGAGCGCCGTATAGCCGAGCAAGCTGCCATCCGCCGGGTCGAGGGAGACCAGGACCGTGGCCCGCGGCTGGTTCGTGGTGATCCCGCTGTTCGGGTTGAAGAACTGGTAGCCCACGCTGAGGACGACCCAGACCTTCTCCGCCGAGATGGAGACCACGCTGTTGAAGCGCGCAGTCGGCTGCCCGGTCGGGAAGATGGGCGGGACAGGCGGAAGCGGGGGCAGGATCGAAGCCGCGAGCGCGTCGAAGTCGCGCGCCCAGCGCGTCGAGCCGTCCGCAGGGTCGAGTGCCACCACCGTGAGCAGGGCACCTGAGTTGCCCGAGTACACCGTGCCGTCAGGGCCGATGCCCGGCGAGGCGGCGCCCGCGGCGCCGGTGGCCTGCCAGATGGGCGCACCCGTGGCCGCGTCGAAGGCGTTCATGACGCCGTCGCCGTCCGCGGCATAGACCTGCGTGCCATCGGGCGAGATTGCCGGGCTCGTGCCGCTGCCACCGCCCATCGGCGCGGCGAAGGCGATCTCGACCTCGCCGCCGACGATGTCGAGGCCGTAGAGCAGGCCCGTGAGCGAACCGGCGTCGAGCGGGCCGGCCGCGGTGATGTAGATCCGTCCCGTCCTGGGATCGACGGCCGGGGTGTTCGCGACCTGCACGTCCTCGCCGAAGAAGATGGTCTCGACCTGGGAGATGATGGTCGGATCCATCAGGCCGCCCTGCCACAGCCCGGGCCGGGGCGGCACGGCAGGGGGCGGGGTGCCGAACGGGAGTTGGAAGACCGGGACGGCGAACGAACCGTCGCTGCGATCGAAGAGCACGACC
>CAYYSY010000282.1:0-9399 GCA_964474355.1 uncultured Spirochaetaceae bacterium | reverse complement strand
TCGGCCTCGTCGAGCACGACGTGTCCGACACTGCTGCAGTCGAGGGCGCCCGACTTCAGGTGGTCGAGCGTGCGGCCGGGCGTGCCGACGATGACCTGCGGGCCGCGCGTGAGCTCGCGGCGCTCGAGGCCGATCGAGGTGCCGCCCATCAGCACGGTGATGCCGATGCCGCGCACGCCGGCGAAGAGCCAGTGCAGCTCGTCGCGGACCTGCATGGCGAGCTCGCGCGTGGGCACCAGAACGACGACCGCCGGGCCGCGGCGACCGCGCTTGCCCGACTCGGTCTCGTTTACGAGCTGGGACGCGATCGCGAGTCCGATGGCGACGGTCTTGCCCGAGCCGGTCTGCGACGAGATCCGCAGATCGCGCCCTTCGGACTCGGCATCGAGCACGGCCTGCTGCACCGAAGTGAGACCGTCGAAGCCCCGCTTGCGGATCGCGTCCGCAAGGAGGGGCGGGACGCCGGTGAAGGCGTCCACCGTCTCGGAGTGGTCGCTCGGGGTCGTCTCGGGCATGGCGTTCTCGGTCTGGTCGGTCATCGTGTCGGTCGATTCTCGCGCGCAAGGGGCGCTTGGCCCGAGTGGGGCGGGCTCGCTCTCCGAGGTGCGGAGCGCGGGGGATTCTCGAATGGGGAAGGGGGAGCTGAGGGAGTGGCGGCCAGGGCCTCGAAGCGGCGTGCCGCGGGGCGCGCAACATACCACTGGTCGGCCGAAAAACCCAATCGTGCCGCGGCGTTGCCTCCAGAGGCGGCAGAGCGCGCGCAGGTCGCTCAGACGGGCTGGTCGGGGCTCGGGCCGGCTCACGCCTTCTTCAGGAACTTCGCCTTCAGCATCACGCCCATTCCGTCGACCTTGCAGTCGATGTCGTGGTCGCCTTCGACGACGCGGATGCCCTTGATCTTCGTACCCGCCTTGAGCGTGACCGAGCTGCCCTTCACCTTGAGGTCCTTGGCGACGGTCACGGTGTCGCCGTCTCGCAGCGGATTGCCGTTGGCGTCGAGCACGCTCGGCGCCACGTCGTCCTCACTCGCCTCGCGGGGCCACTCGTGGCCGCACGTCAGGCACTCGTGGACCTCGTCGCGGTCGAGCACGTCGGTCATCGTGCAGACGGGGCAGGGGGCGGCGTCCGGCATGGCCAGGGTGTAGCAGGCGCCGATCGATTGGGTGCGGGTATGATCCGCGCCCCATGCCGCTGGTCCACTTCGAAAACCTGTCGGTGTCGTTCGGGCAGGATCCGCTCCTCGACGACGCGAGCTTCCAGATCGACGCCGGCGAGCGCGTGTGTCTCATCGGGCGCAATGGCGCCGGCAAGTCGACCCTGCTGAAGATCGTCGACGGCGAGCTCCAGCCCGACGCCGGGAGGGTCGTGCGGCAGCCCGGGCTCGAGATCGCGCGCCTGGCCCAGGATCTGCCCGGCGACCTCGACGCCACCGTGTACGACGTCGTCGCCGAGGGGCTCGCCGAGACGGGCCAGGTGCTCGCCGAGTATCACGCCGTGTCGGTCGAGGTGGCCGAAGACCCGTCGAAGCTCGACCGGCTCGAGGCGCTGCAGCACCGCATCGACGCGATCGACGGCTGGCGTCTGGGCGAGCGGATCGACCGGATGCTCGCGAGGCTCGGGCTGGCGCCCGATGCGCGCATCCGCACCTTGTCGGGCGGCTGGCGCCGGCGCGTCGCGCTCGCGCGCGCCCTGGTGAGCGAGCCCGACCTGCTGCTCCTCGACGAGCCGACGAACCACCTCGATCTCGACCTCATCGAGTGGCTCGAGGCGCAGCTGCTCGAGCTTCGCTGCGGCGTGCTCTTCGTGACGCACGATCGGGCGCTGCTCGAGCGGCTGGCGACCCGCATCGTCGAGCTCGATCGCGGCGTGCTGACGTCGTGGCCGGGCGACTACGCGAGCTTCCTCGAGAAGAAGAGTGCAGCGCTCGAGGACGAGGCCCGCCATGCTGCGCTCTTCGACAAGAAGCTCGCGCAGGAGGAGGCGTGGATCCGCCAGGGCATCAAGGCGCGGCGCACCCGCAACGAGGGCAGGGTGCGGGCGCTGAAGCGGCTCCGCCAGGAGCGGGCGGCGCGCCGCGAGGTCGAGGGCAAGGCGCGGCTCGCGCTCGAAGAGGGGGGCGCGTCGGGCAAGCTCGTCGTCGAAGCCGAGCACGCTTCGTTCGCGTGGGGCGAAGGCGAGACGCCGGTCGTCGACGACCTCTCGCTTCGGATCATGCGCGGCGATCGCATCGGCCTCGTCGGCCCGAACGGCGTGGGCAAGACGACGCTGCTGCAGCTGCTGCTCGGCGAGCTCACGCCGACGAGCGGCTCGGTGCGTCTCGGGACGAAGCTCGAGATCGCCTACTACGACCAGCTGCGCGCCAGGCTCGACCTCGACAAGACGGTCGTCGATACCGTGGCCGACGGGCACGACTTCGTCGAGATCGGCGGACGCCAGCGTCACGTGATCGGCTACCTGCAGGATTTCCTCTTCAGCCCCGCGCGCGCTCGCACACCGGTGGGCGCGCTCTCGGGCGGAGAGCGCAATCGGCTGCTGCTCGCACGGCTCTTCACCCAGCCGGCGAATCTGCTCGTGCTCGACGAGCCGACCAACGACCTCGACATCGAGACGCTCGAGCTGCTCGAAGAGCTGCTGATCGACTACTCGGGGACGATCCTGCTCGTCTCCCATGATCGCGCCTTCCTCGACAACGTCGTCACCTCGACGCTCGTCTTCGAAGGCGAGGGCCGCGTGCGGGAGCACGTCGGGGGCTACTCGGACTGGCTCGCGTGGCGCGAGCGGCACGCCGCGGCAGAGGCGAAGCCCGCGAAGGAGTCGAAGACCCAGGCGCCGAAGCGCGGCAAGCCGCGCAAGCTCGGCTTCAAGCAGGCGCGCGAGCTCGAGGCGCTGCCCGAGCAGATCGAGGCCCTCGAGGCCGAGCAGGCCGCGCTCGTCGCGCGCATGAGCGAGCCCGCCTTCTACGAGGCTGACGCGGCAGAGCAGGCGCGCGCCCACGAGCGGCTGACCGAGCTCGCCCCCGAGCTCGAGGCGGCCTACGCGCGTTGGACCGAGCTCGAGACCCTCCGCGAGGAGGCGGAATCCGGGTCGGGGGCGCCTCGCTGAGCGTCACCAGCCGGGTCGCGTGGTTGCCCCCTCAGGGCTCTTCCCGGGTTTGCAGTCTAGACTCCTCCCACGCGCCCGGAGCCTCCGGGTCAGCGCCCCGTCGATTCCCGGCGGGTTCTGGGGGGAACCATCATGATTCGCGCTTCGAGCCTCTTTCTCATTGTCTGTATCGCGTGCCTCGGCTGCGTGCGAAGTCCAGGCGGTGTGTCGCCGTCGAACATCCCGCTCCAGCAGGACGGCTACAGGGTGCTCGGCCCCGTCGAGGCGGCGGACTGCAAGTTCAACCTGCTGGGGATCATCCCGATCAGCGGCGGGAACAATCTCAACGACGCGGTCGACGAGGCGATGAACGAGCGCAACGGAGCCGATGCGCTGATCAACATCAGCGTCGAGACGGTGGGCAAGTACTTCATCCTGTGGTCCCAGGGCTGCACGATCGTGCGAGCGACGGCCGTCACGATCAAGTGATCGCAGGCGCGTGGCACCTCGCGCCGCCTTCGCTCAGCTCGCTGCCAGCAGCTCCGCCATCCCGTGCTCGATGCCTCGGCTGAGCACGTCGATGTCCGGTGAGTGGTCGGCGTCGCCCGTGATGCAGAAGGCCAGATCGCCGGCGTACGAGAAGATGGCCACGCCCAGGCGCACGGACGATGCGAGCGGGACGTAGATGTACCCGCTTCGCATCGGCCGGCCGGCGGCGTAGAGCCGCTGCCGGGGGCCGGGCACGTTCGTGGTGACCGTCTGCACGTAGGATTGAGGCACGTCGGCGAAGGTGCGGGCGGCGAGCGCGAACATCACCGGCGGTGCGAGGCCCGAGAGCGCCATGAGCGTCTCTCCCGCCTCGGACTGGTGATGGGTCTTGAGCTCGTCCATCTGCTCGCCGATCGCGTGCAGGCGCTCGACCGGGTCGCCGATGCCGACGGGCAGCTCCGCGAACATCGCCGAGACGCGATTGTTCTGCACGTCGTGCTCGTCGTCGCCGCGGACCGAGACCGGCACCAGGGTGCGCACGACAAGATCGCGCACGGGCTCGTCGCGCGACAGCAGCAGGTCCCGGAAGCCGCGCGTGATGACCGCCAGCACCACGTCGTTCACGGTGCCGCCGTGGGCGCTGCGGATCTTCTTCACGTCGGCGAGCGTCGTCTCGGCCCAGCGCCAGCTGCGATGCGGTCCGATCGGGCCGTTCAGGCTCGACTCGAGGTCGAGGTTCATGAAGCGGCGGAAGGTCACGAGCCCGTCGGCGAGATCGCCGAGCTTCTTCGCCGTGCGCCCGGGCGCGTTCAGGGCGTGCAGCACGGTCTCCACCACCTCACGCGGAGAGGTGAGCCGCTCGATCACGGCGTCCGTCATCAGCTGCAGCGGGGAGGGCGTGCGCTCGGGCGTCCACGGGTTGGCCTCCCGCGGCTCTGCGTCGGGGCTCTCGTCGAGCAGCACGGTCATCAGATCGGTGGCCGCGACCCCGTCCGACAGGCAGTGGTGCATCTTGATGAGCATCGCCCAGCGGTCGTCTTCGAGGCCCTCGACGACCCAGAGCTCCCACAGCGGCTTCGTGCGGTCGAGCTGCTGCGACATCACGCGCCCGACGAGCGTCTGCAGCTGCTCGTCGCTGCCCGGTGAGGGCAAGGCGGTGTGGCGGACGTGGTAGCGGAGGCTGAAGTGCGGGTCGTCGCACCAGACCGGCCGCCCCGCGTCGAAGGGCACGAACCGGATGCGCTGCCGGTAGCGCGGCACGAGATCGAGCTTGGGCTCGACCATCGCCTCGATCTCGTCCTGGCCCGGCGGCGGCCCATCGAAGATCGCGAGCGCCGCGATCGACATGTGGTTGAACTCGTTCTCGACGTAGAGGAACGAGGCGTCCTGCGTCGTCAGTCGGTCCATCTGCAGCTCGCCTCTCGTTCGTCGTCCGTCATGCCGCCGTCCGTCACCTAAGCCGCTGCCGGCTCCTCGCTGTCTCGAATGACGTGATGCCGCGCCACCTCGATCTGCGCCGGAATGGTATTCTCGATGAAATCGGTCAGCACGTCGACGAACCGCTCCGGATCCTCGGCGTGCGGGTAGTGGCCGACGCCCGGGAAGATCTCGAGCTGGCTGCCCTCGATGCCTTCATGTGCCGCGTAGGCGTGCTCGACCGGAATGATCGGATCGGCATCACCCCATACGACCAGGGTCGGCATCTCCGCAGCGAGGTGCAGCCGATTGGCGGCCGAGACGGCCTGACCGCGCGTGTCGATCACGGCGCGCAGCGTGCGCAGGAACGCATGACGCGTGTCCTTGTCGCTGAGAGAGCTGTAGCTGCGCCACAGCTCCTGCACGTGGGCCGCGGTCGTGAGGCCGATCTTCGAGCCGCACTCACTCACCGCCTCGATCGTGTCGCGAATGATCGGCGCGCAGACCACACCGAGCAGCGCCTCGCTGCCGGGCAGGGTGAGCGCCTTGAGGAGGGGGTTCACCTCGCGGCCGAGACCGCCGCTGCCCACGATCACGAGTCGGTCACAGCGCTCCGGATACTGATACGCGAGCTGCATGGCGATGCCGCCGCCGAGCGACTGACCGACGACCGTGACACGGTCGTGACCGAGCGCGACCAGCAGATCGCGCAGGGTGCTCGCCATCCCGCCCAGCGAGAGGTCGTGCACGAGCTTCTCGGATCGGCCATGGCCCGGGAGATCGGGCGCCACGACCGTGAACTCCTTCGCGAGCGCCGGGATCACCCGATCCCAGGTCGCCATGCTGCCGGCCATCCCGTGGATCAGCAGCACCACCGGGCCCGAGCCTTCCTCGCGATAGCTGACGACCTGGCCGTGGATCGAGATCTCTCGAGTGTCCATGACGGTCTCCTCTCATCGGGGACTGCATCGCCTGGGGCGAGCCTGCATCGGCCATGCCCGCGAGCCCGGTCGAGCCATGACTCCAACCGGCAACGAAAGTACAGTCCCTGCTCTCGATGCAGAAACTGAATCCCCAGGTGGGCGATGTCCATGGAGTCTGCGCAGATCGAGAGACGAGGGGGCGCCACGTATCGTGGCCCTCAGGCGCCCGACGCGAGGTCGTGTCGGGTGTCGGACACTCCCCGGGGCGTGAGCGGCCCCGATGGGGCCGACTTCAGCGCCTGAACGGCGATCTGAAGCTCAGCTTCACCGCCCGGTAGCGGGTATCGGTGCTCAGCTGGAACGCGACGCCGAAGCGCTCGATCGGGATGAAGCGGAGGATGCGAAACGGCACCACGCCCTGGCTGATGCCGAGACCCACCTCCCAGAAGTCGTCGATGCCCACCGGCGGGTTCGCGCCGTTGCGGAGCTTCGCGAGGTCGGTGACGTAGCTGTACGTGGCGTGCCCCTCGATGAAGAGCGCGTGATTGCCGTTCATGAGCGAGCCCAGGCGCTGGCGCGTCTCGAGCCCGCCCATCACGATGAGCAGATCGGACGAGGCCCCGGCGTCGGGGTTGTAGCCTGCGTACTGCACGGCACCGAGCAGGCCCCAGTTGCCGACCTCGATGGGCAGGTGATAGCGGCTCTTCAGGCCCGTCTGGTAGATCAGCGCCGAAGCGACGACGCTCGTGTTGTCGTCTGCGTCGCCGAGCTCCCAGCCGCCGCCGAAGTAGACGTAGGGACGCAGCAGCCAGTCGCGGGTCACGGGGATCTCGACCTCGACGCCTGGTGAGAAGGCGACCGTGCCGTAGCTCTCCTGATCGATGAAGTCGCCGAGCGTGTCGGCCTGCATGATGCCGAGCGTGAGGGGGAGCCGGACCTCGACGCCCACGCGCCGCTCGCCGTCCTGCCCGATCTTCGATCGGCTCAAGGTGAATCGGCCGGGGATGTGGAGGATGAACGCGGTGCGCTCGCCGGTGATCCGGTAGACGCCGGTGCCGAGGAACGAGCTGAACGCCCAGTGGATGGTGCCGTCGCTGCCTTCCTGCGCGGACGCGGCGGAGGGGGGCGCGAGGCCGAGCCATGCCGCGGCGAGCAGCACGCTGGCGATGCGAAGCACAGCGCGGGTGGAGTGATCGGCAGGGGCGCAGCTCACGTCGTCGTCGGCTCGTCTCTTCGTTCAGCTCTCGCAGCCAGCGCAGCCAGGGGGATCGGATTTCGAGTGGCGGGCGTATGTGCCACCGCTCGCGATTTGGTCTCTCTCTATCCTTCATCCTTCGGCGGGCCCCGAATTGGAGACGAGCTCCGAAACGAGAAGAGGCGACCCACATCGTGGGTCGCCTCTCGAGATCACCTGGCCATCACGCTTCAGGCCGGGCTCGAACGGTCGCGACTAGCGCGGCTGCACGCTCGTGGCCTCGGGGCCCTTGCGGCCCTCGGCGGGCTCGTACGAAACCTTCTGGCCATCCTGCAGCGACTTGAATCCATCGCCGATGATGTTCGAGAAATGGACGAAGAGGTCCTTCGAGCCATCATCGGGGGTGATGAAGCCGTAGCCCTTCTCGTCGCTAAACCACTTGACGGTACCTTCTGCCAAAATTCACTCCTCCCCGACGCCGGTCGTAGCTCCGCACTGGGTGGCACTGTGGAGCCGGGGAAACTTGTCCTCGCGAGATCTTCTGGCCTCACCTTGAAGCCTTGATCGGGGATGGACGGCACACCGCGGTAAACACACGACTCGCTCGGGAGTCCCAACCGAGCACGTGGGCGGTGTGCGATTGGCCGCAGGGTAGCGGGAACTCGGCCGGAGCGCCCATGGGCGTTCGCAAGCCGACCGTGCGGCGCACGATCTGTCGAGCGCGAGTGGCGAGGGGGCATTGCCCCTGCCACATCCGGGCGTCGACGGACGCATCCGGGCACCGTCCGCGAGTAGCCGTGGCGGATGCCCCGCTCGGAAGGCCGATCACGCTGCCCCGCCGGTCCGGCAAGACGCTGCCGAAGATGAAGTACGCTCCCGCCCCGCTCGCGGGGAGCGGACGATGAAGAAGGGATCCCGCGTGTCACGAATCTGGTCGGATCGCCCGATCGAGCTCGTCGAGGTCGAAGGCACGGGCTGTGAGCAGGACCTGTTCGCCTTCGAGTCGGTGGCCGGGCTCGGGCGCATCGAGCTCGAGAATGCGCTCGCGCATCAGCCGCCGGGCATCGAGAGCGTGGCCGTGTCGCTCGGCGTCGGCCCCTCCGGCGTGCCCGACTTCTCGGTGGTTCGCCTGCCCGAGCCCGGGCCGGCCGCCGCGATCTTCACCCGCAATCGCTGCCCCGGTGACGCCGTCGTCTCGGGCCGCGAGAACGTGGCGAACGGGCGCCTGCAGCTCTGCGCCGTCGTGTCGAAGAACGCCAACGTCTTCACGCCGGACGGTGCGAAGCACGTCGACGAGATCATCGCCGCGCTCGCGAGCGAGTTCGGCGTCGAGCCGGGCGACGTCCTGCTCTCGTGCACGGGGGTCATCGGCGTACCGCTGCCGATGGATCGCATCCTGGACGGCATCCCGGGCCTCTCGAAGTCGCTCGAGACCGGCGCGCTCGATGGGCCCGCCGAGGCGATCCTCACGACCGACCCCGCGCCCAAGTGGGCGTCGGCAAAGCTCGGCCACGTGGTGCTCTGCGGCTACGTGAAGGGCGCGGGCATGATCGAGCCGAACATGGCCACCATGCTCGGCTACCTGTTCACGAACGCGCGGCTGCCCGCGACCGAGCTCGACGCGCTGCTTCGCCGCTGCGCCGATCGCACCTGGAACGCGATCAGCGTCGACTCCGACACGAGCACGAGCGACACGGTCGCGATCATGAGCACGAATCAGGTCGAGCTGTCGCGAGAGGGCGTCGCCGATTTCGAGCACGCGCTCCTCATGCTCTGCGCGAAGCTCGCCCGCGACGTGGTCGGACGAGGTGAGGGGGTCGAGAACCTGATCGAGGTGGAGGTCGCGGTCGAGACGAGCGAGGCGGATGCCAGCGCCCTCGCGAAGACGCTGATCAACTCACCGCTCGTGAAGACCGCCGTCCACGGCGCCGACCCGAACTGGGGCCGCATCGTCATGGCGATCGGCAAGCCCTCGGCCGCCGTCGGCTTCGACCGCGTCGAGCCGGGCGGTCTCGTGATCCGCGTGATGGGCGAGACGGTCTTCGATCGTGGGCGCGCGGTCGACACCGATCTCGAGGCGCTCTCCAAGGCGATGAAGGCGGCGAAGACCACGCGCATCGACGTCGAGATCGGCTCGCCCCGCCATCGCTTCAAGGCCTGGGGCTGCGATCTCACGCACGAGTACATCCACATCAACGCCGACTACACGACGTAGGGCGACGACGGAGCGTGACGCTGTGTGTCGAGGTGAACGGGTGGGTGGATCAGGCCCGGGCGCCACGGCGCACGTATCGC
>CAYYSY010000281.1:0-2895 GCA_964474355.1 uncultured Spirochaetaceae bacterium | reverse complement strand
TGAACGGTAGGGAACTCGGCGATCTCGCGACGGGGCCGACGGTGGCGCGAACCCTCGGGCGAGCGGCGCGCCTCCCCTAGATCTCGAGCACCGTGCGCACGCCCCGACTCGCGCGCACGTCTTCGAAGCCCTCGTTGATCTCTTCGAGGGGGCGGCGCGTCGTGATCATCGTCTCGAGATCGAGGCGACCATTGCGCCAGAGGCCGATCAGGCGCGGCACGTCGCGCACCGAGTTGCAGCCGCCTAGAAGCGTGCCCATCAGCTTCTTCGCGGTGAAGGTGAAGAGCGACGCCGGCGCGATCGTGATCGCCTGATCGATGGGCGGGGCGCCGACACAGACGACCGTGCCGCCGTTGCGCGCGGCGAGGAAGCCCTGCGTGACCAGGTCGGCCACACCCGCGGTCTCGAACGCATAGTCGACACCGATGCCGTCGGTGAGGTCGCGCGCCGCGGTCATGACGTCGTCGGTCGTCGGATCGAGCACGTGGGTCGCGCCGAGCGCCTTCGCCATCTCACGGCGCGCGAGCACGGGGTCGCTGACGATGATCTTCGCTGCGTTCGCGAGCGAGGCGCCCTGCACGGTCGACAGCCCGATGCCGCCGAGGCCGAGCACGAGTACGGTCGCGCCCTCTTCGACCTGGGCCGTGTTGAGCACGGCGCCGACACCCGTCTGCACCGCGCAGCCGATCACGCACGCGACCTCGACCGGCACGTCTTCGGGGATCCTGATCGCGCCGGATGCCTGGGTGACGGCGTACTCGGCAAAGCCGGCCACGTTGAGGCCGCGGTAGACGACCTCACCGTTTCGCGACAGCCCGGTCGTCCCGTCAGGGAACGAGTTCGTCATGATCCCCATCGAGTTCACGCACACACTGAACTCGCCGCGCTGGCAGAAGTAGCACTGGCCACACGGCGGAGCGGGGGTCAACACGACCTTGTCGCCGACGGCGTGAGTCGTGACACCGTCGCCCACCGCCTCGACCACGCCCGCGGCTTCGTGGCCGAGGATCACGGGCGTGATCGCCCCCATCCCATCGGCGATGCTGATGTCGGAGTGGCAGATGCCGCAGTTGTGGACGCGGACGAGCACCTCACCGACCCGCGGCGGGCGGATGTCGACGTCGTCGACGATCTCGAGGGGCTTACCGACTTCGGTCAAGAGTGCTGCGCGCATGGGATCTCCAGGTTGGGGTCACGGGGCAGCGCCCCGGTCGTGGCTTGGGCCGGAGAGTATGACATGGGCGGCGCCAGGCGGAGGTCGGCTACGGTGCCGGCCGCGCATGGCGCCTCGCGCGAAGATCCCGTCGTCCCCGCGCACCTTGCTAGGGTTGTGAGTGTCGAACCCCCTCGACCCGGCCCGGATCGGGTCGCCCAGCAGTGGAGGCTCCATGTCCAGCGCCCCCTTCGATCTGGCCGAGACCGATCGGCTCCTGTCCACCACGCGCGCCGTCCGTCGCCGCCTCGATCTCGAACGACCCGTCGAGCGCGACGTCATTCTCGATTGCATCCGCCTCTCACAGCAGGCGCCCACCGCCTCGAATACCCAGAAGTGGCGCTGGATGGTCGTCACGGACGAGACGAAGCGCGCCGGCATCGCCGAGATCTACGGGCGCGGCAAGCAGTTCCTCTCGCAGGCCCGCGCCGACATCGACAGCGGCGACGCACAGACACACCGCGTCTACGACTCGGCCGAGTGGCTGCTCGATCACCTGCACGAGGTGCCGTGTCTCGTGATCCCGTGCATCGAGGGGCGACTGCCGGCCGGCTCTCCCAACGGCATGGCCGCCGCGGTCTACGGGTCGATCTTCCCCGCCATGTGGAGCTTCCAGCTCGCGCTTCGGAGCCGCGGTCTCGGCTCGGCGCTGACGACGATCCATCTCTTCTTCGAGGAGGAGGTCGCCAAGCTGCTCGAGATCCCCGAAGACGTGATGCAGGTCGCCCTGCTCCCGGTCGGCTACACGCAGGGCACCGACTTCAAGGTCGTCGACCGCCCCGCACCCGAAACGATCACGTCGTTCGATACGTGGGGGAGCTGAGTGCCGACCCGCCTGCCGCGGCGCCGTGAGCCGCCGGCTCGGCAACTTGCGAGCGGTTGGTACTACATGGGCTGCATGAGTACGTATACCGCGCGAGGCAACTCCTAGTCCCCGTCTCGGGATGGCGTGTCGCCTCAGCTCCTACGCTTGCGAACAGGCAGGGGGGGGGCGACTTCTTCCGATGAATCCCAACGCGCCACCGGAACGCGGTCGAGTCCCGCGCTCTGCTAGGGTCTTCGTCATGCCCGGCTTCGACACCGTAGACAGTCTCGAGATCGATGCGCCCGCCCAGAGGCTCTTCGACATCATCCTCGACTACCCCCGTATGCGCGACTGGTACCACCGGTACGAGGTCGACGTGATCGGCGGCGGCGACGTGGTCGAGGGTGCGCAGCTGCAGCACGTGCTCGCCGCCAAGGGCTCACCCGTGAAGTCGCGCTTCACACGGACCATCCAGCGCATCTCGCCCCCGAACGAGATCGAGGAGACCTATGACGGCGGCGACCTCGTCGGGAAGGGGCGCTGGGTCTTCGAGCCGCTCGGCGACGAACGCACGAAGGTCTCGTTCTATTGTGACGTGCGCTCGAACAGCTTGCTGATGCACATCGGCTTCCTGCTCGGCGGCGAACGCGGGCACAACATGGTCTATCAGGAGCTGCTCGCGGCCCTCGCCGCCCACGTCGCCAAGCCCGTCGCAAAGCCCGTCGCGAAGCCCGCGGCGACCTGAGGGAAGCGCCCGATGGAGCCGGTCAACCTCTACGACTCTGCGACCTACGAGCGCGCGATCCCGCACGACTACTTCAGGTGGTTGCGCGAGAACGAGCCGGTCCACTGGCAGCCTCCGCAGCAGCTCCGGGCC
>CAYYSY010000280.1:0-12463 GCA_964474355.1 uncultured Spirochaetaceae bacterium | reverse complement strand
TCAGGAGGTCGGCCAGGCCGTCGCGGGCGGGGTCGTAGTCGCACCAGGCGATGCCGAGCTCGTTCAGCAGCGCCCGGGCCGAGACCAGCTCGCCCGCCGTATCGGCGAGGCAGACACGGGGTTCGACCAGGCTCATCGCTTCAGCCATCAGGTTGTCTCTCCAACAGGGGGGGCAGGCCCGGACGTGCCAGGCCCTGGAAGTGGTCCTGTGACGTTTCGGCGGGACTTGCATCGGCCTGTAGAGCGAAAATCAAGAGTTCTGGGGGCATTCGGCGAGGCTTGCCGGCACCGGCAGAAATCGACGCGGAGCCTGCCGCTCGGCGCGTCCGCGCCGCACACGACTCGGGGTTTACCCTCGGTATCCGCGCGTGAAGCCCGCCCCGGGACCCCACCCGAATCGGAGCTGGGGGGGTCGGCTACGCCCCCTCGGCGGCGGCGGCGTCATCGAGGTGCCAGGGCTGGGGATCCCACTTGCGCGCGTACTCGATCACCTCGTCGCGCGGCACGGTGTAGGTGCCGGTGCGCCGGGGCTGGCCGAGCTTCACCTCGTCGAATTGCGTGGGCGCCACGATCGAGTCTCCGCAGAGTGCCAGCCGGCCACCGGCGCGCGATAGGCTAGATCAGCAGCGCCGCCCCGTGGACCGCTTCAGAACGAAGGGAGCACGAACCGAACGCCGCCGACCACCTCGTGTGTCCCGATGTCGAGGTCGAGCTGGCCCTGGCGCACCCCGCCCGCGCGAAGCTCGACGCTCGGCCCGCCGAGATCGGCGTACTGGTAGCGGACGTCGAGCACGAGCCAGGGTGCGACGCGGTACGCGAGCCCGGCGCCCGCCTGCCAGGCGAGCGTCGAGCTCTCGGAGCGACCGGATGCGCCGGGCCCGGTCGCCGTGAGGGTCGTCCGCGACAGGCCGAGTCCTCCGCCGGTGAAGGGCGCCACGTTTCGGAGCACGGGCGTCTCTGGGAGCAACCGCTCGAGCGCGTACTCGAACCAGAAGTTGCCCTGGAGCGTCCAGTTCTCGGCGTGGGTGACCCAGGTGCCCGATGCGGAAGGTGTGTCGAAGGTGAAGCGCCGGCCGCCGACGCCCTCGAGCTCGAGGCGCAGGTCGCTCCAGCCGAGGTCGAGCGTCGTGCCGAGGGCGGCGCCACCGAAGGCGGTCTGATCGTGGCTCGATCCGCCGAAATCGCCATCGGCGGTGGTCGAGCCTTCGATGTCCGCCGTCGCCCAGGCTCCGCCGGCCAGACCCGTCAGGTAGACGCGAGGCCGCTCGCGCGCCGAGTCGACCTCGCCGTCCGCGGCCGCGGCACCGGCCCATCCGTACGCTCCGAAGACCACGGCGAGGATCAGCCCGAGCACCGATCCTCGCGGGCTGCTGTGCTTGCTGGCGCTCTGCGAAATGCCGCGGCACGCAATGCTCAAGGTGGTGCCTCCGCTCGGGGATGGAGCGCCGGCATGGCTGCTCCTCGGCTGCATCCGCTCGCGCCGTCGCCCCGGTACGTCCGGCAGGGTGGCGCCTGGCCAGCGACGCGCCATCGGGCAAGTGACGGATACCGCTGGGGTGGAGCCCCAGACGCCCCCGCGCCGCCGGCGCGGCCTCCCATCAGTCGGCCGCGAGCGCCTCGGCCACGCGCGCGAGGCGTTGGCGCGCCTCTCGCCCCACCTCGTCGAGCACCTGATCGTGCTCGACCCCACCGGCCTTCATCATCTGCTCGGGGTCGACGATCCGCACCAGGCTGCCGCCCGCCTCCGTGGCCTCGACGGTCACGTTGCAGGGCAGCAGCAGGCCCGCATCGGGTCGGCTCTGCAGCGCCCGCGATGCGAGCTTCGGATTGCAGGCGCCGAGGATCGCATAGGGCCGGAAATCGAGATCGAGCTTCTTCTTGAACGTCTCGCTCACGTCGATTCGCGTCAGCACGCCGAAGCCCTCGCTTGCGAGCGCAGCCTGCACGCGCTCGAGCGCAGCTTCGTACGGCTCGCTCAGCTCGACCTCGAATCCGATCGATTCGCTCATTGCCTCACCTCCTCATTCCTCGCGTTCGAGCAGGGCAATCTAGAGTCCGATGCTGCCCGGTCAATCCGGAGCGGAGCGCGCTCCGATCACGTCGGCGCCCCCTCGGGCTCACCCCCCGCCGCCGGATCGACGCTACCGGGCAGGAGCAGGTCTTCGAGAAAGAAGGCCGACAGCTCCGCACGCCCGGAGAGCCCCGACTTTCGGTACACGGCCACCGCGTGCTGCCGCACCGTCCGCTCGCTCTTCTCCTGAAGCGCGGCGATCTCCCTGTGCCCGTAGCCCTTGAGCAGGAGCAGCGCGGTCTCCCGCTCGACCGGGGTCAGACCCCACGTCTGGAGCTGCTCGTCGATCTCGGCACCTAGCCCGCGCAGCATCTTCTCGGCCCGCCCGCGCCAGGCGTCGCGCTCGGCGCCCCTCGCCTCGAGCTCCGAGCGGGTGCGCCCGAGGCGATGCCGCGCGTCGCGCCAGCCGAGCCATAGATAGGCGACGGCGCCGAGCGAGAGCACGAGCAGGCCGAGCTCGAAGAGGACGTGGAGGCTCCAGGGGCTCTCGGGGGCGTCGAGCGCCAGGTCGACCGCGCCGCCGGCGGCGATCGCCCCGAGCAGAAGGGTCAGCAGCCAGCGAAAGCGCTCTCCGACATCCGTCGCATCCATGCTCCAGCTCCCCTCCGACGGGCCGCCCCGCGCGCACACCTGCATTTGACGGATGGCGGATCGGCTGCCTCGCCCGAATCTGTCGCACACGCAAGGGGCCGAGGCCACCCGAGGAGGACCCACACATGATGCCCGATCCGCTCCACCCCGCCGTCGTCCATCTTCCGCTCGCGATCGCGACAATCCTGCCCTTCCTCGCCGCGCTCGGCGCCTGGGCCGTCTGGCGAGAGCTGCTCCCGGTCCGCGCCTGGGCGGTGATCGTGCTGCTGCAGGCGCTCGTGGTCGGCGGGGCGTGGCTGGCCACCGAGACGGGCGAGTCCGAGGAGGACCGCGTCGAGCGCGTCGTCGCCGAGCGCCACATCGAGGCCCACGAGCACGCAGCCGAGCGCTTCCTTCTGCTGGCGGGCATTGCGCTCGTCCCGATCGGCGCGGGCATGCTGGCGGGACGCCGGGGCACGGCGCTTCGGGTCGCCGGCGTCATTGCCGCGCTCGGCGTGCTGGGTGCCGCGATTCCGGTCGGCCACTCGGGCGGCGAGCTCGTCTACACCCACGGCGCCGCCGCGGCCTACACGGCCGCTGACGCTCAGGCTGGCGCCGCGGGTGCCGTCGCCGCGTACCATGGCGCCCACGACGACGACGAAGACTCGGACGACTAGTGGATGGCGGTCACGACACTACCCCGTTTCGGTCGCCGGCTCCTCCGCTCCCACTCGCCGCTGCGGCAGGACGCCGGCGAAGGTCGTCCCGAAGATCTCCCACACGGTGACGAAGAGCGCGGCGATGATCGGGCCGACCACGATGCCGACGGCGCCGAAGAGCACGAGCCCGCCGAGCGTCGAGAGCAGGATCAGCAGGTCGGGCATCTTCGCGTCGCGCCCGACGAGGATCGGGCGGAGCACGTTGTCGGCCGTGCCCACCACGGCGATGCACCAGGCCGCGAGCCCGATCGCGGCACCGAAGTGATCGATGGCGATCAGGTAGAACACCGCGGGCACCCACACGATCGCGGTGCCGAGCCCCGGGATGATCGAGAGGATCGCCATCAGCGTCCCCCAGAACGCGACGCCGTGGATGCCGACCACCCAGAAGGCCGCGCCCGCCAGCGCGCCCTGGACGATGCCGATCACGAGCGTCCCCTTGAGCGTCGCGCGCGTCACCGACACGAAGCGCTCGACGAGCATGTCCTCTTCGTCGTTGCCCAGCGGTATGTAGTAGAGGATCCGCTCCATCACGTGCCTGCCGTCCTTCAAGAAGAAGAACATCGAGTAGAGCATGATGAACAGCGAGACGAAGAAGCTGACCGCACCCCGGGTGGCCGCGGCCAGCATCGAAACGACCAGCGCGCCGATGCGCCCAGCCCACTCTCCGAGCTTCATCGCGATCTGGCTCTGGTAGGGCGCGATGGCACGCTCGATCGACTCCGGCAGCGGCAGGCTGTTCAGCAGCTCGTTGCGCTCGTGGGGCACCGCGAGGTTCTCGTTCACCCACGGCCCCACCGACTGGCTCACCTGGACCGCCTGGGTGGTGACGATGCTGAAGAAGAACGACAGCGGCCCGATGATCACGAAGAGCACGAACAGGATCGTGATGAACGACGCGGCGCTCTCGCGCCCGCGCAACAGCTTGACCAGCCACCTGTAGATCGGATGGCATAGCCCCGAGACGAGCGCCGCCATCAGCATCGCCATCAGAAAGGTCTTGATCGTCACCAGGAACGCGGCGCTGATCACGACCACCAGCGCCACGAGAAAGCCTTTGCGGAAGAGCTCGCCCTCGGCCTGCACGGCCTCACCGTTCGGCATGCCATTACCCCCCTGTGCGCGGGCACCGTTGGCGCCCGCGGTCGAAATCGTGGTCGGCCCTCCTCCTCACCGCTCCGGATGGGCCAGCGTCGTCTCGAAGCCCGGCGGCAGCTCGTGCCACGGATAGCCGGCCTCGGCCTGGCTCCTCGCGAACTCGTAGAGCACCTTCATGAACCCGGTGTCGAAGTCCTCGGGATGGGGCTCGTCGAACGACGCCGGGATGTACGCGAGGTTGAACTGCATGTCATAGCGCTCGGCCACGGTGTAGATGCGGTAGATGTCGCCGAGCCCGCCCGCCGTGAAGAGCGCCGAGTTCGATCGCAGGAAGATCGGGATCGTGGCGCGCGACACCTCGGACCACTGTGCGTCGAAGCGCGCGTTGCGAATCAGGTACACGTGCCGCTCGCGCTCCGCGATCAGGCCGCGCTCCTCGAGCGCGGTCGTGAACGAGGGCGGGAACAGGAAGCTCTGCGCCGCGACGCCGCCGTCGACGTGGAGCTCCTGGTGAGCCGCGCCATCGACCTCCACGTCGAAGAGCACCGGCGGAAAGATCCCGGGCAGCGAGGCCGACGCCAGCAGCACCTTGCGAAACAGCGCGAGCGCTTCGGGCGTCCCGACCTTCGCGATGTTCCCCATGTTCCAGATGACCGGCCGGCGGGCGTCGAGATCGGTGGTGACCACCATGAGCCAGCGGCCACGTTCGTATTGCTCGGCGATCTTCTCGAGCAGATCGGCCGTGATGTACTTCGCGATGAGCCGCCCGAGCGGCGCGCTGTCTGCCATCGCGTCGTCCCGCAACGCCGCCCGCAGCATCGAGCGCTGCTCGTAGATGTCACTCGGGCCGATCCCGGTGTAGACCTCCTCGAGCACGGCGTCGTAGTCCGAGCCGAGATAGGCGAAGGGCGCGATCAGCGAGCCCGTGCTGACGCCGGTCACCACGTCGAACTCGGGCCGAGTGCCATTCGCGGTCCAACCGTTCAGCAGGCCGGCAGCGAACGCGCCCTTGTCGCCGCCGCCCGAGATCGCGAGGAAGTGCCGGGCCGCGTCGTCGGCCAGCCCCCGCGACTTGCGATCGGCGGTGCCGCGCTCCGTCGAGGCGAGCGAATCGGCCAGCATGCGTTCGAGGTTTTCGCGCAGGTAGTAGCGGGCGTTCGGCACGCCGGGGATCGTGGCCTCGGCCGTACGATCGGCGGGGACCGCCGGGCCGCGGCTGGGCTTGGCGCAGCCGGTCGCGACGCTGCCCGCCGTGAGCATGAATAGAAGAACGATCGCCACTCGACGGCGAGGCATCGATGTCGGCACTGGAGCACTCCCGGCCCGATCGGTGATCGGAGCTCATCCAAGGACGACGGGAGCTTAGCGTCGGGGCGCGACGCTCGAACGACGGGGGTTCGCTACGTGAGAGGGCCCCCGTGCAGGACCCGCCCGGAGATGGGCGGATCGGCAGATGTGCGTCATCCCTACGAAGAGCTCGTGTTGATCACCGGCTGGGTGTGGCGATCGCTGCAGAGCACGACGAGGAGGTTCGAGACCATCGACGCGCGGCGCTCGTCGTCGAGGTGGAGGATGTCGTCGCGCTGCAGCTGCGCGAGCGCCATCTCGACCATGCCCACGGCGCCCTCGACGATCTTCGTACGTGCCGCCACGACGGCCTGCGCTTGCTGCCGCTGCAGCATCGCCGCTGCGATCTCCGGGGCGTACGCGAGATGGCTGATGCGCGCCTCGAGCACCTCGACGCCTGCCTTGCCGAGCCGCTCCTGGATGTCCGACTGCAGCTGCCCGCAGACCACAGTGGGCTCGCCGCGCAGTGAGACCTCGTGGTCTTCGCTGTCGTAGGGGTGCCGGCTCGCGAGGACCCGCAGTGCGGCCTCGCTCTGCACCTCGACGTAGTGCTCGAAGTCGTCGACCTCGAAGAGCGCCTCCGCCGTGTCGACCACCTTCCAGACCACTACCGCCGAGATCTCGATCGGGTTGCCGTCGCGGTCGTTCACCTTTGAGGGCTTCCCACTCGAACGCGTCTCGGCCTGGATGACCTTGCCCGCCTCGTTCGTCTGTGCCGGGCTCCGCGTGGATCCCGTCTCGAAGTTCCGAACGCGGAGCGAGAGCTTCTTCTTGCTGTAGAAGGGATTCACCCAGAAGAAGCCCGAGGTGGTGACGGTGCCGCGGTAGTCGCCAAACAGCAGCAGCACGCGCGAGTCGTTCGGCGCCACCGCCATGAAGCCGAAGACCATCACCATCGACGTCACGAGACAGAAGATGCTCGCCATCAGATTGGAGAGCACACTGGCGGACACGAGAAACGAGAGAAGGGACCAGATCGACAGCACGACGAGCACCAGCACGACGATCAACGGGCCCCACCCCGAGAGCGGCTTGAAGGGACGCTCCTGGATCATGATCACCTCCCCGGGCACGCGCTTCGCCTCGTGCCTCCCCCACACGTGTCGGTGGCACGCGGCGATCACTTGACTCGCGGCGTGGACGCAGCTCGGGCCACACAAGCGGGTGGGGGGGGGCGGCGAGATGGCCTGCGGCGGAGGCGGGCCCGGCGGCGCGGTGCGTCAGCCGCCGCGAAGCTCCGGGGGAAGCCCGGTCAGCACCGTCAGGTCGCGCGCCTCGACGAGCGACCCGTTGTCATTGGTCTCCCAGGCCAGCCGAGCTGCGGGGTCGAGCAGGCGCGCGTTGAGGTTCCAGCCCTCGGCGGCGTGATAGACGTGGGCCACGGTGCGGCCGTACTTGCCCCGCACGCGCCCGCTCCGGTCGAATGCCATCGAGGCGATCACGACCGCGGTCTCCGGGGGCAGCCACTCGGCGACCTTGGCGCTCACGAAGCGCCCGGCCTCGCGCTCGGCGTCGCCCCGCGTCTCCGGCGTGTTCACGAACTCGAGACGCAGCCGCTCGTGAAGCCAGGTCGACCAGCCGAGATCGATCGTCACGTCGATGGTGTCGCCGTCGATGACGTCGCTCACGACGGCGTGCCTGAAGAAGCGTTCGTCGGGCATGGGCGGAAACACGGGCATCGGATCCTCCCTTCTCGCGGCTACGCGCACGACTGAATTGCAGCAGGCGCGTCGGGTGGAAGGTGCGACGACGACGATCGAGCGAAACGGACGGCGCGTCACCGCAAGTCTTCTTGCCACGGCGTCGGCGGGACGAGGTGCCGCGCTGCACGGCTCCGTTCAGCGCGTCAGCTCATGCCCCTCGCGTACGTCCCCAGGTCGAAGTAGTCGCGCCAGACCTTGATCTTCCCGTTCTCCATCTCGAAGACGCCGGTGCAGGGCAGATCGACGCCCTTGTCGCCCGCCTTCGTGCGATCGAGGCGCTCCGCGATCACGACGTCACCCGAAGAGACGAGGTTGAGCACGTCCCACTCGGTCTCGGTCCAGGCCGCGATGAACCCGGCGATCATCTGCTCGACGTTCTCGCGCCCGCCCACCGGGCCGGTCGGCATGTTGTGGTACACGCCGTCCTCGGCGAAGTAGCTGGCGAGCTCGGTGGCGTCGAGTCGGGACCACGCCTCGATGAATTCGCGAATGATCTTCTCGTTGTCCATGTCGGCTCCTCCTCCCGCCAGTCGCATCGGGGAGTGGGCGAATTGGCGGAGAGGGTGGGATTCGAACCCACGAGGGCTTGCACCCTGGCGGTTTTCAAGACCGCTGCCTTCGACCGCTCGGCCACCTCTCCGCGAGAAATACCGGGGACTTGGAGCGTATCTCGGGGCGGGCTCATCCAGCAACTCCGCTGCTTGTCCAGCAAACGCGGCAAACCGACCCGAAAGACTAAAGGACCTCTGGCGCCCGAATCCTCGGCAGCGCGGACAGGTCCATTCAGATGTCGAACATTGAGTGCTCGGAGCAAGAAGAAAGAAGAAAGAAAAAGCAATGAGGACTCTACTTCCCGGGGCGTTCTCCGAATGGAAGCCGGAAGCAGTGTTTCGGAACGGTTGGTGAGGGCGAGAGCGCACGTCGCAAGGCCGGGAAGCTCGCCGACCAACTCGATCGCATGGAGCATGTGCCGAAGGGCGGCGACGACCGGTTCCTGTCCTGGCATCGGTCTGGGCGGATCGGGCATTCGAGCTGCGTTCTGGCTCGAAGTCCGAGTACTGGCGTCATGTCGATTCCCTATGGAGAGCCCCGCGGCAGGCGGCGCGCGGATGCGCAGCCCTGCGGCCATGCGTCGCCACGAGCGCCTCGGACTCTCCCGTCGTGGTGGAGGAATGCCGATCGATGTCGCGATTTCAGGGCTCTTGTCTGCCCGCTGCGCCGCGCCCATGCCCGACGGTCTTGGGGTCGATCCAGTCGCTGGGAAAGCTCTCGGGTAGGCGTCGAACCTCGAGGAGTGCCGCGACGAATTCGCCCTCCTCACCGGCGCGGTGGGGATTGTGGAACTCCCAGACGATCTCGCCTCGCTCGTCGACTTCGAAGGCGCGGCCCGCATCGGATTCGGTGATCAGCGTGTTGCCATTGCCCAGGCGTTGAGCCGTTCCACAGGTCGCCGAGCGAAAGGGCTCGGCCTCGCTCCCTCGATACGTCCACAGCGAGTGACCGGACACGGGATCGAGCTCGCGTACGAGTGAGGAGTGGGGGTCGCCGAGATTGTCGAAGAGAAGCAGATTGCCATTGTCGAGGACATTGGGATCGTGCTGGTTGCGAAAACTTCCTCGATGAGCCCAGACGACGCGCCCCTCTTCCATGTCGACCACTGCGATCAGGCTCGGCACCAGGAAGGAGACCAGTACGCGGCCCGACTCGAACTCCGGGATCCGGTCCGACAGCCGACCGTCGAGGAGTGCGACGCTATTGGTGTGGAGCAGATCGCCAAAGACCGACTTCGAGGGGTCGAAGAGGCTCGAGTACGGCGAAAGATACAGCGCCTCGACCAGGGAGATGTTGCGTTTCATCCGCCCCTCGGCATCGAGCACAGTGACGAAGTCTTCGCCGAAGGGCTGACCCGAGTGGATGCCCTCGACTCGATTGATCTGACGCGTGAGCACGTACACGTCGCCGTTGTCGGCGACGTCGAGGTCGTGGTGGGCTTGGAGGGCGCTGGTCCAGATCACCCGGGATCGACTGTCCAGACGCGCCATTCCCTGTCCGCCGAAGATCGCGATCACATCGCCATTCGGAAACAGATGTGCGCGACGCCAATAGGAGGGCGCCGGACGATCGGAGTTCGGAAAGAGTGAACGAAAGGCACCGTGCCAGCGATGGAGGATGTCGCCGCGGTCGTTCATCAGCAGGGCCTCGGGCGCGTGCCCCGACGTCAGGAAGTTCAGACCTGGTGCGACCCTCCCCTGCAGATTTCGCGTGACCGAGCTCAGACCGGTAGCCGACTGGGACCCCGCCACGTATCCGAGGGTCTCGAGGTGCCGCACCATCTCACGCTCGGGCTCGCTGAGATCGGCATCCGATGAGCGAACACGTGCCCGCTTCCAGAGGCCCCGGTTCGGTGTCGGGTCGGCCCCTGCCTCCGCGCGAGGCGACGGTACGGGTACAGGAGGGTCGACCGGCGCGTCTTCACCCTCGGCGCAAGCCCAGGCCACTGCGCTCCAGACGAGCAAGAGGAGGAGGAGCCGAGTGTGCTTCCCAGGTCGCTGGGTCGGGCGTGTGCTCGCGGTCCCAGCCATCTTCGATCCTTGGGATGATGAAATGGGGAAGCCGGCAGGGCCGTTCGTTTTCACGTTAGCTCTTCCCGCCGGGCAGAGGGGTCGGGCAGCGGGGTCGGGAGAGCAAGCGGTAGAGCGGAGCTGGATTCGTTCCTCGTCCGGCCGATTCGACATCCTTCGGATCTGCGTCGTCACGACGATCGCCGATACGTAGAGCCATCGAAAAAGGGGCGAACTCGGTTCTGCGATCGTGTGCCTGGATGCCCGGGAGCGTTCCTGCTCCCCTCGTGCCGCAGTCGTCATGGCGCGGAGTGATCGGCCCCCGACGGCGGTCGGCTCGACGGGCAGCGTGCGCCCGCGCGTAGCACCGCAGGCTAGGCTACCGAGGGAGGCGCACGCCTGCATGGAGCTCGGCGCACGCAACGAACGGCTCTTCGTCGTGATCGGGGTCCTGCTGGTCGCCGGCTGCGTCGCGGCTCTTCTCGCCGAGACCTGGCGCGTGCGTCCCCAGATCGACGACGCCTACATCTCGTATCGCTACGCGAGCAACCTCGCCGAGGGGGCGGGGCTCGTCTACAACCCGGGCGAGCGGGTCGAGGGGTTCACCAACCTGCTCTTCACGCTCGTCGTCGCTCTGGGCGTCCGGCTCGGCGTCGACGCGCCGACGGTGGGACACGTCGTGGGGGTCGGCTCGGCAGTGCTCCTCCTCGTGGGCTGCGCCTCCTATGCGAGCACCGGGCTCGCGCCGCGCCGCCGCGCGCGCGCGGCTGCGGCGCCCTGGCTCCTGCTTGCCCACCCGGCGATCGTGATCTGGGCCGAGTCGGGGATGGAGAGCACGCTCTTTGCCGCGGCCGTGACCTGGGCGCTCGCGCTGCAGGCACGAGGCCTGGCCCTTGCCTGCACGGCCTGCCTGATGGTCGCCTGTCTCACGCGTCCCGAAGGCGCACTCTTCGCCGCACTCGTGCTCGGCACCGACTGGCTTCAGCGCGCCCCCGCCGACCGCCGCATGTCGGGACCGATGATCATCGCGGGGCTACTGGCCGCGCTGACAGCCTTTCGCATCGCTTACTACGGCGCACCGCTGCCCAACACGTTCTACGCGAAGGTCACCACCGAGGCCTCGCTCGGTGTGGGAGCGGCGCAGGTGCTCGACTTCCTTCTCAGCGGACCCCTTCTGTGGCTGCCCGGCGTCGCCGCGTGTGCGGTGCTCGATCGGCGCGCTCGGGCCACCGCCCTCGTCGTCGCCGCCGGGCTCGCATACGTGGTCGCCATTGGCGGAGACACGATCGGCCCCACCCGATTCCTGCTCCCGGTGCTGGCGCCCATGGCCGCCGCGGCCGCCCGCGCACCCGAGCTGATCCGGCACTCGCCGATGTGGGCGCACGCCATGCGAGGCCTCGCCCTCGCCGGCGCCGCCTGGCCGCTCGTGGGCCCAGGTCCGGCGTTGCTCGCGCTGCTCGTGGGAGCAGCCCTGTTGACACTCTCCCGCTGGACGGGGTGGCGGGCGTCCCCGGCCGCGACCGCCGCCATCGTGCTCGCCGCCGTCGCTGGACTCGCGTTGGCCGTGATGGCCGGGCGACCGTGGACCGGCCTCGGGTTCGGCGCCGCGCACCGCGCCGAGCAGATCGCGCAGATCCGCCAGACCCGCCATCGGCAGGCGGCGCTCGCCCGCCGACAGGCGGACCGACTCGAGGCGCGCGCCCCCCGACTGATCGCCCTCGCCGGCATCGGCCACGTCGGCTTCCAGACACGGCTGCCCCTCATCGATCTGCTGGGTCTGGTCGATGCGACCATCGCGCGCACGCCGATCCCAGACGACGACGCCTTCCTTGCCCTGCCCGGACACCAGCGCTCGAACGCCGACTACGTGCTCTCGAGGCGGCCCGACTACATCATGGTCGGCCGGGACAACGGCGGGCGATTCCTGCTCCGCGCCCACCACGACCTGCACGCGCATCCCGACTTCCACCGGCTGTACACGTGGGACGAAGGGATCCTCGGATACCGGCGCCTTGACGCCGAGTGACGCACGGCGCGATCGACCTGCGCTGCCGCCGCGATGACGATGCCTCCCGGGCGCGCCCGCGCTGCTTCGCTGGCCACGGCGCCTTCGCGCCCCACTGAACCCCACCACCCGCATCAGCGCTGGCGCCAGCAGCACGTCGCACAGGCACGCGACGATGCATGCGATGCCCACGAGCACCCCCATCGCCCGCGTGTTGCTGAAGGGGCCGATGCCGATCGTGAAGAAGCCGGCTGCGAGCACCAGCGTCGTCACGAGCAAAGAAGGCCAGGAGCTGTGGAACCAGCAACTCCGCTGTTCATCCAGCAAGCGCGGCGAGCCGACCCGAAGCGCTAGAGGACCTGTGGCGCCCGAATTCTCGGCAGCGCGGA
>CAYYSY010000279.1:0-21954 GCA_964474355.1 uncultured Spirochaetaceae bacterium | reverse complement strand
CCCACGCTCATCTGCTGCAGCAGGTCGGACGCGCGCGTGTCCGCCGCGCAGCTGATCTGGACCAGCGTGTGCTCGGGATGTCCGCCACACGCATGCACGTAGCGCGCGAGCAGGCCACGGCCGGTGCCCTCCTCACCGTGGATCAGCACCGGCACCCGGGCGAGCCGCGGATCGAGCGCGCGCATCAGCTCGGGGAGCTCGAGGTCGCCGAACCACCTGGCGAAGCGCGCCTGCAGCTCGGCGCGACCCTGCCGCGCAGAGAGCGGATCGGCGTCGCGATGCTGCACCGCTGCACGCAGCGCGCGTCGCAGCACGCGTGCCTCGGGCGGGTAGACGAGGAAGCGTCCGGGCAGCGTGTCGAAGAGACGCTGCGCCTCGTCGACGTCCTCGGCCGCCGCGAGCAGGATCCACTCGCAGCCCCCGAGCTTCGAAGCGTGACGGTGCACGAAGTCGAGCTCGACCTCGAAGTCGCCCGAGAGGCCGAGCACGACCACCGTCGGTGCGTCGGCGCCGTCGAGCACCGCGTCGGTGGGGGACGCGAGCACGGCGCGCTCGCCCACGCCCGAGATCCGCGCGATCGCGGCGCGCGCCTTGGGCTGTCTGTGGATGATCCAGATGCTCAGCATGGGTAGGGTCGCAGATCGATGCCAGCTCGAATCGAGCGTTGAGGTCATGAGTGACGGTTCGAACGTCGCTCGGTGTTCACGAGTCGATGAGAAGTGGTGTGGCGCGCGCATTCGTGGCCGAATAACACGAGCGCGAGTGGCAGCACCCATTCTTCCACACGCAGCCGACGTGCATCACCCGATCATTCACATGCAGGTCGATTGGTTCGCTGCACCAGAGCGCTCCGAGATGGCTCGGTCGCGACCGCTCGCGATGCAATCGTTCGGGAGGGCAATCCGCCGCCCGCCCGTGCCGCGCCGCGCGCCTCTGGTTTCTGCACCGGCAACTCGTGTGCACAACATGCCGCGTGGCCGACGTTCCGGACCTCGGTGGTGGCGTCCGACGCGGCGATGGTCGAGCTTCGCACCGCTCCTGCTCGGCGCAGCCGATTCGGCCCGCGGGGGTCTGACTCGTCAGACCCTCGTTAGGATCTCGGCGCCCATCTCCGCCGACCATTGCCTCGACGAGTTGCCAATGACGATCCGCCGCCTCCACGACCGCCGCCGCTCGCCGCCCTTCGCTGCGGCGTGCGCGTTCATCGCGTGGCTCTGCTGCATCGCCGCGCCGGTGCTGGCGCTCGACGTCGAAGGCGAGTGGTACGTGCTCGTGCACTTCGAGGAGCGCGCGCCGGACGGATCGGAGCACGTCGTCGCAGAAGAGGCCGTCCCCGGTGTCGACTACCGCGACGCCGTCTGGCGCTTCGAGCGCAGCGGCGACGGGCTTCGCTGGACCGTCTTCTCCGACGTCACGTTTCGCGACGAGACCGGACGCTACGAAGACGTGCGCGGATCGCGCGCGCGGCTGCGTCACGCCTGGCGGCCATCGGCCGCGCAGCTCCGCGAGATCCGCGCCGGGCTCGAGGTCGACGAGCGCACCGCTCGCTCGAAGCGGCTTCACCGCCGCGGGCGGGACGGCTTCGCGTCGGGCGGCTCGGCCCGGGCCGGCAGCGCCTCGGCCGTGGCGTACGGCGAGCACTGGGAGGTGGCCGGGCTCAGGGGCGACGTGTCGTTCGAGCAGTCGGCGACGCTCTCGTCGGGGCGGAGCGACACCGTCGAGGGCGTGACCCGCTTCGCCGCCGACGCGGTCGACGACGAGGCGGGCCGGATCGAGGGCGGGTATGCCCGCGACCGGTCGGAGACCGGCCGATTCTTCATGTGGAGGAAGGGCGTGGCGCACCCGAGTGACGCTGCCTTCGCCGCCGAGGACGGCGCGGCGTCGCTCTTCGGCCCGGGCGGTCTGGCGCGGACGGACGCGGCGGCGCTGCAGGCGCTCCTCGACCGCCTCGCAGAGCCCGGGGCCCGGGAGGACCCGGCGCTTCGCGGCGAGATCCGGGCTGGCATCGAGGGCCTCGTGGAGGCGAGCTTCACGCGCCAGGGCAGATCGCTGCGGCAGCACCGCGGCGAGATCGACGCGCTGGTCGACGAGGTCGAGCGGCTGGTGGTGGTCGAGGGCGTCGCGCTGGAAGAGATCGATCGGCGCTTCGCCGCCGGAGACCTCGCGACGTGAGCGGCGCGCGCGCAACCGAAGGCTCCGCCCCGCCGGCTCCCGTCCGCCGGGCCGGGCTGCGCGACCTCGATCGGGTGGCCGCGCTGTGGACGGCGATCACCCTGCACCACGAGCACCTCGACCCGGTCTTCCGCATGCGCGCGGACGCCGACGAGGCGCTCCGTGAGCTGCTCGGCCAGATCCACCGCGACGAGCACTCGGCGATCTTCGTGTTCGACGACGCGGGCGATCTGCCCGGAATGTGCATCGTGCGCATCGACACGGCGCCGCCCATCATGCAGGAGGACGAGCGCGCCGAGATCACCGACCTCGGCGTGCGCGTCGACGCTCGCAGGCGGGGGGTGGGGACGGCGCTCGTCGACGCGGCGCTCGACTGGGTCCGCGCGAGCGGCGTCGAGCGGGTCGAGGTGCACGTGGCCACCTCGAACGCCGAGGGGCAGGCGTTCTGGCGCGCTCGGGGCTTCGGCGATCTGATGGACGTGCTCCATAAACGGCTGTAGCTTCCGACTTCGCGCGCCCGCACGGTCCTTCTCAATTCCACCGCCGATCCGGAACGTCCCGCACGACGCGCTACGTCTCGATCGCCCAGCCGCGAACCGACGCCATGACTCCCCCCACCGATCCCCGCCCCTTGAACCCCCTCGCCCAGCAGCTGAACGACGACCTCGAGGCCGCCGCGCCCGAGGTGCTGTCCATGCTCTCGCCTTACGGGCGCCGGCTCTACTTTCCGAAGGGCATCCTCTCGCAGAGCGCCGAGGCGAAGGAGAAGGCCCACCGCTTCAACGCGACGATCGGCATCGCCACAGAGGGTGACGGGCCGATGTATCTCGAGAGCGTGCAGAAGCACCTCGGCGACATCGACCCGAAGGACGCGTATCCCTACGCCCCGGCGCCCGGTCGCCCCGGCCTGCGCGAGGCGTGGCGGGAGAAGCACCTGGCCGAGAACCCGAGCCTCGCCGGCAAGGCGTTCGGCCTGCCGATCGTGACCGCGGCCATCACCCACGGCCTCTCGCTCGTGGGCGCGCTGTTCGTCGACGAGGGCGACGCGATCCTTCTGCCCGACAAGCTCTGGGGTAACTACCGGCTGACCTTCGAGGTCGACTACGGCGCGAAGATCCAGACCTTCCCCTTCTACAAGGGGGAGGGCTTCGACACCGACAGCTTCGCCACCGCGCTGGCCGAGGCGAGCGAGGGGCGCGACAAGCTGATCGTGCTGCTCAACTTCCCGAACAACCCGACCGGCTACATGCCGACGCCCGCCGAGGGCGACGCCATCGTCGCGGCGCTCGAAGTGCAGGCCAGGAAGGGCACGAAGCTCGTCGTCGTGACCGACGACGCCTACTTCGGCCTCTTCTTCCATCTCGGCGGCGAGTCGATGACCGAGTCACTCTTCGGTCGGCTGACCGGTCTGCACGAGAACCTGCTCGCGGTGAAGCTCGACGGCGCGACCAAGGAGCTCTTTGTCTGGGGCCTGCGCTGTGGCTTCGTGACGTACGGCCCCGGCCGCGCGGACACGGCGGACGAGACCTGCCGCGTGCTCGAGCAGAAGACCAAGGGCGCGATCCGCGGTGGCGTCTCGAACGTGCCGCAGCTCTCGCAGTCGCTCGTCGAGAAGGCGCTCGCGTCCTCGACCATCGACGCCGAGCGCAAGCAGAAGTGCGAGACCCTGCGCGCCCGTGCCGAACGCGTGCACCAGGTCGCGAACGAGCCGCGCTTCGCCGAGAGCTGGGACGTCTACCCGTTCAACAGCGGCTACTTCATGTGCGTGAAGCTGAAGGGCCTCGACGCCGAGAAGCTGCGCGTCCATCTGCTCGACGCCCACGGCGTCGGCCTCATCGCGACGAGCCCCACGGACATCCGCATCGCGTTCTCATGCCTCGAGGTCGAAGACGTGGAGCCCCTCTTCGAGACCCTGCACCAGGCGATCAACGAGCTGAGCGAGGACTGAGGCCCCCAGCCTCGAGCAAGGCTCGCCGTTCGCGCTTCTTCTCCTCTCCTACATGACGAGCCGCGCACATTCGCGAAGAGCTGCCGGCGGGCTGGGCCCCGAACACCGAGCTCCGGTACACGCCCGGTCTCGAAGACGCACCCCACCTAGCGACGCGAAGGCGTTAGTGGGACGGGTGGGGTGGGGGTGCCGCGCGCAGTTCGGAGCCGCACCCGAGCAAGACACCCGGAGCAGAAGCGCCCCCTGCGGCGAGAATGTCTGAGCACGGGGCCCCCCACCCCACCCGGCCTGGCACACGAAACGCGAAGCAAGCACGCGCGCGACCCGCCTACCCCGCCCCGGGCACCCAGCCAACGCGAAGCTAGTCCGAGAATCGCCCCGGCGACCCATCGGTCGGGTAGCTGCGGTGGAAGAGGCCGCGCTTGACGCCCGCCATGCTCCTCACCATCTGCCGCCGAACCGGCGGCATCCCATTCGCAGCCGCGAAACCCGCCCGCCGCAGCGCCGCGAGCCCGGGCACCGACGACTGGAAGAGATGCGTGATCCAACGCGTCGCCGTCGAGTAGTAGTGCAGGTGGTTCCGCCTGGCGCGCGTGTAGTGCGCGAGCGCCGCGTCGATGTCCGGCTCGGTCTCGAGCGCGTGCGCGAGGGTCCACGCGTCGCAGAGCGCGAGGTTCACGCCATTGCCGAGCTGGGGCGTCATCGCGTGGGCCGCGTCGCCGATCACGATTGCGCCGTCGCGATGCCAGTCCTTCATCGTGATGTCCCAGTAGCCCGAGTACATCCAGTCGTCGATCGTCTTGATGTGCGAGAGCGCCGCGTCGAGCCGCGGGTTGAATTGCAGGATCTCCTCGGCGATCGCGTCGACGCCCCGCGCGCGCTCGGCCTCCTGCCGATCTGCCCTGACGCTCCAGAAGAGCGACACGAGCCGGTCGCTCCGCTCGCCGCCCGGCAGCACGCCGGTGGGCAGCACGCCGAGCATCTTCTGCGTGCCCTTCACGACCTGGTGCAGGTGGCCGCCGAAGCGACCGTGCTCGTCGGGCACGATCGCCCAGAAGGCGCCCCACTTGTGCTCGACGGCGCGGTGCGGGATGCCGAGCCACTCGCGGGCCTGGCTGCGCGAGCCATTGGAGAAGATGATGAGATCGAAGGGCCCTTCCTCGCCGCCGTCGGTGTCGAGGATGCGCTTGCCGCCGCGCAGCCCCACCCCGGTCACCTCGACGCCGGTGCGAAGCTCGGCGCCGGCCTCCTGCATCGCGCGCACCAGCAGGCCGAGGATGGTCGGGCGATACATCCCGACGCCGTAGAGGCCGTCGCGAATCATGTCGTACTCGAGGGAAACGAGCGGGCGGCGGCGGCCAGGCCTCACGAGCCGATCGATCCGCAACGCGTCGATCACGCCACCGTACGAGACGACCTCCTCTCGAAGCCCGATCTGGTCGAGCACCCAGAGACCCGTTGGCTGGATGACGAAGCCCGTGCCCACCGGCAACAGCTCCGGAGCACGCTCGAAGAGCGTGACCTCGTGCCCCTGACGCGCGAGCAGCGCCGAGACCGTCGGCCCCGCGCTACCACACCCGATCACGCCTACTCGATATCCCATGAGCTCAATCTACCTCGACTGCTGGAAGCAGCTCGGACACCTCCGCCGCCGTCGCCGAAACCTCGACCCCAATGCCCGTGAGCCGCGCCATTCCCGATAAACGCTCGAGTGACTCCACTCCGTCGCCCGCCAACATGTTGAAATTCTGCCCCGCGGTCTCGCGCGCCACCGTGAGCCCCGCAGCCTTCTGATGCCCCCAGCCGTGGGGCAGCGAGACGGTGCCGGGCATCATCTCGTCGGTGAGCCGCAACGGCACCCGGATCGCCCCCGTCTCCGTCCTGACCTCACACAGATCTCCGCTCGACAGCCCCCGGACGCGCGCGTCTTCAGGGTGCATGTACAGGTGGCTCTGCCCACCGCTCGCGCGTACGAAGCGCGCCACGTTGTGCATCCAGGTGTTGTGCGACGTCCTCTCGCGCCGCGACACGAGCCGCAGCGACGCCGTCTCTTCGAGCTCACGCGCGAACGCGGCGTCGAGGCCCGCGGCGGCCTCGACGAGGCGACGCGGCGCGAGGTCGATCTTGCCGTGCTCGGTGAGGACGCCCCGCTCCAGGAAGCGACCCGTGCGCACGGGCGGCATGAGCAGCCCGTGCGCGGCGCGGCGCACGCGGCCGAGCGAGCGGCCGTTGAACCACGCCATCATGCGGTAGCCCATGCGCGACCAGAAGCGACGGCGACGCAGGCTCTTCGCGCCCGGCCCGCCCACGACGAGCGATGCGAAGAGCTGCGCGACCCACCAGCCGAGCAGGGGCGCCCGACACACGAGGCCGAGCTGCGTGAAGATCCACCACTCGTCGCGCGTCTCGCCGAGCGGCTCGACCACCGGCTCGACGTATTGCAGATAGGGCACCGGCTGATAGCCCGTGATGCCGAGCGGCATGTCATCGCGCTCGAGGAACGACGTGGCCGGCAGCACGTAGTCGGCGAGCTGCGCGGTCTCGTTCCGGAACAGGTCGATCGTCACCAGCAGATCGAGCGACCGCAGCGCCTTCTCCATGCGAGCCGAGTTCGGGGCGGTCAGCGCCAGATTCCCCGCCGAGACGAAGAGCCCGCGCAGCTGCCCTGCGCCTCCGCGCTCGACCTCATCGGGGATCACGCCCACCGGCTCGCACTCGAAGACCGTGCGGAAGCCGCCGACGCGGGAGCGGGAGTGGGGGATCGCGCGGCCATGCGGGTACGTCACCCGTGCGGTCCGGCTCATCTGCTGGGGCACCACGAGGCCACCTGGGCGATCGAGATTGCCCGACACCACGTTGATCGCATTGGCGAGCCATGCGCACAGAGAGCCGTGGGCGCTCTGGTTCACGCCCGTCGAGAGGTAGATCGCCGCTCCGTCGGCGGCGCGGAAGCGGTCGACGAGTGATCGCAGCGCCGCGGCGGGCACGCGCGTCACCGCCTCGGTGCGCTCGGGCGACCAGGGCTCGACGAGGCGGCGCAGCTCACCCACGTGGATGCAAGCCTCATCGACCCGAGACGAGATGTCGCGGCGCGCCAGGAGCTCGCGTGCGAAGGAGAGCAGGAAGAAGACGTCGGTGCCCGGCCGGATGAAGTGTTGCTCGCCGAGCAGCTCGGCACTCTCGGTGCGGCGCGGATTCACGTACGCCACGAAGCCGCCGCGGCTGACGACGGCGGAGAGCCGCTCGCGGATGCGCGGCGCGTTCACGAAGGTCATGTTCGAGACGATCGGGTTCGCCCCGATGAAGATCAGGCCCATCGAGCGGTCGAGATCGGGCAGCGGCTGCAGCATGGGCGAGCCGAACATCTCTTCGGCAGCGACGAACTTGTTGTTGCAGTCGAGGGAGGCCGACGTGTAGACGTGGCGCGTCCCGAGCCCGGTCGTGAACGCCTTCGAGAAGATGAGGTTGAGCGGCGAGAACGGGGTGGGGTTGCCCGCGTAGAAGCCGATGCTGTCGTCCCCGAGCCTTCGGCGCAGGGCGCGCACCCGCTCGCCGATCTCGCGCATCGCCTGGGGCCACGAGATCTCGACGAAGTCGTTGCCGACGCGCTTGAGCGGGCGCTTCACGCGATCGGGCGAGTGATGGATCTCGTCGTAGTGTGTGCCCTTGACGCACGCGAAGCCGCGGCTGACGACGTGGTCGCGGTCGGGACGCAGACCGACCACGCGGCCGTCGTCGACGCGCGCGATCAGGCCGCAGCTGGCCTCGCAGATGCGGCAGAAGGTGACTCGGCCGTGGGGCTCCGCGGCCGGGTGCAGCGAAGACTCGGGGCGCGCGATCGTCAGACTCCGACGCGGCCGGGCGACCGCCCGAGCTCGAACGCGAGGGCCGACTCGAGATCGGGCCGCGCGAAGCGGAAGCCCGCGTCTTCGAGCACGGCGGGCCGCGCCCGGACGCCCGAGAGCAGCATCTCGTCGGCCATCTCGCCCAACGCGAGCCGCATTGCGAAGGCGGGCGCGGGCAGGACGGCGGGGCGGTGCAGCACGCGACCCAGCGTGGCGCCGAACTCGCGATTCGACACGTGCCCGGGCGCCGTCGCGTTGACCGGGCCTTCGATGTCCGAGTGCGAGAGCAGGAAGTGGATCGCGTAGACGAGGTCGTCCAGGTCGATCCACGAGAGGCCCTGGCGACCGCTCCCCACCGGCCCACCGAGCCCGAGGCGAAAGAGCGGCAGCTGGGTTGCGAGCGCACCGCCGGCCGCAGTGAGCACGACGCCGATCCGCAGGTGCACGACGCGGGTGGACGACCCGGCGAGCGGATACGTCGCCGCCTCCCAGTCGCGGCAGACGCCGGCGAGGAAGCCCTCGCCGCGTGTCGCCTTCTCATCGAGCTCGGCGCCGGGGCGATCGCCGTAGTAGCCGACGGCCGACGCCGAGATCAACGTCGCAGGCGGCGAGGGCATCTCGGCCAGCCGCTCTGCGAGCAGCCGCGTGCCGACGATGCGGCTCTCGTGAATCGCGTGCTTCTTCTCCGGGCTCCAGCGCAGGCTGGCAATGGACTCACCGGCGAGGTGCACGACGGCGTCGACGCCTTCGAGCGCGGCGACGTCGAGCTGCCCCGCGGCGGGGTCCCATCCGACGTCGTCGGTATCGGGGCGAGGTCGGCGCACGATGCGCGTGACCCGGTGTCCCGCAATGCCGAGGAACGCCTCGAGGCTGCGCCCGACCAGGCCCGTCGCGCCCGTGATCGCCACGTGCAGCGGCGGCACGCCGTGCTGCGCGACCTGGAGCAGATCCTCGTACGTGCGCTCGTGCCGGAATCGGAACACCCGCTCGATCGTGCGGCGCGCGAACGATCCGCCGAACGTCTCGCCGAGCCAGCCGAGCGGTAGCGCGTAGTCGATCCGGTCCTCGAGCACCGAGCGTGTGGGAGCGCCGTCGAGATCGAGGCACCCGTGCACGTGGCTCCAGCGGGCGAAGGGGCCCGACTCCTGCTCGTCGGTGAATCCTCGCCCCTCGGCGTAGTCGCGATGCACCGCCACCCAGCGTCGGCCGATGACGGGCGGGCCCATCCGCAGGACCACGCGCTCACCGTCATGAATTCCGCCGGGCTCGAGCACCGCTCCCGCCTGGAAGGGCGGCAACAGACGCTGCAACGCACCGGGACGCGAGTGGTACTCGAACAGGCGTTCTCGCGAGACGGGCATCTCGCTGCGTTTCACGAAGGTGGGCAAGACCGGCTCCCTCCGGGCGCGCGTTCCAAGGAGCAGAGGCTACCACCTCCGCCGCGACACGAACGTGCCTCCTGCAACGACGAAGATTCCCGAACCTTTGTGCGCAACCCCAGCATACCTTGCGGGTTCGACCTCTCGACCGCGTACGTTGCGGGGCCCGTCCGGGCCCTCGGGCGAGACGCGGAATCTGGACACGCCGAGCGGATCGGCAGTCCTCGATTCACCGCCCGCTTCGCTTCTGAGACGAGCTCTAGAGAGAAGACGGGCTCTAGAGAGAAGTCGGGCTCGAGAGAGAAGACGGGCTCGAGAGACCCAACGAGGAGTGAGACCCATGAGACCCCCTACCCTACTGCTGCTGCCGCTCGGCCTCGCACTCGTGCTCGCCGGCACGGGCTGTGGCGACACGACCGATCCCGTCGTCGGCCTCGTCGATGACGCGGCCGTCATGGCCGCGATCTCCGACGGCGACGGCGAAGACCTGAGCGCCTCCCTCGCGAGCCTCGATTTCGATGCCGCGGTCGAGGAGGACGTCGACGTCGAGCTCGTCGAGGGCGAAGAGCTGATGGCACGCGAGTGTCGCCTCGTCGACTTCCGGCGCCGAGTGATCGACGAGTACGACGTGGACGAAGACGGCGGCCTCGACCGCGACGAGCGCCACGCGCTGCGCGACGACTTCGCCGTGCGTCCGTTCCGGCGCCGGATCCACGCACGCTTCCACGGGCTCGTGCGCCTCAAGTGGATCTACGATGCAGACGACTCGGGCCACCTCGACGGCGAAGAGCGGGAAGCGCTGCACGCCGACCTCGAGCTGCGCTGCATGAATCGTGAGGCGTGGCTCCTCGAGACGTATGACGAGGACGGCAACGGTGAGCTCGACGAGGACGAGTGGTCGGCCGCCATCGAGGACGTCGCCGCCCGCAGGCAGGAGCGTCGTGAGGCGTTCATCGCCGAGTACGACGAGGACGGCGATGGATGGCTCGACTTCTTCGAGCGGATCCCCGCGCGCATCGATCGGCTCGAGCGCATCCTCGAGCGGCACGCGGCCGCGCTCGACGAGTACGACCTGGACGGAGACGGCCGGCTCTCGACCGAGGAGCGCGAGGCCCTGCGCGAGCGACTGCGGGAGCGCGTGCGGGGCGAGCACTTCGTCGACGACGGCGACCCGTCGCCGGAGGAGTCCGTCGAATAGCGCGAGACACGACGCCGACGAGACGCGACGAGCGCGCCCCGGAACGAACCGTTCCGGGGCGCGTCTTCGTCGGGGACACTAGACTGCACCCATGATCGTCAGAAGCGGCAGCGGGTTCCGCAAGGGCCTGCGAATGATCCTGGCACGCAACTGGATCCTCATCTTGGTGGTGCTGGCCATCGAGTTCAGCTCGCTCGAGCTGCACAGGATCCTGCCCGAGCTGCAGAGCAGCGCGTTCTCGGAGGCGGGCGTGGCCGTGCTCGCCGGAGCGGTCGGCGTCTTCCTCTCGTTCCGGTTCAACGAGGCCTACGGTCGCTGGTGGGAGGCCCGGATCCTCTGGGGCGGACTCGTGAACGCGAGCCGCACGTTCGCGCGGCAGGTCGTGACGTACATCGACGACGCGTCGGGGGGCGAGGCGCTTCGCCGCGAGCTCGTCCACGGACAGATCGCCTACGTCAACGCGCTGCGCTGTGCACTGCGACACGAGGATGCCCACGCCGCCGCCGAGCCCTTCCTCGGCGAGGCCGCGCGCCGCGAGCTGGGCGATGCGCGCAACCTGCCCACCCAGATCGTCGCCCGCCAGAACCGCCTGGTGTCCGAGGCGATCGGTGGACAGACCGCGAACGCGATCGTCGCATCGCGCTTCGACGCGACGTTCACCGAGCTGACGGCGCTGCAGGGCGGCGCGGAGCGGATCAAGAACACCGCGTTCCCCGACCGCGTGATCACGACGTCGCGGCTACTCGTCTGGGCCGTGGCGATCCTGGTGTGCCTCGCGTTCATCGACCCGGTCGAGGTCATCTACCTGCTCGAGTTCGCCGCGATCCTGATGATCGTGCTGAGCTTCAAGCTCGTCGTTCAGCTCGGCGAGGAGCTGAACGATCCTTTCGAGAACGAGCCCAACGACACGCCGATGACGGCGCTCTGCCGCACGATCGAGATCGACCTGCGACAGATGCTGGGCGAGACCGATCTGCCGGATCCAATCGAGCCGGTGGACGGCGTGCTGATGTAGCAGCGCGCGCGGGGCGCCTTCGGCGCGTCAGCCGAGGTCGAGCAGCTCGTGGGCGCCGAGCATGCGCTCCTGGATCGAGATGCCCACCGGACAGCTCCCCATGCACGGCGCCGAGCAACCGGCGCAAGCCGCTGCGTTCGGCTCGAGCTTCGCGTAGCCCTCGAGCGCCTGCCGCTCGGAGCGGTAGTCCTCGAAGTACATGCGGTGGCGCAGCACGTCGGGGATCGGGACGGCCTCGGGACACGCGTCGAGGCACGCCCCGCAATGCGGCGCACAGTACGTGCCCACGATCTGCCGGTCATAGCGCTCCAGCACGGCGACGTCGTCCGCCGCGAGCGTTCCACCCGATGCGTAGAGGTACTCGTCGACGTGCTGCATCTCGTAGAACGAGATGATCGCGGTGGAGACGTCGGGATTCGAGTGCACCCACCGCAGCGCCGCCTGTGCGTACGAGCCGGCGTCCTGCTGGAAGCCGTCGAGGTTGCGATGCCGCGCGCCCTTCAGCGTCTTCATCGCGACGACGCCCATGTCCTGCTCCTTGCGCGCGCGGGCGATGACGTCGTCGAGGTGTGACCAGATGCCGTGGTGATAGGCGAGCATCATCACGTCGAAGCGCCCGGAGTCGATGGCGGCGTTCGCGACCTGCTCGAGCCGCGGCGTGTGGGACGAGAAGCCGAGGAAGCGCGCCTTGCCCTCGGCCTTCAGCTCGTCGAAGGCCGTGTGCACGTTCGGGTCGAGCAGACGCTCGACCTCGTCGCAGGCGTGGACATGGATCAGGTCGACGTAGTCGGTGCCGAGGCGACCGAGGCTCTCCTCGATCACCTGCTTGTACTTCGCGACCGGCGTGCCGGGCGGAAGGTGACCGAGCGGCGTACAGAACTTGGTGGCGAGAAAGAGCTGGTCGCGCGGGTGATCCTTGATCGCACGCCCCACGGCGTGCTCGCTGCCGGCCTCCGAGTAGTCGGGGGAGGTGTCGACGTAGTTGACGCCGCGCTCGAGGGCGAGCTTGACGATCTCGGTGCCCTTCTCGCCGCGCAGCGGGCCGGTCCCGACGACGATGTCCGACACGGGCCAGTCGGTGCGTCCCAGCCGGCCGTAGCGCTGGACACGGCTCCCCTTCCAGGCGCCCTCCCATGACTCGTGGGTCTCGGGCACCTCCTGGATGAAGATCTCCGAGACGGGCACCTGCCAGCCCCCGCCCCCGGTGCCGACGCCCCGGGCCGCCCGGGCCCAGATGCCGCCGACGCCCGCGGCCAGCGAGCCGACGAACGTCCCGGCGCCGACGAGGAACACGCGACGGCCGGACACCTGCGAGACGTCGCCGCGCTCGGCGGCGTCGGCGCGCAGCCCGAAGCGCGCGAGGAACACACCGGCGATGGCGATGAGCAGGATCGCACCGAGCCCGACGACGAGGCCCCCGATCGCATTGCTCGCGTTCGGCATCAGGCTCTGAAAGAAGACGCCGCCGGGGAAGGCCGAGGGGTCGAGTCCGAGCACCGAGAGGTAGATCCACTCTCCGGCGAAGGTCAGCCCTGCCACGAGCGCGACGACGATCGATGCGATGACGGCGATTCGGGTCTTCATGCGTCCCTCCCTGGAGCGTTTCGGGAAGTATACGCAGCCTCGGCGCACCGACGGAGGAGCGATCTCGAAGTCGTCGTAGACGGGAGATGGGCCATTTTCGTGGGGCCATCGCCCCGGCTCGTGGCCCGGCGGCACGATGGCGTACCCTCGCGGCATGGAACGCTGGTCGATTCATCTCCACAAGGAGGACTTCAAGTTCTCCGCCGCGCACTTCCTGATCTTTCCCGATGGCTCCAAGGAGCGCCTGCACGGTCACAACTACCGAGTCTCGGTCGACATCGAGGGGCCGGTGGGGGGCGAAGGGCTCGTCCTCGACTTCAAGGCCGTGAAGCCCGTGATCCGCGCGCTCTGCGCGGAGCTCGACGAGTACTGGCTCGTGCCGGACGAGCACCCGGAGCTGAAGATCGACGCCCGCGACGACGGTCACACCGAGGTCGTGTATCGCGACTGCCGCTACCTCGCGCCGAGCGACGAGATCGTCGTGCTGCCGATCGCGAACACGTCTTCGGAGCTCTTCGCCGCGTGGCTCGCGCGGGAGCTCGACCGCCGGCTCGGGGAGCGCTTCGGCGCAGAGAGCATCGAGCGACTTCGCGTCGCCATCGAAGAGACCTCGGGTCAACACGGGGCCTACGAGATCGACCGCCGCGACGCGCCCTGAAGCAAGGCCCAGAGCTCGGACCCGACTCGGCTACGGTGGCCCCCTGCCTCGCTCTACTCAGCGCGCCGAGGCGTCGCCTTCGGTGAAGCGCCACACCACGATGTCGACATCTTCGTGTGTGGGCGCGCCGAGCACCGACTCCAGCTTGTCCGTCACGCCCCGGGCCACCGATGGCAGATCGTGGCCATAGACGCGGTGTCGATCGAGCAGCGCCTGGCCAGGCCCTCGAGCGGTGGGCGACGAGTACACGCTCGTCCAGTAGCGCTCGACCTCGTCGACCACGCGCCGGTGTACGACGAGCGCATCGAAGTCGCGCGGCTCGTCCGCGATGCGCGTGAGGTCGACGTAGAGACGCGAGTCGAGCGGCGGCGCCCCCGGCACGATCGAGCCGAAGGTGCCCATGCGCACGTCCTGGCCATGCCAGCGCCAGAGCGCCGCCATGTAGTGGACCGCGCGGTTCCTGAGCGGCGGCACCTCGACCAGGGTCATGCGCGGCTCTTGCCCGGCGATGTCGTCATACCAGCCCGGCGCGGGCGGCACGCCTTCGGTGAACGCCGGCAGCGGATACAGGCCGAGGTAGGTGTTCGCGAAGGGGCCGAGCGGCGCGGCGAGCGGGCCCCGGGGACCGAAGGTGAAGAGCGCCATCGCGAGCAGCACACCCGGGACCTCGACGGGCAGCGCCGGCACCCGCGCGGCGAGCCACCGGCCGAGCCGAGCCGAGCCGAGCGCGAGCAGCACGCTGGCGGCCGCGGCCGAAGGCAGCAGGTAGCGGGCATAGGCATAGGCGTCGCCGTAGGGCGAGACGAGCCAGAGCAGCACCGGGGGCAGCAGCGTCGCGCACACGATCGGAGCCGCTGCGACGCCGCGCGCGCGCAGCTCGACCACCGCCGAGAGCGCGACGCCCGCGGCGGCGAGTAACATGCCGGGGGACGAGCCGGCGAGCACGGCGACTACGTCCAGTGGCCCGAAGCCCGCACGATAGACCTGGTCGCCCTTCTGCCCGACGAAGGCGAGCAGTGAGTCGAGCGCCGGTGCGTGCAGCAGCAGGGCGAGCAGCGCGGCGAACATGAGCCCCGCCGTGGCCGGATGCGAGGCGAGGCCGCGCAGCCCGCCGCGGAGCGTCGATGCGGCGAAGACGCCGATGCCGAGCCCGACTAGGAAGAAGACGCTCACGAGGTGGGCGTACACGGCGAGGCCGCCCATCAGCGCGATCCCCAGAATGTGTGGCCAGGCAAGCGAGCCGGGCTCAGCTCGCTCCGAGTCCTGCGCGCCGGCCCCGCCGCACGCGATCTGCACGCCGACGCAGAGCAGCGCCGCGAGCGAGTAGCTGCGTGCGAAGTGTCCGTAGAAGACGAAGACCGGAGCGAGCGCGACCAGCAGCGCGACGACGATCGCGCCCGCGCGCCCGCCCTCGCGATGCGCGAGCCATGCGACCGCAGCGACGAGCAGCAGGGCAGGCACGAACGCCACCGCACGAATCACGGGGAGGCTCGCGCCGAAGCCACCGACGAGCGCCTTCTGCACGAGCGGCAGCGCGAGCCCCGACCCCACCGCGTCGTAGCGACCGAGCAGGACCGACCACGGCAGATGGAGGGCGCCGAGGCTGTGGAGCTCGTCGCCGAAGAGGAAGGCGCCGGCGAGCGGCGTCGCGCGCTGCCAGAGGCCGAGGCCGAGCCCCGCCGCGAGCAGGAGCCAGAGCGCGACCTGGCTCGGAGATGTCGCGGGGCGCTCCGTCACCCGGCGGATTCTAGTGCAGCTGGAATCGCGAGGACGCGATGAGGGCACCCTCGGCGGTGTGCAGGACCGGTGCAGCCGGACCCGTGAGTCGATGTCCCCACGCTCGAACCGGCGCATGGCGTGGCGCTGACGCCTCGGCGGGGCCGCGGAGTCAAGTTCCCAAGCGATTTCACCGATTCAACAAGCATGCTTCGTCCCCTCCGCCGACACACGCGCGTTCGCGTGGTCGCTTCCGCTCTCGCGGTCGCGATCGCCTGTGTCCTCCAGGCGGCTGCGGCACAGGCGCTGATGATCTCCGAGGTCATGTTCAACCCGGTCGGCGGGTTCTTCGGCAACGACGACGGCCTCGAGTGGGTCGAGCTCTACAACGACGAAGCCACCCCCGTGAACCTCGACCTCTATACCCTCGCCTGGGGCGGCGCCGACTACACGACCGACACCATGTCGCTCGCCGGCGCCGGCATGCTCCTCCCCGGCCAGTACATCGTCATCGGAGACTCGGCCGGCACGAACACGGGTCCGGGAGCCGCGTTCAACTTCGACCCGGACCTGCCCGACGGCTTCATCACTGCCGGTGGTGTCGCGCTCTTCCTGGGCGCCGACACTTCGGGGACACCCCTCGACGCGTTGATCTACGGGACCATCTTCGCGGTCAACTTGAACAACCTGATCGACGAGACCGGCGCCGTCGGCGCCGTCGATGCGACCACCGGCGGAGCAGCCGAGTCGATCGAACGACAGACCGGCGGCACCTGGGCCCCCAGCGCGGCACCGACTCCGGGCGCCGGCACGCTCGTCCCCGAGCCGAGCACCGCGCTGCTGAGCGCCTTCGGGCTGCTCCTTCTCGGCGTGCGCCGCCGCGCCTGAGCGGCCCCCAACCCGATTCCAACCTCGACGTCCTCGGACCGCGTTTGTAGAGCGGGCCGCGCACCCCTACCGTCGTCCGACCCGGCCCCTCGCCGGCGCGGATACGGATGGCCTTCTACTTCGACTTCGACAACTGGCGCACGATGCTGCGCCTCGCATGGCGCGAAGAGTCACCGCGGGCGCGGCGCCGCTACCTGCTCGTGCTCTGCCTCGCGGTCCCCGTCGTCGCGAGCTTTCACGCGCTCTGCTTCGCGCTCGATCCGCTGCTCTTCCCGTCGCTTCGCCGCACGCACATGCGCGCGCCGGTCTTCGTCGTGGGTCACGCCCGCAGCGGCACGACGCTGATCCACCGGCTGCTCTCGCGCGACGCCGGCCGCTTCAGCTCGTTCATGCTCTATGAGCTCTACTTCCCCTCTTTGCTGCAGAAGAAGCTGATCCGCGCGGCGGCGCGCTTCGACGCGGCCGTGCTCGGCGGCTTCGTCGCGCGCCGCGTCGCTGCGTGGGAGGAGAAACGCTACGGCGCGATGCGCGGCACCCACACCATGGGACTCACCCTCCACGAAGAGGACGACATCATCTACTACTGGTCGATGGCGTCTGGCTTCTGGATCACGAAGATGCCCTGGATGGGCGACCTCGATTTCTACTCGGTCAACGACTGGCCCGAGAAGAAGCGGCGCCGGCTCCACGCGTTCTATCGCGCCTGCGTCGAGCGGCAGCTGGTGCTGAACGGTCCCGACAAGACGCACCTCTCGAAGAACCCGATCTTCGCTGGACGGGTGGCGTCCCTCATCGAGTCGTTCCCCGACGCGCGCTTCGTGGTGCCGGTGCGCGACCCGCGCGAGACGATCCCGAGCCTGCTGAAGCTCGTCCGCATGGGCTGGAAGGCGCTCGGATGGGACGACGAGAAGCAGCGACGCTGCCTTCGCATTCTCGCCGACCAGTCGGTGCACACGTACATGCACCCGCTCGAGATGCTCGAGGCGCACCCCGAGACGAAGGGCTCTGTCGTCGACTACCGCGATCTCACGAGCGACCCGGCGGGGGCCGTGCGCGGCATCTACGCCGACCTCGAGCTGCCGCTCACGCCGGCGTTCGAGGCCGAGCTCGAGACCCTCGGCAAGCGCGCGCGCGAGCACCGGGCGACCCACACCTACAGCCTCGAGGAGTTCGGCCTCGAGGCCGGCGAGATCGAGTCGAGCCTCGCCGGGCTCTTCGAGCGCTTCGGCTGGGCGAACGCCGAGGGCGAGACCTCGGGCGATCATGGATGAAGGAAGACGATCATGAGCGATGACGCCGCCTCGCAGCTCCGCGCGGCCTTCGACGCGCTGATCGACGACCTGCGCGGCGCGCGGGACGCGATCGACCAGCCCGAGCGCATGCCCCCGCCCGCCACCGAGCGCGGGCTCGCCGAGGGCTACCGCTACCTGGCGGGCTTCCTCCACTCGGCGATCGAGCGCGCCTTCTTCGAAGAGCCCGATTTCCCGGTCTTTCGCAATGCGCTCTCGGTCGTGAATCGCGCCACCATCGACAACTCCGACGCGACCTACTTCTACGCGCCCGTCGACGGCAGCGCCTCGACCCTCGTGCGCGGCCACGTCCACGATCACCGGCACTGGCGGGGCGAGTCGCCTGCGGCGACCGGCCCGAGGGCGCCGCTCTACGTGATCTTCGAGGCGACGTCGGGCGACATGACCGGCGACACGGGCGATCTGCGCGAGCTGCAGCCGGGCCGCAAGGCGCGCACCGGCGTGCTGGACTCGACCGAGCTCGAGGTCCAAGAGAACGGCGAGCTCGCAATCCTGCTCGCTCCCGAACGGCCCGCCGGATACACGGGCAACTTCATCTGCACGGCGAAGCGCGGCCGTGACGCGAGCGACGTGCGCTACGCGAACTATCTGAGCGGCCGGCAGCTCTTCGGTGACTGGGCGAACGAGGAGGCGATCCACCTCGAGGCCGAGCAGATCGGGCGCGAAGGCGACGCGCCGGCCGTCGCGAACCCCGAGGCGGTCGCCGCACAGCTGCGGCGCTGCGGCGCGCTCGTGCGTGGACAGATGGAGTTCTGGAACGCGTTCTGGACGATCCTCATGGGCACCTACGGCGAGCGGCCGGGCACCCTCCCCGGTCTGGGCTTTCCGCGCAACGCGTTCAACCGCGTCAACGCGGCGTCGGGCGCGACCGGCGGCAGCATGAGCACCAACCTCTACGCCGGCGGCGTGTTCGAGCTCGCACCGGACGAGGCGCTGATCGTCGAGACGAGGGCGAAGGCGCCCCCGCTCTACTTCGGCTTCCAGCTCGCGAATCTCTGGGGCGAGAGCGTCGACTACACGCACAGGCTCGGCAGCCTGAACGGAGAGCAGTGCGAGGTTGACGCGGACGGCGCGACCCGGCTGGTCGTCGCGCATCGCGATCCCGGCGTGCCGAACTGGCTCGACACGTCGGGCCTCCGCGAGGGCTTCCTCACGCCCCGTTGGGCCTATGCGACGCCGCCCGACGAGTCGGAGTGGCCCGAGATCGACGCGAGGGTCGTCCCCGTCGACGAGGTCCGAGCGCATCTCCCGAAGGAGACGCGGCGTGTCGGACAAGAAGAGCGCCGCGAGACGATCCGCGCACGCCGGCGCCACGTCGAGCGACGCTTCCGCAGCTTCTAGCTGCGGAGACGGGCCGCTGCCTCCAGCTGCGGGAGCAATCCGCAGCCCGAGCGCGGCTGTGCCTGGTCACCTCAGGGCTCATCGTTGACGAGCGCCCACGAGAGCGGCTCGAACGCGGAGAGGAGCAGGCCCTCACCGGCAGCCAACTGACGACGGACAACTTCGAGCAGACGATCCCCGGCTTCAGCACCATGTTCATCTTCATGGGCCTGATCTTCGGCGTCGCCTTCGGGCTCGACGACGAGCGGCGCCAGGGCACGCTCGTGCGGCTGCGAATGGCGCCCGTGAGCCTGGTCCCCATCCTCTTCGGCAAGGTCGCGGCACGCGTCGTGATCGGGTTCGTGCAGGCCGCGATCCTCTTCGGCTTCGGGCGCGTCGCGTTCGATCTCGCGCTCGGTCCTTCGGTCGCGACCTTCGCGCTCATGCTCTTCGCGATCGTCCTGGGGCTCACCGGGCTCTCGATGCTGGCCGTGCCATTGATGCGCACACGCGAGCAGATCATCCCGCTGGGGCTCACGGCAGTGCTCATCGCCTGCTCGATCGGGGGCTGCTGGTGGCCGCTCTTCCAGGAGCCGATCTGGCTGCAGCGCATCGCGTTCGTGTTTCCGACCGCATGGGGGATGAACGGGCTGCACGATCTGATCCTGCGCGAGAAGACCCTCGTCGAGGTCGTGCCGACCCTGCTCGTGCTGACGGCCTATGGCATCGGCGGCACCGCGCTCGGCGCCGCGCTGTGGGTCCGCCGCGAGGTCGTCTCCGCGCGGTCTGATTAGCGGCGCGACCACCCCGCCCCGGCCTCCCGAGGGCCCCGACACGGGGGTGATCGAACGCGGGCCGGAGTCGTACCATGACGAAGCGGGCGATCCGTGCAGCCCGTGCAATCGCCTCGAAGGACACAACCCATGTCACTCCACTCGCCGACCGAGCTGTTCACCCTCGACGACGACGCGCTGCGCGAGGCCGTCGCAGAGGCGCATCTCCCTTCTCTGCTCACGACGCTGGCCCACGTGCTCGGCGACGAGTCGTTCCTCGACCCGGCGCTGAAGCCCGACTGCGGCTTCGTCGCCGGACCCCAGGGCGGCTACGACGAGGCGCAGGAGGCCCGGGCGCGCGAGCTCTGCCTCCACGGGCTCATCCGGCTGCGCGAGGCGGGCTCGACGGCCGTGGCGGAGCTCGGCGACGCGCGGCTCCGCCGCTGCATGGGCTTCCTGATCGACGGGGAGGATCTCGACGACGTGCTGCCCCTGCTGCTCGGCGAGCTGGCGCTCGACGGCGAAGACGTGCGCGCGCCGAAGTGGAGCAAGGACGAGCTCGCGCCCGAGCAGGAGTTCAGCGTCGCCATCATCGGCGCGGGCATGTCCGGTCTCGCGGCCGCGCTGCGCCTCGGTGAAGCGGGCATCGACTACACCCTCTTCGAGAAGAACGGCGACGTCGGCGGCACATGGCTCGAGAACACCTACCCCGGCTGCCGCGTCGACGTACCGAACCACTTTTACAGCTACTCCTTCGCGCAGAAGGACGACTGGCCGCAGCTCTACTCGACCCAGGACGTGCTGCTCGACTACTTCCGCGACTGCGCAGACGAGCTCGGCCTGCGCGACAAGATCGAGTTCGAGACCGAGGTGGTCGAGGCAGCGTGGGACGACGAGCGGGCGCTGTGGTCGGTCTCGGTGCGCGGGCCCGGCGGCGACACGCGTGTCGTCACGGCCAACGCGATCATCAGCTGCGTCGGTCAGCTGAACCGCCCGCTCATGCCCGACATCCCCGGCATCGGCGACTTCGAAGGCCCTTCCTTCCACTCGGCGCGCTGGGACTGGAGCGTGCCGCTCGAAGGCAAGCGCGTCGTCGTGATCGGCACCGGCGCGAGCGCGGGCCAGTTCGTCCCCGCCATCGCGGGGGAGGTGGCCGAGCTGACGGTGTGCCAGCGCACGGCACCCTGGCTGCTGCCGACGCCCGAGTACCACGATGCCGTGCCGCAGGGGCTCGGATGGCTGCTGCGCCACGTGCCCTTCTACGCCAAGTGGTACCGGTTCTGGCTCTTCTGGAGCATGACCGAGGGCCTGCTCGACATGGTGCGCGTCGAAGACGACTGGCCGCATCCAGAGCGCGCAGTGAGCGCCGCGAACGACGGCCTTCGCGAGCTCTTCGGCGCGTACATCAAGGAGTGCTGCGGTGACGACGACGCGCTCTACCAGAAGATGCTGCCCGACTACCCGCCCTGCTCGAAGCGCTTCGTACGCGACGACGGCATCTGGGCGACCACGTTCAAGCGCGAGCACGCGACGCTCGAGACCACGCCCATCGAGTGCGTGACGCCGACGGGTGTTCGCTTCGATGACGGCCGTGAGGTCGAGGCCGACGTCATCATCTACGGCACGGGCTTCACCGCGTCGGACTTCCTCATGCCGATGAAGCTCACCGGCCGCGAGGGCCGCGACCTCCACGAGACCTGGAAGGGCGATGCCCGGGCGTATCTCGGGATCACGATTCCCCACTTCCCGAACCTCTTCCTCACCTACGGCCCGAACACGAACATCGTCGTGAACGGCAGCATCATCTTCTTCTCGGAGTGCGAGATCGACTACGTGATGAAGTGCATCGAGCTCGTGCTGCGAAGTGACGAGCGGGCCCTCGACTGCAAGGTCGACGTGCACGACGCGTACAACGCGGAGATCGATGCCGAGAACGAGCGCATGGCCTGGGGCGCTGCGTCGGTGAACACCTGGTACAAGAACCGCCACGGGCGGGTATCGCAGAACTGGCCCGGGAGCCTCGTGGAGTACTGGCGGCGGACGCGCGAGGTGAATGCCGAGGACTATGAGCTGCTCTAGGTCGGGGGCGCGTTGTGGGGTGCCGGGGTCGGGGGGAGTGGGGGCACCGTGCTCAGACATTCTCGCCGC
>CAYYSY010000278.1:0-30640 GCA_964474355.1 uncultured Spirochaetaceae bacterium | reverse complement strand
GGGATCGAGGAGGAGGTGCTCGGCATGGCTCCCCCGCCCGAGCGTCACGACCGGAGGATGCTCGAGGAGCAACAGGCGATCGCCGGCGTCCCCCCGCGCGCGCGCCTCGCGCGCCGCGTCCTGCAGCTCGAGTGCGCGGGCATAGGGGACACGGCCGCACCACTCGACCTCGAGGCGGGCCGGCTCGACGCGGCCGGTGGATGTGTGGGTTGCGGTCGGCATCGTCTTCACGTCCCCGGGATGGACGGCCCGGCTCGCGTGCGTCCGAGAGCCGGGGCCGACGCCTACAGGTCGAAGTCCGCGGTCTCGAGCAGATCGCGGATCCGCCAGAGGAAGCCGTTCGCCGGCGCGCCGTCGACGGCGCGGGGATCGTAGGACAGCGAGAGATGCATCATCGGCCGGATCACGATCGCGTCCTGTCCGTCGACCGTGCGCACGACGGGCCGCTTCACGATCTCGCCCATGCGAACGATGCCGACCTGGGGCTGATTGATGATCGCGAAGCCGTAGAGGTTGCCCTTTCGGCCCGGGTTCGAGACGGTGAACGTGCCGCCCTGCAGATCGTCGGCCGTCAGCTTCTTGCTCCGCGCGCGGTTCGCGAGGTCGTCGATCTCGGCGGCGAGGCCGGCGAGCGAGAGCCGGTCAGCCTGACGCACCACGGGCACCACGAGCCCCTTCTCGGTCTCGACCGCAAGGCCGACGTTGATGTCGCGCTTCTCCACGATGGCGTCCTCGAGCACCGAGGCGTTCAGTGCCGGGTACTCGCGCAGCGCACGCACGACCGAGTGCACGATGAAGGGCAGGAACGTGAGCCCGAGGCCGTGGGCCTCCTCGAACGCACGCTTGTGTCGCTGGCGCACCTCGGCGACGCCGCCCATGTCGATCTCGGCCACGGTGCCGACGTGGGGGCTCGTGTGCTTCGAATACACCATGTGCTCGGCGGTGATGCGGCGCATCGGCGTCATCGGGATGACCCGATCGCCCTCCTTCAGCGCATAGGTCGCGTACGCGGGCTTCGACGCGGGCGGGCGTGCGGGTGCCGCCGCCCGGGGCGGCGCTGCGCGCGGGGCCGGTGCCGGCGGCGGCGGCGGCGCGGCTGACGCGGGCTGCTGCTGCTGCGTCGGCGGCTGGGTGGCCCGCACGACATCCGCCTTCGTGATCTTCCCACCCGATCCGCTGCCCTCGATCTGCTCGAGGGGCACGCGCGCCTCCTCGGCCATGCGGCGCGCCACGGGGGTCGCAGGCCGCTCGGCCTCGACGGGCGGCGGGGGCTGCGGCGCGGACGGCGGAGGTGCAGCGCTCGGCGGCGGCTCGGAGGCGGCGGCGGCCGGCGGGGCGGCGCCTTCGGCCGCCCGGCCCTCGGGGTCGATCAACGCGAGCTGCGCGCCGACCTCGACCACCTCGCCCTCGGCCACGAGGATCTTGTCGATGACGCCCGCGCTGGGCGAGGGGATCTCGGCGTCGACCTTGTCGGTCGTCACCTCGACGACGGGCTGATCCATCTCGACGTAGTCGCCCTCACCCACCAGCCATCGCGAGACCGTGCCCTCGATGACGCTCTCGCCGAGAGAGGGCAGCTCCAGTGCAATCGCCATGTCGAATCTCCCTGTGCGAGCAGGCCGTGCTTGGATGCGGGCGCGCCGGTGCGGGTGCGAAGCGCCGCAGCGCGGCGCCCGCCCGTGGTACCTCGCGGCCCGATGGGCGGCAAGGAAACGATGGATGTATCTCTTCGGACGCGCGAAGGACGGCCTGAACGGCTGGACGCGCGCGACCCGTCGCGGCTCCGCATTCTGGTATCGTGACCGCATGGCAGCTGCCGGGCGGTCCGGAGGCGACGCTCGCGGGATGGGGAAGCGACGGTGACCACGGACGTCCAGGAGACCGGATCGTCGACCGGCGCATCGACCGCCACTTCGACCGCCACTTCCACGAAAGGCGGACGGGCGCTCAGCTGGGGCGTGCACCTCTTCACCGCCCTGGGCGGCGTGCTCGGTGCGCTCGCGCTCCTGGAGATCTCGTGGGGTCGCCTCGACCGCGCCTCGATCCTGATCCTCCTGGCACTCAGCATCGACGCCATGGATGGCGCCTTTGCCCGGCTGGTCGGTGTCACGCGGCATCTGCCCTGGATGAATGGCCGGCGCCTCGACGACATGATCGACTTCCTGAACTTCGTCGTGGTCGGCTGCGTGTTCATGGTGTCGGCCGGCAGCCTCCCCTCCCACTACTGGATCGCCGCACCGATCCTCGCGAGCGCGTACGGCTTCTCGCGCGAAGACGCCAAGACCGAGGACGACTTCTTCCTCGGCTTCCCGTCGTACTGGAACATCCTCGCGATCTATCTGTGGAAGCTGGACATCTCGGCCACCGGCGGCGCGATCTGGGTCGCCGTCCTCAGCCTGATGGTCTTCGTGCCGCTCAAGTACCTGTATCCGAGCAAGCTGCCGAAGCTGTGGATGCGCTACTCGATCAGCTACGGCGGCATGGTGTGGGCCATCTTCCTGGGCTTCGCGATCCTGAACCCCGAGTGGGCGGAGCGCACGCACGCCATCGAGATCTCGCTCTTCTATCCCGCCCTCTACATGGCGCTCTCCGCACTGCTCGGCCACTGGTGGAAGCGGGCGGAGCCGACCCACTAGGCGGTGACCTCCGGGCCCGTGTGGCATCCTTCTCTCACGATGACGGCCTCACCCCAGACGCGCACCGGTGTCCTGCTCGTGCAGCTCGGCACCCCCGACGCACCGCGCCCGCGTGAGGTGCGCCGCTACCTTCGCGAGTTCCTCTCCGATCCCCGTGTGCTCAACATGCCCGGCCTGGCGCGCAAGCTGCTGCTCGAGTGCGTGATCCTGCCGACCCGGCCCCGCAAGAGTGCCGCGGCCTACGCGAAGATCTGGACGCAGGCGGGCTCGCCGCTCATGGTGCACTCCGTCGCGCTGAAGGACGGCGTCGCAAAGGCGCTCGGCGACGACTTCGTGGTCGAGCTCGGCATGCGCTACGGACAGCCGGGCATCGCGTCCGCGATCGAGACTCTCACTGACGCCGACGTCGACCGGCTCGTGGTGCTGCCTCTCTTTCCGCAGTACTCGGCGGCGACGACGGCCTCGGTGCTTGCCCGGGTGCAGGAAGAGACCGCGCGCTACTGGGACGTGAGGCCGATCGTCACGATCGGCGACTTCTACCACGACCCGGCCTTCATCGAGGCATGGCGCCAGGTCGCAGCCGCTGCGCTGGCAGACTACGAGGCCGACCACGTCCTCTTCAGCTATCACGGCCTGCCCGAGAGCCAGATCCAGGAGAGCGACCCGAGCGGCTCGTTCTGCCTGGCCCAGGACGACTGCTGTGCCCGCATCCGCACGGCGAACCGCCACTGCTACCGGGCGCAGTGCCATCGCACGACCGCGCTCGTCGCCGATGCGCTCGGGCTCGACCTCGAGCGCACGTCGACGTCGTTCCAGTCGCGCCTCGGCCGCACGCCGTGGATCCGCCCCTATACCGACGAGATCGTCAACGAGCTGCGCGGGCGAGGCGTCGAGCACCTCGCCGTGCTCTCACCCGCGTTCGTCGCCGACAACCTCGAGACGCTCGAAGAGATCGGCATGCAGCTCTCCGAGCAGTGGCAGGGGCTCGGGGGCAAGTCGCTGAAGCTCGTACCGTCGCTGAACGCGCACCCGGCGTGGGTGGAGGCGGTAGCGGGGCTGGTGCGGCGCGCCTGAGCGGGACGGCTCAGCGCAGACCGTCGTCATAGACGCCGTAGATCCGTGCGATCACCTGCTTTACCAGCCCCGTGACCGGCATCGACAGTCCGTTCTTTTCAGCCATGTCGAGCGCCAGGCCGAGATCCTTCTGGGCGATCTCCATGCGGCCGCGCAGGAACGACTGCAGGCCCTCTCCGCGGAAGACCTCATCGGGCATCTTGTACGTGCTGAGATACTGGATGTGCAGCTCGTTCAGCATCGTCGTCGCCTGCCCTCCCTCCTCGAAGAGCTCCTGGGGCAGGCCCATGGCGCGAGCGACCAGCATGCCCTCGAGCGCAGCCGCGAACGACACGTTCGTGGTCACGTTCAGCGCGAGCTTGAGCTTCGCTGCGTTTCCGATCTCGCCCGCGAACGTGATCTTGCCGGCCGCGGCCTCGAGATAGGGCCGCGCTTTCTCGAGCGCCACCTCGTCGCCGGCGACCATGTAGAACGCGTCGCCCACCGCCGCGCGCACGGGCCCACCGGCCACCGGCACCTCGAGCACGGCGATGCCCTGCTTCGCGCCCTCGGCGACCATCTCCTCGACGGTGTCGGGGTGCACCGTGCTGTGGATGGCGACGATCGAGCCCTTCGCCGCGTTCTCGAACACGCCTTCGTCGCTGAGGAGCACGGCACGCACGTGACTGTCCGCGGGCACGCAGATGCCGATCACGTCGGCGTTGCGGGCGACCTCGGCCGAGCTGGTGGCCGGCTTCGCGCCCGTCTTCACGACCTCTTCGATGGCCGCGTCGTCGAGGTCGTAGACGATCGTCTCCAGGCCGGCGGGGGCGAGATTGCCCGCGAGCGCCTTGCCCATGATTCCGAGTCCGATGAATCCGCAGCGAGCCATGGCGTGCCGCTCCTCTCGTGAAGGGAAGAACGGGGACGGTAACACGGTGGGCTCTGCGCGAGCACGATCTCACCGTCGCCGGGCGGCTCCCTTCCTCAGCAAAAGAACGCTGCGCTTCGTCGCCGGGGGTCGATGGAGAGCCGCTCATGCGCCTCTGATATGATGCGGCCGTGAGCGCGCACCCGACCGACGCGACGGCGACGCCCGCTCCGACACGTCGCACACTCGCCCGGGGGATCCGCCCCCTCGGCCGCGCGCCGAAGCCCCTCGTCTGGCTGCTGGGGTCGATCTGCGGTGCACTCCTCGCCTGCGATGCACCTGCACCCGTCGAGCGGATCACCCTCGGCCATGGACTCGATCCGAGTCACCCCGTCCACGTCGCCATGATCGAGATGGGACGTCTGCTCGAGCTCCGCTCGTCGGGGACGATGCGGCTCGACGTCTACCCCAGCGAACAGCTCTGCAGCGAGCGCGAATGTCTCGAGCTGCTGCAGATCGGCAGCCTCGACATGACGAAGGTATCCGCCGCCGTCATGGAGAACTTCGCGCCGGCCTACCGGGTGCTGTCGGCGCCGTATCTCTTCCGCGACGACGCGCACAGGTTCGCCGTGCTCGACGGCGACGTCGGGCGCGCCCTGCTCCTCTCGTCACTACCCGAGCGACTGCGCGGGCTCGTGTTCTACGACGCGGGCAGCCGCAGCTTCTACACACGGGGTCGACCGATCCGAAACCCGGACGACCTGCGCGGGCTCAAGATCCGGACACAGGAGAGCCCGAGCGCGCTCGCGCTCGTGCGAGCGATCGGCGGCGCAGCCACGCCGCTCGCCTGGGGCGAGCTCTATACCGCGCTCCAGCAGGGTGTCGTCGACGGCGCGGAGAACAATCCCCCCTCCTTTCATCTGTCCCGGCACTTCGAGGTGGCGCGACACCTGAGCCTCGACGAGCACACGGCCGTGCCCGACGTCGTGCTCGCAGGCACCCGCCTCTGGGATCGCCTCGACGACCAGCAGCGCGCGTGGCTCGAGAGCGCAGCGCGCGACTCGGCGAAGCTACAGCGCACGCTCTGGCGCGAAGCGACCCGTGCGGCGCTCGAAGCGGTCGCCGCCGACGGCGTCGAGGTCATTCACCCCGACAAGGCGGCCTTCGTCGCGGCCACCGAAGGCGTGCGCCAGCAGATGCGCTCCGATCCCGACGTCGGGCCGCTGCTGCTTCGGATCGAGGCGGAGGGCTCATGACTCGCGTGCGGCGCGCGCTCGATCGCGGCCTCGGCCTCCTGCTGGCGACACTGATGGCGGTGGCCGTCGTGAACGTCGCGTGGCAGGTCTTCACGCGCTTCGCGCTGGCAGAGCCGAGCTCGTTCACCGACGAGCTCGCGCGCTACCTGCTCGTGTGGATCGGGCTCATCGGCGCCGCGTACGCAGCCGGCCAGCGTCTGCACGTCGCAGTGGATCTGCTTCCTCGAGCGATGCCGCACCGACTGCAGCAGGCGTTGTCGGGCCTCGTCCAGGTGGGCGTCTTGACGTTCTCGCTCGGCGTCATGGTCGGTGGAGGGGGGGCGCTCGTCTCGATGTCGTTCGAGCTCGGGCAGCGCTCCGCCGCGCTCGGGCTCCCGATGGGGCTCGTCTATCTCGCGCTGCCGGTCTCCGGCCTGCTCATCGCGCTCTACACGCTGCTCTTCCTGATCGAGGCGCTCATCGAGTCACCGGACGAGCCCCACGCGGAGCCCCCCCGATGAGCGACGGCGGCGTGCTGGCGCTCTCGGTCGTGGTGCTCCTGCTGCTCCGCGTCCCGGTGGCCTTCGCCATCGGGCTCGCGAGCATGCTCGTGCTCGGTCTGAAGATGCCCCCGGACACCACCGTGACGACGCTCGCTCAGCGGCTCGCGACGAGCCTCGACTCGTTCCCGCTGCTCGCGATCCCCTTCTTCATCCTCTCGGGCGAGCTCATGAATCGCGGTGGCATCGCCCGGCGCCTGATCGCCCTGGCCCGCGCGCTCCTCGGCGGCCTGCCGGCGGGTCTGGCGCACGTGAACGTGCTCGCGTCGATGCTCTTCGGCGCCATCTCGGGCTCGGCGGTCGCAGCTGCGTCTGCGGTCGGCGGCGTGATGGGGCCCCGCATGCGCGCCGAGCACTACGACCGCGACTTCAGCGCTGCGCTCAACATCTCGGCCGCCACCACGGGTCTGGTGATCCCTCCGAGCAACATCCTCATCGTGTACTCGCTCGCGAGCGGCGGCGTCTCGATCGGCGCGCTCTTCCTCGCCGGCTACGTGCCGGGCCTCGTCCTGGGCCTCGCATTGATGATCGCCGCGGCGTGGATCTCGGCGCGGCACGATCGAAACCGCACCGACGCAGTGCACCTATTGCGGCGGGGCTTCGAAGCGCTGCCGAGCCTGGGTCTGCTGATCGTCGTGATGGGAGGAATCGTCGCGGGTGTGTTCACTGCGACCGAGGCCTCGGCTGTGGCCGTCCTCTATGCGCTCGTGCTCGCCCTGGCCTACCGGGAGATCGGGCTCGCCGACCTGCCCGACGTGTTGCGCGAAGCCGGCAGGACGACGGGCATCGTCATGCTCCTCATCGGCACGTCGGTCGGACTGTCCTGGGTGCTCGCCTACGACCGCGTTCCGATGCAGGTCGCAGAGGGCATCCTCGGCCTCAGCAACGACCCGTGGGTCACGCTCCTGCTGATCAATGGCGCGCTGCTGGCGGTCGGGACCTTCATGGACATGACCCCGGCGGTCCTGATCTTCACGCCGATCTTCCTTCCGGTCGTGAGCGCACTCGGCATCGACCCGATCCACTTCGGGATCGTGATGGTCATGAACCTGTGCATCGGGCTGTGCACGCCGCCCGTCGGCACGGTGCTCTTCGTCGGATGCGCGGTGGGCGAGACCGACGTGCGCCGGGTCGTACGCCCGCTCCTGCCGATGTACGCCGCAATGGTGATCGCGCTGCTGTTGGTGACGTTCTTGCCTGAGCTCTCGCTCGCGCTGCCGCGCTGGGCGGGGTACTAGGCTCCTAGCCCGCGCCGACCTCGCGTGTCGGCAGCGCCTTCACGGCCGCGATGAACGCCTTCACACCCTCGACCGGCGTCTCGGGCGAGAGCCCGTGGCCGAGGTTCATGATGTGACCTCGCGCGGGAGCGGCCGCGAGGTGCATCTCGCCCACCCACTCGGCGATCCGCTCGGGCGGCGCGGCGAGCGCGCACGGGTCGAGGTTGCCCTGCAGTGAGATGCGGTCGCCGTATTGCTTCGCGACGTCGTCGAGGCGACAGCGCCAGTCGAGTGAGAGCACGTCGAAGCCCGACTCGACACCTGCATCGACGACATGGGCGCCGTTGTTCACGTAGAGGATGAGCGGCCCGAGCGAGCGATCGAGGCGATCTGCGATCTCGCGGTGATAGGGCAGCGCCCACTCGCGGTACTCGGCCGGCGAGAGCAGCCCCGCCCAGGTGTCGAAGAGCTGGACGGCCTGGCTGCCCGTCTCGAGCTGCGCCGAGAGATAGTCGACGGTGAGATCCGTGAGCTTCGCGAGCAGCGCCCGCAGCAGCTCGGGCTCGCGGTGGATCATGCGCTTGAGCGTCCCGAAATCCTTCGAGCCCTTCCCCTCGACCATGTAGGCGGCGAGGGTGAAAGGCGCCCCGGCGAAGCCGAGCAGCGGGATCCGCCGGCTCTCGAGCTCGCGGCGCAGGGTGCGGATGATCTCGAAAACGAAGGGCACGCTCTCGCGCGAGTCGGGTACGACGAGCGCATCGACCTGCGCCTTCGTCCGGATCGGCTCGGCCATCACCGGCCCGGGCGCGAAGTCGAGATCGACGCCCATGGGCGGGATCGGCGTGAAGATGTCCTGGAACATGATCACGGCTTCACTGCCGACGATGTCGATCGGCTGCAGCGAGACCTCGACCGCGCGATCGACGTCGCGGCACATCTCCAGGAACGTCACGCCCTGCCGCACGGCCCGGTACTCGGGCAGATAGCGCCCGGCCTGGCGCATGAGCCAGACCGGCGGCCGGTCGACCGGCTCGCCGCGGCAGCTGCGGAGCAGTCGTTGCTCAGGCGTCAAGTCCAGCGCTCAGTACCCCGAGAGCTCGGCCCAGCGGCGGCGGTGGAAGGCCGCGTCGCCGAAGGTCAGCTCGGCCGCCCGGGCGCGCTTCATGAATAGCCCGATGTCGTACTCCTCGGTCATGCCCACGCCGCCGAACATCTGCACGCCCTCGTTGGTCGCGAGCACGTACGCGTCCGAGAGCCTCGCCTTCGCGAGGCTCACGAGCTTCGACGCCTCGGGGTCACCCGCATCGATCGCCCGCGCCGCCGCCATGACGCAGCTGTGCGAGAGCTCGACCTCCATGAAGACGCGCGCCGCGCGATGCTTGAGCCCCTGGAACGTGCCGATCTTGACGCCGAATTGATCGCGCTCCTTGAGCTGCGTGAGAGTCATGTCGAACGCCGCGCCGATGCCGCCGAGCATCTCGGCGCAGAGCGCCACCGTGCCCTCGTCGATCACGCGCTCGAGGGTGTCGACGCCGCTCTGCTCGTCGCCGAGGAGCGCGTCGGCACCGACCTCGACCTGCTTGAAGTGCACGAGCGCGGCACCGCGGTCGTCCAGACGGTGCTGCCGCTCGACGTTCACGCCCGGCGCGTCCGCAGGCACGAGGAAGAGCGCGACACCGTCGTCGTCTTCTTCGTTGCCCTTGGTGCGCGCGGAGACGACGAACGCGTCGGCGACGTGGCCGTCGAGCACCTGGCTCTTCGTGCCCGAGATCTGCCAGCCCTCGCCCGAGGGCTTCGCAGCGGTCGCGACCTTGCTGAGTGACCAGCGGCTGTTCGGCTCCTGCGCCGCGAGCGCCACGAGCCTCTCACCCTCGATGAGCGGCTGCAGCCACTCCTTCTGGTGCGCCTCGGTGCCGGCGTGCAGCAGCGCTCGCCCGCCGAGCACGGCGCACGACAGCAACGGCTCGGGTGCGAGCTGCCGGCCGGCCTGCTCCATCACGAGCGCGAGCTCGGCGAAGCCCATGCCGGCGCCACCGACGCTCTCTGGGAAGGCGATGCCCAGCCAGCCGAGCTCGGCCATCTCCTTCCAGAGCGCGCGCGAGAAGCCCACGTCGTCGCCCGCCTCGCGCAGCTCGCGGAAGCGTGTGATGGGCGAGCGGTCCGCAGCGAAGTCTGCTGCGGTCTCCGCGATCATCTGCTGGTCTTCGGTCAGTACGAGTTCCATGACGGGTTTGCTCCGCAGATCAGTCGAGAATTCAGTCGGGAAGGCCGAGCACACGCTTGGCGATGATGTTGAGCTGCACCTCACTGGTGCCGCCTTCGATGGTGTTGCCGCGGGTGCGCAGCCACTCCTTCGTGAGCGTCAGCTCGTCCTCTTCGAAGCCGGGGCCGTCCCAGCCCAGCGACTGCGGGCCGGCGATGCGCACCATCAGCTCGTGCCGCCGCTGGTTCAGCTCGGTGCCGTAGATCTTGAACATGCTCGTCTCGGCGCCGGGCATGTGGCCCGCCTTGGCGTTGTCGCGGCTGCGCTGCACGGTGAGCCCGAACGCCCGCGTGTCCATCTCGGCCTGCACGATCTCGTCGCGCACGATCGCGTCGTCGAGCTGCCCTTCGGTCTCACCGAGGTAGTCGGCCGCCATGTCGACGAGCCGGCCCCGCTTCGACTTCGACTTGCCGCCACCACCACCGAACGCGTCGGCGATCATCGAGCGCTCGTGGCCGAGCAGCGCCTTCGCGACCGTCCAGCCCTTGTTCTCGCCGAGGATCACGTTCTTCTTGAGCGCCCGCGCATCTTCGAAGTGCGTCTCGCAGAAGGGCGAGCTGCCGCTGATCAGCTTGATCGGGCTGACCGAGATGCCGGGTGTGTCCATGTCGGTGAGCAGGAAGGTGATGCCGTCGTGCTTCGACGCGTTCGGGTCGGTGCGCACGAGCGCGAAGATCCAGTCGGCCTTGTCGGCATACGACGTCCAGACCTTGGTGCCGTTCAGGATGTACTCGTCGCCGGCGTCGACCGCCTTGCACTGCAGCGACGCGAGGTCGCTGCCTGCACCGGGCTCGCTGTAGCCCTGGCACCAGCGGATCTCACCGCGCACGATCGGAGGCAGGTGCTCCTTCTTCTGCTCATCGGTCCCGTACTGCAGCAGGGTCGGACCGATCATCGTGAGGCCAAAACCGATCAGCGCCGGCGGGAGCTTGAGCGCGCGCATCTCCTCAGCGAGCACCTTCGCCTCGGCCTTCGAGAGGCCGCCGCCGCCGCACTCGGCGGGCCACGTCGGCGCGGTCCAGCCCCTCGCGCCCATACGCTCGAGCCAGATCTTCTGGTCGGGGTGCGCGAACTCGGGGCGGCGTCCGCCCCACACACCGTTGATCGGGTCGGCGGACATGCCACGGATGCTCTCCGGCCCGTTCTCTTCGAGCCAGGAGCGCGTCTCCTGACGGAACTGTTCGAGGTCGGCTGTCTCCATGTCGGCCATGGCGATCGACTCCTTCGCTCGAGGTCTGCGAGCTGTCGAGATATGGACGGGCGCGCCGCGGTCTCGGCATCCCGAGGAGGGGACGGCGGGGGGCACGGCACGGGCGCTTCAGTGTAACGGCGCCAGCGCGGCGCGTCGCCCCGGGGCACGGCCGATTCGCGACCGCTACCCTGCCCCCGTGAAGATCCTCCTCGCCAGCCCCCGCGGCTTCTGCGCCGGCGTCGACCGCGCCATCGAGATCGTCGAGCGCGCGATCGAGCGCAGCGACGGCCCCGTGTACGTGCGCCACGAGATCGTCCACAACCAGCACGTGGTCGACGATCTGCGCGCGAAGGGCGCCGTGTTCGTGGACGAGCCCGAGCAGGCGCCGGAGGGCGCCCAGCTGATCTTCAGCGCCCACGGCGTCTCGCCCGATGTGCGCCGCCGCGCGGCCGAGCACTCACACGAGACGATCGACGCGACCTGCCCCCTCGTGACCAAGGTTCACAATGAGGTGCGCCGCATGCAGGCCGAGGGGATGGAGATCGTCATGATCGGCCACGCCGGCCACGTCGAGGTCGAGGGCACGATGGGCCAGGCCCCGGGCTCGATGCACCTCGTCGAGACGGTCGAAGACGCGCGCCGGCTCGACGCCGCACAGCCCGAGCGACTCGGCTGCGTCACGCAGACGACGCTCTCGGTCGATGACACGCGCGAGATCATGGACGCCCTCGCCGAGCGCTTCCCGATGATCCAGCTGCCGAAGCGCGACGACATCTGTTACGCGACGCAGAACCGCCAGGACGCGGTCAAGGCGCTGTCGGACCACTGCCAGCTCGTACTGGTCGTGGGCGCGCCCGCGTCGTCGAACAGCAACCGCCTCGTCGAGGTCGCCGCGAAGCGCGGCGTGGCGAGTCATCTGATCCAGTCGGCGGACGACATCGACGAGGGTTGGCTCGACGGCGTCGCGTGCGTGGGCATCACCGCCGGCGCGTCGACACCCGAGTTCCTCGTCGAGCAGGTAGTGCAACGCCTCGAGTCGCTCGTCGGCGACGAGGCCGTGCGCGACTCGCTGCCCGAGGTCGACGAGGGCATGCACTTCAAGCTGCCGGCCGAGCTGCGCGATCGGTAGCCCGACGGCCGGAGCGCCGTTGCGAGCCATCGGATAGGCTGGACGACCCATGTCCCGCCCATCCGATCCCAGATACAGAAGCCGAGACGGAGCGCCGCCCGAGGACGAGGGCGGCGACGACGAGGCACTCGCCCGCGCCGTCGAGGGCGAGATCGAGGAGATCGGCGACCCCGAGGCGGGACCCACCCTCCCCTCCACGACCCTGGCCGCTGCGAGCCGGGCTGCCCACCCCGAGCCGATCGGCCCGCGCCGCGTCGCCGTGCAGACCGGCATCACCGGGGAGATCGTGCGGCTTGCCGTCCCGGTCATGCTCTCGCAGGTGCTGATGAGCATCGCGGGCATCGTCGATCGCATGATGATCGGTCACCTGGGTGGCGACATCGCACCGGCTACTGCGCTGGCTGCGGTCGGCTACGCGACCCAGCTCTCCCATCTGATCCAGTCGGCGCTCTTCGCGGTCGGGCTCGCGTGTGTGGCGCTCATGGCGCGGGGCATCGGCGCGGGCGATCCCGCCCGGTCACGGGCCGCGCTGGCCTCGTCGATGCAGGTCTCGGTCGTCGTCACCCTCTTCTTCACTGGCGTGATGCTCGCGGCACCCGGCCCGCTCCTGGGCCTGCTCGGTGCCGCGGACGAGGTCGTCGACGCGGGGCTGCCCTATCTGCGCCTCGTGATCGGCTCGTCGACGATCCTTTCCGTCAGCATCGTGCTCGAGAGCGCGCTGCGCGCGAACAAGGACACGCGCACGCCGATGTTCATCGGCGCCGTCGTCACCATCGTGAAGCTCGGGCTCAACTGGGTGCTGATCTACGGGATGTTCGGCTTCGCCCCGATGGGGCTGACGGGCGCCGGAATGGCGACGGCGATCAGCCAGTGCGTAGGCCTCCTGCTGCTGGTCGCGGTCTTCGTCGGCAAGCCGTTGGACGCTCCCGATCGGCTGCTCTGGCGCGAGCTCGGCCGGCTGAATCACCAGACGCGCGAGGTCATTCGAATCGCCATGCCGGGCATCGGCGAGCGCGTCGTGCTGAACCTCGGCCTGCTCAGCTATTTCTGGGTGCTGTCGGAGTCGTACGGCACCGTCGCCGTCGCTGCCTACACCGTCGGCGTACCGCTGCTGTCGTTCTCGTGGATCCCGGGCAGCGGCTATGCCCAGGCGTGCGCGACATTGGTCGGCCAGGCGCTCGGCGCGCGCGACCCCGATACGGCGACGCGCACGGGCATCCGCGCGGTCTGGCTCGCCGTCGGCACGTCGATCCCGCTCGGCCTCTTCTACGCGGTGTTCCGTCAGCCGCTCGGCGAGGCGTTCACGAGCGACGCCGACGTCATCGCGGCGCTCGGCCCCTTCATGCTGGCGCTCGCCATCGGCCAGCCCTTCCTGCAGCTGCACTTCACGCTCGGCGGCGCGCACCGGGGCGCTGGCGACACCTGGACGCCGATGTTCGGCGCGGCGCTCGGCAACTGGGTCTTCCGTGTACCGCTCGCGTGCCTCTTCGCCTTCGTGCTGCAGTGGGACGTAGTGTGGGTGTGGTATGCGCTCGTCGTCGATCACATCGCACGCTCGGTGCTGCTGATCTGGAGCTTCCGGCGCGGGAAGTGGAAGGAGCAGCTGGGGTAGGCAACTTCCGCGGGCGACTATGCGAAGGCGTCGTCACCGGCGGCCGCCGCGCCGTCCCCGCCAGCGAGGGCGGACTCGGGATAGACCTCGGCGAACGTCGTGAGGATCTCCTCGAGCGGCAGATCGTCGAAGCTCCCCCGCTCACGGACGTACTCCATGTGCCGGTTCCCCGCCTGATCGTACGGATGCATCAGCGCGTGGTCGGTGCCGTCGAACTCGAGGACCCGAACGCCGAAGCGCTCGCACATCTCGATGTTGAAGGCCGAGCTGACCTTGAGCCACCGACCGTGGAGAAGCAGCTCCGCGTAGCCATGCCAGAAGAACGTGTCGGTGCCCATCCGAGCCGAGAGCTTCTCGGACGTGAGGTGATTCCGGACGTCCGCAAAGCCGAGCCGGGCGGGGACCCCGCATGCCCGGGCGGCGGCGACGAGCAGCACCGACTTCGGAACGCACCAGCTCGCCGTCGAGCGCGCGATTGCGCTTGCGCGGTAGGCCTCGCGATCCCCGGCCGTCGCGTACGGGTCGTACCGAATCCCGTCACGGACGGCGAGGAAGAGCGCGACGGCCGTCTCCCGCTCGCCCTTCCCTCCCGCACCCGCCCCCTCGCGAGCCTTGTCGGCGAACTCGACTACGTCGGGGTGGTCGCTGTTCAGGAACCATGTGGGTTGGAGCCAGGCGGGATCGATGTCGGTGACGGTCGAGGGCATCGCGGGAGTATACGCGTGCATCACGACCGAGGGATTCATGGGATAGCCTCTGATCATCGACATCGAGGAGGCCACCATGCAGGGCAAGACCGTCGTTCTGACCGGCGCGAGCTCGGGAATCGGAAAGCAGACCACCCTCGAGCTCGCACGGCGTGGAGCCCACGTCGTGATGGCGTGTCGCGATCCCGAGAAGGCGCGCGCCGTACAGCACGAGATCGAGGCGGCCTGCGGAGGCCTGGGACGGCTCGAGCTTCGCGAAGTCGACCTCGCCTCGTTCGACTCGATCCGGCGCTTCGCCGATCAGGCGAACGCCGAGATCGACCGCATCGACGTGCTCATCAACAACGCCGGCGTCTTTCCCCAGAAGGCTTCGAAGACCGTCGACGGGTTCGAGATGCAGTTCGGGGTCAATCATCTCGGCTCGTTCCTGCTCACGAACCTGCTGCTCGACAAGCTGAAGGCCAGCGCACCGGCGCGCATCGTGCACCTCACCTCGATGCTGCACACGCGCGGCTCGATCGACTTCGAGAGCTTCCGCGGCGAGAAGTCCTACAAGGCGAGCGCCGCCTACAACCAGAGCAAGCTCGCGAATCTGCTCTTCTCGAACGAGCTCGCGCGCCGGCTCGAGGGGACCGGGGTGACGTCGAACGCGGTCCATCCCGGCGCCATCGCGACCGAGATCACGCGCGACATGCCGTGGATCGCGCGCAAGGCGGTGGGGCTCATGTTCAAGGGCGTCGAAGACGGAGCGCAGGGCCCCCTGCTCCTCGCCTGTGATCCGCAGCTGCAGGGCGTGAGCGGGCGCTACTGGAAGGAGACCTCCGAGAAGACGCCGTCGAGTGACGCCCTCGACGAGGATCTGGCCGGGCGCCTGTGGGAGGAGAGCTGCCGCCTCACCGGCCTCTCCGCCTGATCCGTCGAGAAGCGCGTTTCAGCTGGATTCAGGAGAAGGACCAGCTCGGCTAGCGCGCCCTCGCTCCCGATCGCGGTGCCACCGAGTCCGACGATCAGCAGCCAGAGCCAGGGCCTGTACAGCCCGGCCCCCTTCCGCCGCGAATCGCTCCGCCGACTATGATCGACAGATCAGATCGCCGGCGAGCTCGGAAGCCTGTGATGGCGTGATCGCGAAGATGTTGTCGTGCGCGCGCAGCCTCTTCGGATCCACCTTGACCAGGTCGCTCGCGTAGGTCTTGGTGCGCCGCAGCTGGTAGAACTCGTACCCGCTCCCGGTCTCGCGCAGCACCTCGACCGGATCCAGGCGGTCCGTGTGGACGCCATATTCGAAGCACACGATCGGCGGCTCCGCTCCGGTCAGCAAGCCGCGCGCGCCTTCGAGCGCACGCCCTTCGAACCCCTCCACGTCGAGCTTCAGCATACGGACTTCGCTGATGCCTTCACGGGCCAGCACATCGTCGAGGCGAACGACGTCGACTTGTCCGACGACCGCGCCGCTCTGATGGACCATCGACGGGCTCACGCTCTCGTAGAGTGCGAGCGAGGTCGGCTCGTCACCGATGCCGAGCTGCAGGGCCGTCACGTTCCCCCAGTCGCCGAACCGGATCCCCGCCACGAGATCGGCGTAGCGATCGGGGTGGGGCTCGAATGCCAGCACCCTCCCGCTCGGCCCGACCCGGCTGGCGGCGTACAGCGTCATCAGCCCCACGCTCGCCCCGCCATCGACGAAGACATCGCCCGGCCGAAGGCATCGCTCCAATACGTGGATCGTGCCCGGCTCGTAGAATCCCTTGTAGTAGTAGTTCTCGCCGTCGCCCCGGCGCACCTGCAGATCGAAGCCGTAGATCGTCGGGCACCGGATTGGACCGCCGAGCGGCGGCAAGAGCCGCCGAGCCAGGCGCTTCGCGATCAGCTGACGCAGGGGGAACCGAGTTCGATTGCACAGCCAGTCCATGCGCTGGTGCACTCGTTGAACGCGCTGCATGCCGGGCCCTGCTCCTGCTGAGTCCTGGTCTGTCTGCGATCCAGCGCGCATCCATTTCCCTTCCACTCGGGCCGGTCGATGTATGCCCGCACCCGAGTCGAGCCCCGGCTCCAAACGGCTCGAATCGAGAAGAACGAAGTGCTCACGCGAACGCGACTCGAAGCGGAGCCGGCCGTGGCAGTGTAGCCCCGAACGCATCGAGGCTCGATTCGAGCTTCGCATCGATCGGCGACCTGAAAGGTCACCTGCGTCTCGTGCCGAGCCTCGCGGACCTCGGTGTCCATGCAAACCGATACGCCCGGTGCGCCAGCCCCTCACCGCCTCGTCGCGCCGCGCCCGTCAGAGTCCCAGGTGCTGCCGCATGATCTCGAAGAGATCGGGCTGCACGATCATCGCGTCAACGAGACCGCGCCCCTCCCGGTTGGCGAAGAGCGGCACGTGTACGCCGGTGTGCTCCTCGGAATAGAAGAGCGTCGTCGCGTAGTTGACTGCCATGGTCGATCCGTCGTGCGTGCGGAGCCGCACCAGATGGCCCGGTGTGTACACCGGCACATCGAAGATCTCGAACAAGCTCTCCTCGGGCACGATCTGTGCCGCGTGGCCGTGGTCGGCTGTCACGAGGACGAGGGTGCCCGGCATGCGATCGGCGAGCTCGAGTGAGAGCGCCAGCGCCTCGTCGAGCTGCTGCAGCTCCCCGATCGCCCCGCATGCGTTGCGCTCGTGCGATTGCTTGTCGATCGAGGCCGACTCGATCATCAAGAAGAAGCCTCGGTGCGGATCGGCCGAGAGGCGACCGAGCGCGGCCGCCGTCATGGCCGCGAGGCTCGGCGTTGCGCCGTACTCGGGATTGGGCTCGCAGCCCATCGGCTCGGGGAAGTCGACGCTCCCGAGGAACCAGACGAGGGAGTTGAGCAGGTTCGGGTCGGGCTGCTCGGCCTCGCGCCCGCCTTCGCCTCGCCAGCGGGGCGCGAGATGATCGTCGGCGAAGAGGCCCAGGACGCGCTCGGACGGCCCGATCTCGCCCAGGCTCGCGCCGTCCTCGAGCACCCTGTAGCCGACGCGCTCGGCCTCCTGCACGACCGTCCGCTCGCCCCCTTCGATCGGCGGCGCGAAGTGCTCGAGGCCGCCGCCGAGCATCACGTCGACCGCCGAGGCCGCCAGCTGCTCGGAGATCGAACCGCGGCCGCCGTTTCGCTTCATGTCCGCCATGCAGCTGCCGGTCGAGAAGCCCATGGAATCGGCGCTCTCCATGAGCGTCGGGTTCTCGCATCCACGCAAATTGACGTGCGCTGCGAACGCCGCCGGCGTGGCGTCGGTCAGGCTGCTCGTGGTCACGAGACCTGTCGCCATCCCGGCGTCGCGAGCGAGCTCGAGGATCGTCACCACGTCTTCGTCGCGCTCCGCGGTCGTCGCGATCCGTCCGCGACTCGTCACGACGCCGGATGACATCGAGGTGGCACTGTTGGCCGAATCGGCCACGTAGACGACGCGTTCGGGATCTTCTTCGGCGACCGCCAATACCTGCACGGCGCTGCGCACCGGCATGCGATCGAGCGTCAGCTTGCCGCGTGCACCGACGAGATGGTTCCGCGCGATGGTGATCTGGTTGTCGTCCATCCCGTCGCCGATGATGAGGATGACGTTGCGCGGCTCGCTGGGCTCCGCAGCCTGCGCCGCGCGTGGGACGAGGGGGATTGCGGCGACCAGCACGACCACCGTGATCGCACTCCACCCACGGCAACGGTCCGCGGCGCACACGCTGCTCGCGCGCGAGCGGAGCCGCGCGAATCGACGCGCGAGCCCATCGAATTCGATCCTCGGGCCTTCGTACATGCCTCCCCTCTCTTCCGCTCCGAGCGCACTCTCCCACTTTCGGAAGAGCGGCGCACGCATTGTGGCGCGTCCACACCGCAGTCCCAATGGCTCGCTCGCGGCTTCTCGATTGCCTGGGTTTCGTCCCCGCGCATGCCCTCTCGGAAGCCGATGGCGCGGGTCTGCATCTCACGCGCGCCGGCGTTCGAGGTCATGATGAGCATCACGTGGCGGGAGTCGGCCTCGCGGCTCTGTTGGGCATCGTGATCGGGATGGTGAGTCGCGCAATCGGATAGCCGGGCCACTCGCAAGGGCCCTGCGCCTCACCCCTCGCTCGAGAGCTGCTGGAAGCGCAGCCGCTGCTCGGCCGTTCCGATCATGACGAGCTCGGTACCGGCAGAGAGCTCGGTCGAGGGCGGCGGGTTCGGGGTGAAGCGACCCATCTCCCGGATCGCGACGACCGTCAGCCCCGTTCGAGCGCCGATGCCGCTCTCGGCCAGCGGCTTCCCGGCAAGACTGCTCGGGGTCGTCTCCGAGAAGAGCTCGGTGCCCTCGCCCAGCACGATCAGCTCCCGGCCACGCACCAGGGCCATCACGGTCTGGATCGCGAGCGAGCCGTGCGAGAGTGCGAAGTCGGCGCCCGCGCGGTGGATCGCCTGCAGGTTCCCGTCGTGGCTGATGCGGCTGATGATGTGCGCCTGATCGCTGAGCTTGCGGCAGTAGATGGCCAGGAAGAGATTCGTCGCGTCGTCGTTCGTGGTCAGGACGACGGAGCGCACCTCGTCGATCCCCGCCTCCTTGACCGTCTCGAGATTCGACGCATCGCCGATCACGACCCGATCGGCGATCGATTCGAGGTGCGGCCTCAGGCCTTCGTCCGCGTCGAGGATCGTGACCGGGACCTCGCGCGCTCGCATGGCCTCGGCCACCGCCTGCCCGACCTTGCCGCCGCCGATCACCAGGACCGGCGAATCGGTGACCTGATAGATGACGAAGAGCGCATCGAGCTCGGTCAGCTGCTCCTCGGTGCCCACGACGACCGGGACGCTGTGCTCGGAGAGCACCGTATCGGGACCAGCGGGCAGGAGTCGCCCGCGCTCCCAGACCGCGACGATGCTGAGGCCCGTGAGCTCGCGGAGCCGGCTGTCGCGCACGCTGCGGCCAGGGAGCGCGGTGCCGTGGATGGGGAACTCGGCGATGACCAGATCGTCGAAGGAGCCGATGCGCTGGGCGGACTGGATGCCGTCGGTGACGCGGGTCGCGAGCTGCTCGCCGAGGTATTGCTTCAGGGGCAGCACCTCCGTGGCTCCGGCCAGCTCGAGCACGTCGATCGAGTCGACGTTCTCGGCGAGCGCGACGATGGGAACGTCCTGCGAGATCTCGCGCACCGTCAGCGTGACGTTCGTGTTCTGGGTGTCGCTCAGGTTCGCGAAGACGAGGCGCGCACTCGCGACCTGGACCCGCGCGTACGTACGCGCGTCGTCGCGCGGCCCTGCCACCACGTTCAGACCGTCGACGTGGAGGTGCGCGGCGGTCGCGAGGTCGGGCTCGATCACCGCATAGGGGATCTCGAACTCCTCGAGCTGCTGCACCAGGCCTCGGGTCAGCTCGTCGTAGGCGCAGATCACCACGTGGCCGGAGGTGCTCGTCGGCAGCTTGGTCGGCGCGCGGGCGCGGATCTGCGCCTCGAGCCACGGTGCGTAGAAGAAGCGGATGAACGTGAAGGGCGCGACGATGAGCAGCATGACGATGCCGTAGACCAGCACGAAGATCGTGAAGCCCCGGCCGAGGTCGCTCTGGAAGGTGATGTCGCCGAAGCCCAGCGTGCTCATCACCGTGAGCGTCCAGTAGAGCCCGGTCAGCCATGAGTGATCCTGGCCCTCGACGACCATGATGGCGTGGAAGAGGACGGTGAAGATGCCGATCGACGCGGCGAGCGCGAACGCGAATCGCGCGAGCGCCCGAAGGTTCCGTCGCGAGTCGGGATCTTCCAGCAGGAATGCGAGCTGGGACGGCATGAACTTCACGCCGGGCAGGGTAGCTTTCTGCGCTGCATCCGGCCCAGGCGGCCGTGGAGCGGCTCGCGTGTGGACATCTGGATCAGCGTCGAAGCGCCCGGCGCGCGTGTGGGAACGGCCTCGCGCCGCTGGCGAATGCGCGGGGAGCCGGCGCTTCTACCAGATGCCGGGCAGCAGGCGGAACCTCGTCCGGCTCGCGTACTCGGCATAGCCCGGCAGCTCGGCCTGGAGGAATCGGTCTTCGAGCGCGGTCCGAAGCACCAGCGCTGCCGTGAGGAGGCCAGCGGGCACGAACGTCCACCACGAATCGAGCAGCAGCGGCGTCGCAAGGTAGGTCGCAATGGCACCCACGTAGCCGGGATGCCGGACGACTCGGTACGGACCCGTGTCGACGACCACGTGACCGCGCTCCTCCTGGATGCGCACCGTTCCCGAGAAGAAGCGGTTCTCGAGCATGGCCCAGGTGCCGAAGGCGTAGCCCGCGACGATGGTCGCCAGCGCGGCGATCTTCACCCACGTCGGGAGCACGACACCTGCCCCGAAGCGCGCGTCGAGCCCGGCCACGAGCGGGAGCACGACGATGCCGATCCCCACCAGCGGAGCGAGCACCTTGTCGAACCCCGCGGTGTTCTCGCGCCCCAGCGAGCGCACCCGCTCTTCGAGCAGATCGGGGTACCGACGCGCCGCCAGCCCGCGGCTCGCAACGAACCCGACGACGTTGATGGCGACGTAGACCCAGACCTCCCACCAGCCCCAGCGTCCCGTCAGCAGGATGGGAAGCGCCGGAAAGAGGACCAGGGCAACGAGGAGCGCCAGAATGCGAAGAGGGGTGAAGACGGCCAAGCCCGAAGCTTGGCACGTCTCGGAGGATGTATTCAAGCCGGGCGGGGATCGGGGCGGAAGCTGCGGCTAGCCGGGGAACTCGAAAGTGAAGCCTTCGTCGCTCGCGTCGACCACGACCTTCCCACCCTTCGCGAGCTTCCCGAAGAGCAGCTCGTCTGCGAGCGCGTCCTTGATCTCGCGCTCGATCAGGCGGTTCAGCGGTCGCGCGCCGAACTTGGCGTCATAGCCCTCGACGGCGAGGCGATCGCGCGCCGCGTCGGTCAGCTCGATCTTCACCTTGCGCTCTTCGAGCTGCGACTGGAGCTCGCCCACGAACTTGTCGACGATCTTGTGCATCACCTCGGGCGGCAGCGCGTCGAAGCGCACGATGTTGTCGAGGCGGTTGCGGAACTCGGGGCTGAAGATCTTCTCGATCGCCTGGGTGCCGTCGCCGCGCATGCCCTCCTTGAAGCCGATGGCGCGGGTCTGCATCTCACGTGCACCGGCGTTCGAGGTCATGATGAGTGTGACGTGGCGGAAGTCGGCCTCGCGGCCCTGGTTGTCGGTGAGGGTCGCGTGATCCATCACCTGCAGCAGCACGTCGAAGATGTCGGAGTGCGCCTTCTCGATCTCGTCGAGCAAGAGCACGCAATGGGGCTGCTTGCGGATCTGCTCGATCAGCAGCCCGCCCTGGTCGTAGCCGACGTAGCCGGGCGGCGCGCCGATCAGCCGCGAAACCGCGTGCTTCTCCATGTACTCGCTCATGTCGTAGCGGACGAACGCGACACCGAGGGTCGCCGCGAGCTGCTTCGCGAGCTCGGTCTTGCCCACACCCGTCGGCCCCGCGAAGAGGAACGAGCCGGTCGGGCGCTCGAGCCCGCCGAGCCCGGCGCGGGCGCGCTTCACCGCCTGCACCACCGCCTCGACCGCCTTGTCCTGACCGAAGACCACACTCTTCAAGTCGCCCTCGAGCTTCTCGAGGCGCTCCATGTCGTGGCCGCTGGTCTGGTCGACCGGGATGCGCGCCATGCGCGCCACCACCTGCTCGACGTCGCGCACGGTCACCGTCTTGCGCGGCCGCTTCGTCGGGCGCAGCCGCACCGACGCCCCCGTCTCGTCCATCACGTCGATGGCCTTGTCGGGCAGGAAGCGGTCGTTCAGGTGCCGCACCGAGAGATCGACGCAGGCCTTGAGCGCGCTGGGTGAGTAGTGCACGCCGTGATGCTCTTCGTAGCGCGAGGCCAGGCCACGCAGGATGCGCACGCACTCGTCCTCGCTCGGCTCGTCGACGTCGATCTTCTGGAATCTGCGCGAGAGCGCGCGGTCGCGCTCGAAGTGCCGGTACTCCTGGTAGGTCGTCGAGCCCATGCAGCGGATCGAGCCGTCGGCCAGCCCGGGCTTCAGCATGTTCGACGCGTCGACCGTGGTGCCCTGGGCGCTGCCCGCACCGAGGATCGTGTGGATCTCGTCGATGAAGAGGATCGCGCACTCGCGCTCGGCCATCGCCGCGAGCAGCGCCTTGAAGCGCTCCTCGAAGTCGCCGCGATAGCGCGTGCCCGCGAGCGGCGAGCCGATGTCGAGGGCGAAGATCTCGGCGCGCGTCAGGTCGTCGGGTACCCGGCCCTCGTGGATCCGCAGCGCGAGCCCTTCTGCGAGCGCCGTCTTCCCCACGCCGGTCTCGCCGACGAAGATCGGGTTGTTCTTGCGCCGCCGCGCCAGGATGTGGATCGCACGGTCGAGCTCGGCGGCGCGGCCGATCAGGGGATCGAGCTTGCCGTCGGCGGCCTTCTGGGTGAGATCGCTCGCGTAGGCCTCGAGCGGATCGTCGGCGACCTCGCCCTCGCCCTGCGCCCCACCCGACTGCACGCGGCGGCCGGGCTCGCCGTCGCCCGGCGAAGGCTCGCGCCCCCGCGCCTTCGACTCGCCGTGCGAGATGAAGCGCATGAGGTCGAGCCGCGACACCTCCTGCTCGCGCAGCAGGTTCACGGCGTAGCTGTCGGGCTCCTGGTAGAGCGCCACGACGAGGTCGCTGATCTCGACCTCGTCCTTCTCGGCGCTCTCGGCGTGATCGAGGGCGTGCTGCAGCACTCGGTGGAAAGCGAGGGTCTGGAGCGTGTCGACCGGCTCGTCGCCGGGCACCTGATCGAGATCCTCCTCGAAGAAGCGCTCGAGGTCGCGCTTCAGGCGTTCGACCTCGGCCCCGCTGTGATGGAGGATGCGCGCGCCCTCGTCCGAGTAGAGCAGTGCGTAGAGCAGGTGCTCGACCGTCAAATAGGCGTGCCTCCGGCTCACCGCCTCGCTGTGGGCGGCCTGCAGGGTCAGCTGGAGCTCACGACCGATCTGACTCATTCCTTCTCCACGCCGGCACGCAGGGGGTAGCCCCGCTGCTCCGCCATTCGATGCACCGAAGCCACCTTGGTCTCGGCGACCTCCAACACGTAGACACCGGCCACCCCCAGACCAGATCGGTGGATCGCGAGCATGATCTGAGTCGCGGCGGCCGGTCCCTTGCCGAAGAGCTGCTGCAGGAGCGCCACGACGAACTCCATCGGGGTGTAGTCGTCGTTGTAGAGCAGCACCTTGTACTTGTCGGGCCGGGTCGTCTTCTTGCGGATCTGGGTCTGAAGGCCGCCCTCGCGCTCCGGAGCGTCCGGAGGGGCGCCACCGCCCTCCCCGCCGGCCGCACGAATCGCACGACGCGCGCTTCCGTGCACCCGATCGACCCGCGACGGCATCTCCCCGCCGGACACGAGGTGGGCCGGGGCCCCGATCGAAGACGAGCCATGCGACATGGCGCGCATGGTAGCTCGCGCCGCCCGTAGCTTCGACGCCACGTCGTCCCCCGCGGCTGTTATGCTGCGCCGAATGCCCGAGCTCGAACTGGCCGAGGGCGTCGCCTCGATCGACCGCGACGAGTGGAACGCGCTCGTCGCCGACGACTCGCCGTTTCTCGAGTGGGAGTGGCTCGCCTCGCTCGAGGACGCCGGATGCGTGGGGCCGCGCACCGGCTGGGACGCCCGCCCCCTCGTCGTCCGCGAAGGCGGCCGCCTCGTCGCCGCCGCCCCCCTCTACATCAAGAGCCACAGCGAGGGCGAGTTCGTCTTCGACTGGGGCTGGGCCGACGCCGCCGAGAACGCGGGCATCTCCTACTACCCGAAGATGCTGGTGGGCGTGCCCTTCTCGCCCGTCACCGGCCGCCGCCTGCTCGTAGCCAAAGACGAGGACGAGGATGCGCCGCAGTGGCGCAGCCTGCTCGCCCAGGCCCTGCACTCCACCTGCCAGGGCAACGACCTCTCGGGCGTCCACGTGAACTTCTGCCTCGAGGACGAGGTCGACGAGCTCGAGTCGGCGGACTTCATGCTGCGCGTGGGCCTCCAGTACCACTGGCTGAACCACGACTACGCGACCTTCGACGACTATCTCGCGCACTTCCGCAGCAAGCGCCGCAACCAGATCAAGCGCGAACGCCGCGAGACAGGCAGGCAGGGCGTCGAGATCCGCCACCACGTGGGCGACGACATCCCCGACTCGCTCTTCGAGCCGATGTACCGCTTCTACCTCGCGACCGTGCGCGGCCACTACTGGGGCCGCCAGTACCTCAACTGGGAGCTCTTCGAGCTGCTCCGCGAGCGCTGGCGTCACCGCCTCGTCTTCATCGTGGCCTGGCAGGGCGGAGAGCCCATCGCCGGCACCTTCAATGTCGCCAAAGGCGACACCATGTACGGCCGCTACTGGGGCGCCCTCACCGACCTGCGCCACCTGCACTTCAACGTCTGCTACTACGCCGCCGTCGAGCACTGCATCGACCACGGCCTCGCGAAGTTCGAGCCCGGCGCCGGCGGCGAGTACAAGCAGATGCGCGGCTTCGACGCCTACCCCACGAGGAGCCTCCACTACCTGGCCGACCCCCGACTCGCCGGCGCGATCAAACGATTCCTCGACCAGGAAAGAGAACGCGCCGAAGACACGATCGACTGGTACCGCGAACAGTCGCAGCTCAAGCACGACCGAACGGACTAGCAGCCCCTGGAAAGCTCGCGAGAGCCCCCGCGCTCGAATCCAGCAACCCCACCCACCCCAACACATTCCGATCTGAGAAGCACCCGGCTCCGGGCTCGGCGTGGGGCGGTGTGTGGGCGCAGCGAAGCAAAGCGCAGCGCCGCCATGCATTCGGCCGTGAGCGCAAACGCGCGGCGTCAGGCGCGAGGATGGGAGTTTCAAGCCCCGTCTTCTGATCGGTCCTCGGGCTGAACAGGGGGCATGTTTCTCCATATTCGCGATTCCGGGCCGCCGGCGCGGAATCGCGAGAAGGGGCCGTCGCCCCTCTGGCTCCAAGGGCCTAAGCCTGTTCTTCTTCAGCCTCCTCTTCGTCTACCTCCTCTTCACCCCACACACGGCTCAGGAAGTCGACGTGCGGATCCTGCCCGACCTCTCCCAGCAGCCACACGACGAACCCGGGTGACGATTCGAGGATCTCCGCGAGCTCGATGATGCGCGGCTGATCCTCGGCGTCGCTGCGGATCTCCAGGTCGTCGTCGAGGCACTCCGCTTCATAGAGGTGGTAGACCTCGAGCGCGCCGCGCAGGCCGAGCCTCGCGAGGTCATGGCGGCTCATGTCGACGTTGAGTGCCAGGATCGCCTGGTCCATCCAGTCGACGAGGCATCGCAGGGGCAGACCGGTCGTGGCCATCAGGCGAATGGGGTCCGCGTAGGCGAGGTCGACACAGGTGTAGATGTGCACGTCTGCCAGCCGCGTCACGGTCTCGCGGCTCATGCCGTGGATCACCTGTCCGATGCGTGCTTCGCGGGTCGGGGCGCCGGTTCCCTGATCGGCCCCGGTGGTGCGCAGTACGTAGGTCTGAAACAAGCGCCGGGTCTGCTTCACGGGAAAGGCTGAGGCCGCAAACGCGAGAAGGCCGGCGGCCTCCGCCGCTCCGGCAAGCAGCGAGAAGGCGTAGCCAACGGGCGCGGCGTAGAGGAAGCGTAACGCGATGCGGTAGATCTCGTTTGGAGTCATATCGCCCGAGCTCTTCCGATCGAGAAGCTCGGTCACGCACCAGACGTAGGCGCCTGCCATGGCGAGGATGATGGTCAAGGAGACGTCGAAGGTGCCCTCGCCGGGGTGGAGGCGCCCTCGAACCCATGCGTGTCCCAGCCACAGGGTTCCGCCGCTGGTCAGCAGCAGTGCGACGCTGCCCGACACGTAGGAACGCACGTCGTGGAGACCCTCGAAGATCTGGAGGACCTCCTCTCGCGGCTCATCGGCAGCCAGCTGGTTCGGAGAGAACAGGCCCAGGTAGACCTCGGCCGCCCGCTCATCGAGAATCCCTTCGAGCTCTTCCCGGCGTTGTGGAACCGTCGAGGTCCGGTAGAGCACGAGCACCAGCCCGATGAAGAGCCAACCCGCGACGAAGAGCCCTGCCACGATCCAGTCGGTCATGTCTCGCTTGCTCCTTCAGGTCGCGCTGCGGTCACGACTTCAGCGCGCCCCCACACGAGCACGGATCGGTCGTTCCATGAGGTAGGCGTCGTCCCCTTCACCGTAGTAGCCCTCGAGTCGCCGCGTCAGCGAGAAGCCGGTGCCTTTGTAGAGTGCCCTGGCGCTCCGGTTGCCTACACGAACCTGCAGCTTGATCCGGTTCACGCCCCGGTTGCCCGCCCAGCGGCTGGCGGAGGTCAGCAGCTTCCTTCCCAATCCGCGGCGCCGCGCGTTACGTGCGACCGCCATCGTGATGATCCAGAACGTGTCTTCTCCGCCGCGTCGCTGGATCGTACCCACGAGGTAGCCCAGCACCGCCCCGTCGCGCGCCCGCGCGACCAGCGCCAGGGCTCGCGCTCGGCGCCTGTAGTAGCCCACCTGGCCGGCGTCGATCGCCTCGAGGGGAAAGAGATCCGCCTCCATGGCAGCAATCGCCATATCGTCGCTCGCCACGGCTGGCTCGATGGACGCTTCGCTTCGCACGCAACTAGGATAGGAAGCAGCGCTGGTGAGGCCAAGACGCATGCCCCAGCGGCAGCCTGCTCCGTGATCGGGTGGGAAGCAAAGACCGCCGTCAGCACGGATCTCGGGCGGGCGACGGCTCGACTTGAGCGTCGCCGGGCCTCACCGGTCACGGATGCCCCCGTATCGGAATCGAAGCGCCATGTCCTCGTCTCCCAGCTTCGAAGCGACCTATGCCCGCCTTCCTGAGCGATTCTTCGCGCGCCTCTCGCCGACGCCCGTGCGCGCCCCGCGCCTGCTGCGTCTGAACGAGGCCCTCGCCCGTCGTCTCGGGTTCGACCGCGGGGCGCTCTCCTCGCCCGACGGCGTCGCCCTGCTCGCGGGCAACGCCGTCCCGCACGGCGCAGAGCCGATCGCCATGGCCTACGCAGGCTTCCAGTTCGGCAACTGGGTGCCCCAGCTGGGGGACGGCCGCGCCATCCTGCTCGGTGAGCGCGTCGGCGACGACGGCGTGCGCCGCGACGTGCAGCTGAAGGGCTCGGGCCCGACTCCCTTCTCGCGTCGGGGCGACGGCCGCGCCGCGGTCGGGCCCGTGCTGCGCGAGTACGTAGTGAGCGAGGCCATGGCCGCGCTCGGCATCCCGACGACACGATCGCTGGCCGTGGTCGCCACGGGGGAGACGATCATGCGTGAGCAGCCGGAGCCTGGCGCGGTGCTCACGCGCGTGGCCGAGAGTCACGTGCGCGTCGGCACCTTCCAGCTCTTCGCGGGTCGCCGCGACGAGGAGGGGCTGCGCGCCCTGGCCGACTACGTCATCGAGCGCCACTTCCCGGCCGCGGCCGAGCGCGCACATCCCTACGCCGCAATGTTCGAGACGGTGATGGAGCGGCAGGCGGAGCTCGTCGCTCGCTGGCAGGGCATCGGCTTCATCCACGGCGTGATGAATACCGACAACACGTCGATCGTCGGCGAGACCATCGACTACGGCCCGTGCGCGTTCATGGACACGTTCCATCCCGACACCGTGTACAGCTCGATCGATCGGATGGGCCGCTATGCCTATGGAAACCAGCCGGGCATCGCGCAGTGGAACCTCATGAGCTTCGCCAATGCGCTGCTCCCCTTGCTCGGCGACGTCGAAGAAGAGGCCGTCGGGCGGGCGCGCGCCGTGCTGGATCAGTACCCCGAGCGCTTCGAATGCGCCTATCGTGCCGTCTTCGATCGCAAGCTCGGGCTGCGTGGTCGTCGCCCGGGCGACGATGCGCTCACGGATGATCTGCTCTCCGTGATGGCCGAGCAGAAGGCCGACTTCACGCTCACGTTCCGGGGCCTCGGCGAGCTGCTCGAAGAGGCGACTGCCGACGCGGACGCGGTGCGCTCGCTCTTCGACGACCCGGTCGCCTTCGACGCCTGGTACGCGAGGTGGCGTGCGCGGATCGCCGAGGAAGGCCACACGCCCGTCGAGATCCGGCGTGAGATGGACACGGTCAACCCGGCGTACATCCCCCGGAACCACCGCGTCGAAGAGGTGATCCGCGCGGCCGTGGACCGGGATGACCTCGCGCCCTTCGAAGCGCTGCTCTCCGTGCTGTCGAACCCCTACGAGGCTCAGCCGGGCATGGAGCGCTACGAGGCGCCGCCCGGCCCCGAAGAGATCGTGCACGCGACCTTCTGCGGGACCTGACGGCCGGCGGCCTGCCTCTCGGTGTCGTGTTGCATCGCGCTTCGGGAGCGTGAACGTCAGCGCGTCGCGAGGGCCTCCTCCGAGTACTGCGCCGCCATCATCTGCATGTCGCTCGTGAACGCGATGTCGTGGGGCGTGTACCGGGGCGAGTAGGTCCTGAGCACCCTGGGCAGCAGTCGCTTGCGCATGTCGGCCAGCTGCATGCGGCGGCGCTGCTCGAGCCCTTCCACGCCTCCGCAGCGCGCAACCGCCTCGGTGTCCATGGAGAGCATGTAGACCGCGACCTTGCGGATCCAGCTGGCCATGTGCCACTGGGCGTAGGTGCCGAAGACCAGCCGGTAGAGGTAGCTGCCGCAGACATGGTCGAAGACGTCGAACGCGACGGTGCGGTGCTCGAGCTCCTCGATCATGTGCCAGGCAAAGAGGCGGGCTACGTCCTCGCGCATGGCGGGGTTGCCTCCGCTCTCGAAGGAGAAGTGGGCAAAGGCGGTGGTGAGCGCCTCGAACCCTTCGGCGTAGGCGAGGTTGAAGCGCAGCGATTTCTCGGCACTGAAACGCTTGTAGTCCGCGGCGAGCTCCGCCTCGAGCTCCGCCAGGCCGGGGAACTTCGTGCGGTCGAAGGCGGTGTTCAGGCGCATGTGCGCGCGGTAGTGGTGGCCCTCCTGGGCGCTGAAGCGCTCGGCCTGATCGAGCAGAACCGGATCGCTGATCTGCTTCTTCGCCACCTTCATCGTGCGAATCAGGTAGGGCTCGAGGTAGGGAAGCAGCAGGGAGAGGCCGAGCACCATGAACGACTCCTCCGGATCCCCCTCGACCACCACGGGGTCGAGGCCTTCCGGAAAGGAGAAATCCATCTTGCGCACGACGATGTCGTTCATCGCTTCGAAGCATAGCCAGGCGGAGAGCCGCTGGCGGGTGTCACCCCAGGGCGACGCGCTCCCTCTCGGCCAGGCCACCGAGCACGACGACGCGAGGGTGATTCGAGGGCCGCGGGATCTCGACGCGACCGGATGCCCGGCGACTGCCAGGCCGTTCGACGCCTACGGCGCCGCGCCCTCGAGCGCGCCGCGCAGGCCGAGCCTCCCGAGGTCATGGCGGCCCATGGCGACTTCGAGTGCCAGGATCGCCTGGTTCCATCCAGTCGACGAGGCATCGCACGGGCAGACCGGTCCAGGCCATAAGGTGAACCGGGTCCGCGTAGGCGAGCTCGACGCAGGTTTGGATTTGCACGTCCGCCAGCCGCGTCACGTTCGCGCGGCTCATGCCGTGGATCACTCGTCCGCCGCGTGCCTCTCGCGGCATGGCGCGGCATGGAACTCGCGGCATGGAACAGCGCGGATGCTCGCGAATCCAACAGGCCGACCCCTCTGCATGACCCACCCTCCTCTCGATGACGTGGGCGATTCGGACATTCGAGCTGGGCTCTGGCGCTCCGCCCGAGTGAAGCGCCACGTCCACAACGGGATGGCGCCGCGCACGTGCGAGAGGATGAGACGGCTTCGCGCGTGGCCTTCGAGGCGGTTTCGAACTCGTGAGCGTCCGAGCTTCTCGCGCTTCGATCTTCGTGGCGGCCGGTTCGAATCCAGGCGCCGCCCCCACGTGAAGACCGGGAGTCGGCGTCCTCCAGCCGAGCTCGAGGGTCGGCACGGGGCCGATCGATTTCGGAAACTGTCGCTCGAACCAACTGTAATCATTGGACAAGTGGAACGAGCGATGCAGTCCTCGCCAAAGGCCCTGATCAGGCTTCGCCGGTCCTCCCCCGATTCCCGGGCCTGCGGGTTGTCATCCGCCGACGCGCTGTGCACCCTTGGCACCAGAGTGATGGGGGGAGAAATGACGAGGCGCATCGGCTGTCGCGTGTTCCGGCGCTGGCCCGTGCGCGGTGTCGTCGATGCAATGCACCTCGGAGGTGTCAGCGAGTGAGCCTGCCGAGTCCGGTCAATCCATTC
>CAYYSY010000277.1:0-17658 GCA_964474355.1 uncultured Spirochaetaceae bacterium | reverse complement strand
CAATCTCCGCACCGGCCCCACGACGCAGAATCGCATCGTCGGCGTCGTGAAGACGGGGGACGCGGTGCGCATCCTGAAGCGCGGCGACGGCTGGACCCAGATCCGCGTGCTCGAGAGCGGCGACGAAGGCTGGATTCCGGAAGGCTATCTGCTGCCGCAGCCGCCGCCGGCGATTCGCCTCGCCCAGCTCGAGGTGCACGCCGCCGATCTCGAAGAAAAGCTCGCGACCGTGAGCGCCCGGGCCGAGGAGCTCGGCTCGACCAACGAGATCCTCGCCACCCAGGACGGCGAGCAGGAAGCGCAGATCAAGTCGCTCACGCTCGAGAATATGGAGCTCAAGGCCGGCGCCAGATATCCGGAGTGGATCACCGGCGCCCTGATCTTCGCCTCGGGCATGCTGCTCGGCGCGATCCTGCGCTCGAGCTTCGCCAAGCGATCCCCCCAGCGCGTGCGGCTCTGACGCCAACCCGACCCGAATCCCGTGCCGATCCTGCGCTCGAGCTTTGCCAAGCGATCCCCCCAGCGCGTGCGGCTCTGAAGCCACCTCGCGTTTCCAGATGGAAGACCCGGTTGCCCCCATGACACGGGGTGCGTCCAGGTTTGCGCGCCCCCACCTCTGGGCGATGCTCTCGCAGCCCGATGACGCAGCGCAAGCGCGCGGCATCGAACCGTCGACGTGCGCAGCCCGCACGGATCGAAGTGGGAGCGTTCACGTCCATCCATGACCTCACCGGCTTCGCCCTCCGCCGACCCCGAGCTCGAATCGCTCGCCCGACTCGGTGAGGGAAGCCGACACGACCGCCTGTCACTGCGGCTGATCGTCGCGCTCCTCTGGCGCTGTCTCTCGCTCCTTCGCCCCGTGCGCTGGCACATCGTCCGGCTCGTCGCGGGCTTCACGGTGCTCGTGACGGTGGCGTTTCCGATCTCGGTCGTGCTGATCGACACGTTCTGGACGCGCGCTCTGCAGGGTGAGCCCCTCGATCCCGGGCTGGCCGCTCTGCTGGGCTACGCGCCCGACGCCGCAGTCCACGTGGAGCAGCTCTCCGCCGAGATCCGCAAGGAGCTCGTGCGGACGGTGGTCGCGTGGAGCGGTGGGCTCGGGCTGCTCATGGCCCCGATCATCGTGGGGCTCATCTACTACCAGACGTGGATCCTGCAGCGCATCAACCAGATCCTCCGAATCGACCTGCTCGACCGCCTGCAGGCGCTCTCGCTCCGCTTCCACTCGGACAACCCGGTCGGCGACGCGCTCTATCGGATGTACCAGGACAGCGCGATGGTGACGCAGCTCGTCCAGGTGCTGTTCCTCGAGCCGCTCTGGAACGTCAGCCGCATCCTCTTCAGCGCGGTCATCCTCGCGGCGTTCAGCCTTCAGGCGGCGCTCCTCTTCGTGCTCGTCACGCCGCCGCTGCTCGTGATCTCGGGCGTGTACTCCCAGCCCATGCGCGTCGGCTTCCGGCGCTCGCGCGAGACCAACAGCGCGCTCACGTCCCGCATCCAGGAAACACTCGCGGGGATCCAGGTCGTCAAGGCGTACGGGGCAGAGGGCGCACGCCAACGCGTCTTCGATGCCGCAAGCGAGAGCGCCTTCGCCGAGGCCTTCGCCGCACGCAACCGGTTCGCGGTCTTCCAGGTCGTGGTGTTCTGGCTGATCGGCTTTGCTGCGATCCTCGCGATCGCGGGCGCCTCGGTCGCCACGCTCGAGGGCGCGCCGATCGGGGTCGTTGCCTGGCTGGGCGCGACCGATGCGACCAGCACGGCCGGCGAGGCGATCGCCGCCATGGGCATCACCACGCTCACCTGGACCATCGGTCTCTACAACGTCTTCAAGGACCGCACCGGCGATCTGTCGGGCGGCGGTCACGACCTCGCCCGCATGTGGGGCCGGCTGCAGGACGTCGCCATCGGCCTCGACCGGGTCTTCGAGGTGCTCGATCTCGAGCCAGAGGTCGAGGACGCACCGGACGCGCGTCCGCTCGAGACGGTGCGTGAGGGCGTGCGCTTCCGTGACGTCCACTTCGCGTACGGGCCGGACAGGCCCGTGCTCGAAGGCGTCGACCTCGACGCGAGGATCGGCACGATCACCGCGATCGTCGGACCCACGGGCTCGGGCAAGAGCACGCTGATGGCGCTGCTACTGCGCCTCTTCGAGGCCGACCGCGGCCACATCGAGATCGACGGTGAGCCACTCTCGGCGTTCACCCTCGACTCACTGCGCAGCAGCGTCTCGATCGCGCTGCAGGAGAACATCCTCTTCGGCGAGACGATCCGCGAGAACATCCGCTTCGCCGTGCCCGGCGCCGACGACGACGCAGTGCGCGCCGCGGCGCACGTCGCATGCGCCGACGAGTTCATCGAGCGGCTGCCCGACGGCTACGACACGCCGCTCGGTGAGCGCGGCTCGCGGCTCTCGACCGGACAGCGACAGCGCCTCTCGATTGCGCGGGCGGTGCTGAAGGACACGCCGATCCTCGTGCTCGACGAGCCAACCGCCAGTCTCGATGCCGCCACCGAGCTGCGCGTGATGCAGAATCTCCAGAGCTGGGGACGCGGGCGCGCGATCTTCCTCATCACCCATCGCCTCTCGACGATCCGCCAGGCCGATCAGATCGCCTACCTCCGCGGCGGGCGCATCGAGGAGCTCGGTGCCCACGACGTCCTGATGGCGCGGCCGGGCGGCGCATACCGGGACCTCGTCGAGACCGAGCTCGCAGGTCTCGAGGCCGCCACGGCCCCCCGATCCGACGGCGATGCATCGGCGCGGGAGGCGGGGGCGTGAGCGAGATGCAGCCGCCCATCGGTGTCGTGGAGGTCATGAAGCGCGCGGCGCGCTACGTGCAGCCCTTTGCCGGCCGCTTCACGGTCAAGGCCGTGCTGGTGATGCTCTCGCTGCTGCCGATGCTGATCCTGCCCTGGCCGATCAAGCTGATCGTCGACAACGTGATCATGCAGATCCCGGTCGACGAGCCGGGGCGCCCCTACCCGTTCTTCATCGCGCCCTTCATGCGGATGCTCGAGGGACGCGATCCGGTCGAGATCCTCATGATCCTCGTCGGCGTGCAGTTCTTCATCTTCCTGCTCGTCGGCTCCTTCGGCGTGTCGGGCGGTGAGCGCGACATGGCCCGCGCCGACCTGGCCCAGGGGCACGACACCGCGACGCGCACCGAGGCCGAGGCCAACGCGGGCTGGAGCTTCGCCGGCGGCCTGCTCGGTCTCTTCGACTTCCGCTTCACACTGAAGCTGACCCAGGCGATCAACCACCACTACCGGTCGAAGCTCTTCGAGCGTGTGCAGCAGCTGCCGATGACCGCCTTCGCCGACGAACGCATCGGCGACGCGGTCTACCGCGTCATGTACGACACGCCAGCGATCACGAACACCGCGTATCGCATCCTGCTGACGCCGGTCACGTCGCCGCTGCTCATTCTGCTGACCACCTGGCTGATCTGGCTGACGTTCGGCGCTCAGCTGCACCTGCTCGCTGCGTCGCTCGCCATGGTGCCCGCCGCCTTCCTCGGCAGCTTGCCGCTCACGGTCGCGGTGCGCCGGGGCAGCATGCAGAGCCGCGAGGCCGGGTCCGTCACGACCTCGACCGCCGAGGAGGGCATCTCGAACATCCTCGCGGTGCAGAGCCTCGGCGGCGAGGACCGCCAGCGCGCGCGCTTCGACGACGACAGCTGGGAGTCGTTCGGGCAGTTCCGCCGGCTGCTGCTGCTGCAGATCGCCGGCTTCATCGCGGCCGTCCTCCCGGTGGCCGGGCTCTGGGTCTGGGCATTCCTCCGCATCTGCGACGACGTCATCGCCGGCGTGCTGACTCTCGGCGACTTCAGCCTGCTCTTCGTCTACTTCATGCGGCTCATCACACCGGCCGTCATGCTCGGCATGATGTGGTTCCGGGTGCAGGAGAGCGCGGCCGGGCTGCAGCGCGTCTTCTTCTTGATGGATCTGCCGAGCGAGGCCGACCACAGTGGCGAACGCACCCTCGAAACGGTGCGCGAGGGGGTGCGGCTCGAAGGCGTGTCGTACGCCTACCCCGACGGCACGCGCGCGCTGAGCGACGTCGACTCGGCCTTCCCCGTCGGCCGCATGATCGCGCTCGCGGGGCCCGCCGGCGCGGGCAAGACGACCATCGCGATGATGCTGCCCGGCTTCATCACGCCCACCGAAGGCCGCGTGACGATCGACGGCGTCGACGCCGACGCGTACACGCTCGAGAGCCTGCGGGCGAAGACCGCCTTCGTGTTCCAGGAGACGCAGCTCTTCGACGGCAGTGTGGCCGACAACCTGCGCGTGGCGAAGCCCGACGCGACGGATCTCGAGATCCACCGTGCCCTGCGACTCGCCGGGGCGGCGGACTTCGTCGAGGCGTTGGCGGACGGCATCGACACGCCGCTGGGCCAACGCGGCAGCAAGCTCAGCGTCGGCCAGCGGCAGCGGCTCTCGATCGCCCGCGCGCTCGTGCGCGACGCCCCGATCATGGTCCTCGACGAGCCGACCTCGGCCCTCGACCCGCGCACCGAGGCGCAGCTCGTCGAGACGCTGCACCGGGCGCGCGAAGGGCGCCTCGTCGTCGTGATCGCGCACCGGCTGTCGACGATCCGTGCGGCGGACGAGATCTGCTTCGTCGACGAGGGGCGCATCGTCGAGCGGGGATCACACGAGGAGCTGATGGCGATCCCGGGCGGCCGCTACCGGCGCTTCACCGAGCTGCAGTCGCGCGGAGCGGCCTAGGCCCGATCAGGGCGTGAGGCGCCCGGCTGCGCGCAGCGCCGCCTCGGCGCGCGCGACGTCCTGCACCACGTCGACCGCGGTTCCCCGCCACCCTTCGATCCGGCCCACGACGATCGGCTCGCCCGCCTCGAGCACGCGAAGCTGCTCCAGATGCTCGATGCGCTCGAGCGGACTCTGGGGCCGCTGCACGAAGTCGAGCAGCATCGACCGCTCGTAGGCATACACACCGAGGTGCTGCCAGTACGGTGGCGGCGGCTCGCCCTTGCGGACGGCGGGCACGGGCGCGCGCGTGAAGCAGAGCGCGCGGCCGCGCGCGTCGAGCAGCGCCTTCACGCAGTTAGGATCCTCGAAGCGGTCGGGCTCGCCGGGCGCGACGAGCGTCGCCATGCGCGCCTCGGGGTCGGACTCGAACGCGTCGAGCAGTGCGTCGACGAGGCGGGGCTCGAGCAACGGCTCGTCGCCCTGGACGTTCACCACGACGTCGGCTTCGAGCCCCGCGGCGACCTCGGCGACGCGATCGGTGCCGGTCGGATGGTCGGGCCGCGTGAACGCGACTTCGGCGCCGAAGGCAGTGCAGGCCTCGCCGATGCGCGCATCGTCCGTCGCGACGACGACGCGGCCCACGCGATCGCAGTGCGCCGCCGCGGCGTACACCCACTCGATCATCGGCCGGCCGAGCAGCGGCACGAGCGGCTTGCCGGGCATGCGCGCGGAGGCCCAGCGGGCGGGGATCACGACGGCGGCGGTCATGGCGCGATGCTACCGGAGCCGCCGACGCTCGCGACGCCCGGCGCCGGGGCGACGTGGCCGCTCGCGCGCCAGGCTCCTAGACTCGCCGCCTGTCGCCGCGTGTGGAGCGCATCGGCGCCCCACCCGATCCCCAGCCTCGAAGCCACGGAGAGGACCGACGAATGGACGCAAACGTCGCGTACTGGGGCGCTGCGGTGCTGAACTTCGTCGCGCTCACGGGCTTCGCGATCGCGGGCGTACAGCAGATCAAGCGGGGAGAGCGCGAGCGGCATCGCCGCTCGATGCGTGTGGCCGCGAGCCTCGTGCTCGTTTTCCTCGTGTCGTACGTGCTGAAGCTCGTCGTGCTGGGCCGCGAGGACCGGAGTCTCTGGTCGGGATTCGACGTCTGGACCCTGCGCTTCCACGAGACGTGCGTGCTGGCCATGCTCGTCGGCGGCGGCGTGGCCCTCTTCCTGGGCGGACGGCTCGGGAAGACGCGGCTCTTCGACAGCTCCGACGACGCGCTCGCGCCGACGAAGTCCGACCTCGACCGCCATCGCCTCGCGGGTCGGGTGGCGATGATCGGCGCCGTGCTCGGCGTGCTCTCGGCGGGTGTGGTGTGGCTCGGGATGCTCGGCCGCGCGGCCTGAGGACACGCCAGCCGGGCTCGAGCGCGCCCGATTCACGCTGCGTCGAGCGCCAGACACAAGAATCCCCGGGGCCGGGTCCGAAGACCCTGACGCGGCTACGACATCCGCGACCCCAGGGACGGCGGCGCTGGGAACCTGCGTCCCGCGCAGCACCTTTACCGAGCGCAAGCGCTCAGTATGGACTTGGCGATGAAAGCCGTGCGTTCAGGACGCCGCCACCTCACTCGCCGTAGTGCTACGTTTTTGCATTCTCACCTCCCATGTCGGCATAGAAGAGAATTGACGAGGCCCCATACCTCGTCAGGTTCCCGTCCAGGGTGGGCGCCGTGTCCGCCCCTTGTGGGCCGCCGCGAACAGCCACCTCCCCAATGGAGGTGGGCCCACGACTCGGGAATGAGTGATATCCCCTGGCCGGCAACGTACCCGAAGCGACCCGGGCGATCCAGCAGAAGTCGCAGTTGGGCTCATAAGTGCCCGCCCTTGCTGGTTTTCTCACGCTGCTGGTGATCGGCCGTCAGCTGATCGACACTCCCGGCCCGCCGGCCCGGAAGCCGGGTGCAAGGGCCTTCGCCGAGCGCGCCCCCAGGAGCCCCGATTGAGTCCGAAAGCCGACGACGACCCGAAGCACGCACGCCGCGCCGCGACCCTGCTGGTGTGCTGCGACGATCGGCCCGGTCTCGTCGCGGTGCTCGCGCAGACACTCTTCGCCCACGGCGTGAACCTGCTCGACGCCGACCAGCACACCGACGCCGAGGCGGCCAAGTTCTTCCAGCGCATCCGATTCGACTGGGAGGCGGGTGCTTCGCTCGATCCGCTGGAGACGATCGGGGCTGCGCTCGCACCGGTCGCCGACGAGCACGGCATGAGCTGGACCCTCCACGACGAGGCGCGGCGAGCCCGCGTCGCGATCTTCGTCTCCAGGTTCGATCACTGCCTCTACGACCTGCTGCTGCGTCACCGGGCGGGCGAGCTCGTCTGCGACATCCCGCTGATCGTGAGCAACCACGAAGTGCTGCGGCCGGTCGCCGAGCAGTTCGGCATCCCCTTCTTCGTGACGCCGGTGACGAAGGAGACGAAGGCCGAGGCCGAGTTGAGGCAGCTCGGCCTCATCGACGAGCACGGCGTCGACCTGATCGTATTGGCTCGCTACATGCAGATCCTGTCGGCCGGCTTCGTGGCGCGCCATCCCGCCCGCATCATCAACATCCACCACTCGTTCCTGCCGGCCTTCCAGGGCGGCCGGCCCTACCATCAGGCCCACGAGCGGGGCGTCAAGCTGATCGGCGCGACCGCGCACTACGCGACGACCGACCTCGACGAGGGGCCGATCATCGACCAGGACGTGATGCGCGTCAGCCATCGCGACGACGTGCGCGACCTCGTGCGGAAGGGCCGCGACGTCGAACGCAACGTGCTCTCCCGGGCCGTGCGCTCGCACCTCGAGCACCGCGTGCTCGTGTACGACAACAAGACCGTCGTTTTCGACTGATTCGACGGGACAGCTTCGAAGGACGTATTTCCGGCGCGCGTGCTCGTGTACGACAACAAGACCGTCGTTTTCGACTGACTCGACGAGGGGGCTTCGAAGAACATGTTTCCGGTACGCGTGCTCGCGCTGATCGTGATGGCAGTGGTGCTGGCCGGGGGCTGGGCCGCGGCGTTCGTCATGTGGCGCGCGGCCGAGATCGGCGAGATCGTCGGGCCGGTCGAGCCCCGCGACTTCGAGACCCTGACCGTGGTGAACGTCGGGACGGGTGGGAAGTACGAGAACCCCGAGCGGCTCGGCCCGTCGACCGCGGTGGGGCTCGGCGACCGGATCTGGCTGGTCGACGCAGGTCGTGGTCTGGCACCGGCGCTTCGCATTGCCCGCATCCCGGTCGCCCAGCCGAGCGCCGTGGTGCTGACCCACCTGATGCCCGACAACCTGCTCGGGCTCGGCGACCTGCTCTACACGGGCCTCCTCACGGGCCGTGAGACCCCGATCCGGGTGTACGGCCCCGTCGGCACCGCCGCAGCCGTCGAGGGCCTGGAGCTGCATCTCGGGCCCGGTCTCGATGCACTCGCGGAGTCGCTGGGCCTGCCGCGTGCTGGCGCCGGGATCGAGGCGATCGAGGCACGCGACGGGTTCGAGCTCGAGGCAAACGGCGTTCTACTCAGAGCCGCCGAGCTGCCCGGCGGACCGCTGCCCGCCCTCGCCTGGCGCTTCGAGGCTGGCGGCCGGGCGGTGGTGGTCTCGGGCACCGGCTGGGGTGTCGACGCGCTCGTCGATCTCGCCCACGGCGCCGACATGCTCGTGCACGACGGCGCCTACATCCCGCCGACCGAAGACCTCGAGCCCGCCGGCGTCGTCGCCGACGCCGATCGCCTCGCGCGGGAGGCCGCGATCTCGACCCCGCTCCTCGAGGTCGGGAAGTTCGCGACTCGGGCCGGCGTGCCCACCCTCATGCTGATCCGCCTGCGTCCCCCGCCGTTCTTCGACCTGCAGGTGCGCTCGATCGTCGCGAACGAGTTCTCGGGCACGATCATCGTACCGGAGGATGGGGAGGAGCACGCGCTCTGAACCGGCGCGCGCGTTGCGGTTGACGTCTCGCATCGCAGATTCGTCCAGGAGTCCCTGCGCGGATTGGTAGAATCGGGCATGTCGTCCCGAGACTTGCGCGCAGCATTCGTCACGGCACGTGTCCCTACCCCAGCTCCGCTCCTGATCGCCGCTTCACTCGCAGCGATGGCGCTGCTCGGTGGCTGCGCCTCGACGCCGCTATCCGTCGCGCAGGACGAGGGCTGGATCGAAGCCCGCACCGAGCACTTCACGGTATGGACGAACCTGCCGCCGGAAGATGCGCGCGCGGTGGCACGCGACATCGAGATCTTCCGCGCCGCGGTGTTGCTCATCACGCGAGTCGAAGACGTGTCGTCCACCCACCCCACGTGGATCTACGTCTTCGACAGCACACAGAGCTTCGGTCCGTTCAACGATCTCTCGCTCGCGCTCGGCTACATGAAGCCGACGCTGCGCGCGAACATCTTGACGACGGCTCGCGACCGTCACCTCGACTCGTCGACGATCCTGAAGCACGAGTACACCCATTGGCTGGTCCGCAACGACTCCAAGCGCACCTATCCGATGTGGTTCGACGAAGGCTTCGCGGAGTTCATGGCGACCGTAGGGGAAGACGGCGACACCGTCGTCATCGGCGACGTGCCGGCGTACCGCATCCCCAACCTGAAGTACTCCAGGTGGATCCACCTGAGGGACATCCTGGCGCCGGTCGACTGGTGGAGCTGGCCGGACGAGCGCAAGTCGATGTTCTACGCGCAGGCCTGGGCCTTCATCCACTACTGGTACACGGATCACGATCGCCGCGCGCAGCTCAGCGCCGGCCTCGCCCCCTATCTCGATGCGGTCCAGAGCGGCACCCCCTTCGAGGACGCCTTCGAGACGAGCTTCGGCATGAGCGTCGACGAGGCGAACGACGCCTTGATCGACTACCTGCGCGCCGGGCGCTTCAGCGGATTCGGCGTGCCGACATCGAAGCTCGAGTTCGCCAATCGCGTGCGAGGGCGCCGACTGCCGGAGCACGAGGTCGCCGAGCAGCTCGGCATGCTCTGCTACGTGCGCAACGATCAGGCCTGCGCGCGATCGCTGTTCGAGCACGCGGTCGCACTCGCGCCCGAGAGCTCACGGGCGACGGCGGGGCTCGCCGACGTCGAGAAGTCGGCAGGCAACGTCGAGGAGGCCGAGCGGCTCTTCGACCTGACCATCGAGCTCGATCCGGAGGACGCGCTCAGCTACCTCGATCGCGGAGAGTTCGACACCCTGCGCGCCGCTGAGACCAACGACCCGGCGCAGCGGCGGTCCCTGCTCCGGAGCGCCCGCCGCGACTTCGTCCGCGCAAGCGAGATCGCGGGCCCGCGCCCGGAGACGTATGCGTTCTACGGCGCCACGTTCCTCTTCGACGGCGAAGAGGCGAGCAAGGGACTCGAGACGCTCGAAGAGGCGCATCGCCTGCTCCCGGCGAACGCGACCATCCGGCTGATGCTGGCCGATCTCTACCTGTGCCTCGAACGCCGCGAGGAGGCCGTCGAGATGGCCCGGCCGGCGTTCCTGACCCGGCATGGCGGCCAGCTCGACGCGGAGTCGAAGGCCGTGCTCGACGCCATTGCTTCGGGCGAGCAAGCGCGGCTGCACTTCTTCGGCAAGAGCGAGCCCGACGCCGTCGGCGACGCCACCGAGAGCGAGGGAGCGCACGACGCGCCCGAACGCGGCGAGCCGAGTAGCGGAACGCAGCGTTCGGACCGGCCATGACGCGGCTGGCGAGCGACTGAATCGCCGCTCCCCCATCACACGGCCCGGAGCCCGAGCGATGCTGCAGTGAAGGTCGCGCCCGTGCTCCGCGGGCTTCCTACGCAGCTTCGTGCGCACCGGTGGCGCCGGCTTCCGCCGGATCGGTTGCGGGCGGGCGTGCACGGATTCCAGCTCCACAGCAAGCCCTTGAGTTCACTCTCGAATACCGCGGGCAGACGGTTGGCCCGGTCCTTGCTTCATGCATCCCTCGCACGCCGAGACACCCGGGCCCCGACTCGGCGGAGTCAGCGAGGAGCAAGCCATGACCGGATTCACTCGAGCGCCGCGATCGACCGACTTCGGATGGATGGAGGCCCTGCCGGCCATCTTGCTGATCTGCGCTCTCTTCTTCGGTGGTGACTGGGCCAGTGAGGCCGCGGACGAATCCGACCTCGGCCGCTCGCAGCGCGGTCAGGCCCTCGCGATCGCGATGGTCGGCACGAACGATCTGATGGACGTGGAGTTCACACGGCTCGAGCCCACCACGGGCTACGTGCCGATGCCGGCCGGCCTCACCTCGACGACGGATGCTTCGCACGACGAGGGCACGTACGCAGTGGAGGTGCGGATCACGGATCTCGACGTGGCAGGTCGCCTCCGCCGAGTCGAGGTGCGCGTCGGTTACGAGGCCGACAGTGGCGAGCGTACCTGGGTCGAGACCGCGACCGTCCGGCAGGACTGGGCCGCTTCCCACGCCGACAGCCAGCGCCCCCGCTCGACTCGCACCATGCTCGCCGGCCAGCCGATCGCCTCCTGAGCCCGGGCCCGCCGGTCACAGAGCGCTCCGCTCGGCCCCTCCACCTGCACACCGGCCACGCCTCCGAGTCGAGATCACGCTGCCACCACCGGGCGCGTCCCCGCTCCTCGAATGAAACCCTCGCCCGGGCGGCCCTACCGCCCCATGCGTGTATTCCGCCTCGAACGGAGTCCTCCGCTCGAGCCATTCCCCTCCTCAAGCTCCTTCTCGCCCGCACCGATATGAGGATGAGGCCCGGGTGGATCTCTCCCCAGCAGGGAGGGCAAGTGCGTCGATGTGCCGGCGATCCACCCCCGAACCGGGGAGCTCCTTGGCGTGACGCGTGCCAGAAACACAGGCCTGACCCTGATCGAAGTCATCGTTGCCGTGGCGATCGTCGGCATCATGGCCGGCGTCACCACGGTCGGCTTCACGCGATGGCAGCAGAATCAGACGCTCACGACCACGACGCGATCGGTGGCCGATGCGCTGTCGCTCGCCCGAATGGAGGCCATCCGGACGGGCAGCATCCACATCGTGTATCTCGCGACCGGCGCCGCAACCGACGTCGGCGGCAATCCGCTCCAGGACAGCAACGGCAGACCGGTGCCGCTGCTCATCCTGAACGACGGCCAGATCGGCTCGCCGCAACAGAACTGCATCATCGATGCGGGCGAGCCCACGGCCACCCCGCTTCCGATGGTGCAGGGCCTCGCCTGGGGCTTCACCGCGTCGGGCGGGGCGAAGGCGCCCTTCGACAACACCGCCCCCGGTAACGCGACGGGCTCGAGCTTCGCGACGCCTGCGGGCAACCCGCACAACGGCATCGCCTTCGGCGCAGACGGCGTGCCCATCGCCTTCGATCTCGCCTGCAACCTCGGCATGTTCGGGAGCGGTAACGGCGGCGTCTACCTGACCAACGGCACGCGTGACTACGCCGTCGTCCTCCATCCCCTCGGCGGAGTCCGCACCCACGGCTGGGAGCCCTCGGTCGGCGGGTGGAAGATGTGATGACCGATTCCTTCACGCATCGACGACGCAGCACGCGGGGCGGAAGCGAAGGCTTCTCGCTCATCGAGGTCATGATCGCCGTGACGATCCTCGGCGTCGGCCTGCTCGCCGTGACGGGCGCCCAGATCCACGCGTTGCGTGGCGGCAGCCACGGCAAGCACTCCGCCCAGGCCGGCGTCATCGCGAACTCACGGATGGAGATCCTGAAGCGATCGCATTGGGACGACCTCGCCCCAACGGCCTGGACGGCGCCCCTGAACGTACAGATCCAGGTCGATAGCCCGAACGGCATGCAGGTCGAGCAGGTCTACGCCGTGCAGTGGCGCATCATCAACGTCGTGGTGGGACAGACGCGCTCGCTCGACGTGCGCGTGCAGTGGAACGAGCCGGACCGGCCGAATCGCAGCCTGACCTACTCGTCGCTTCGCTTCAACCTGGAGCAGAACCTATGAGGGCGCATCCGACTCGGGATCGACGCGGTGGCTTCACCCTCGTGGAGCTCATGGTCGCAGGCACCGTCCTCGCGATCATCATGGGGTTCTTCCTCAGCTCGCTCACGATCCAGAAGCGCAGCTACACGGTCAACGACCAGATCATCGAGATCCAGCAGGGGGCGCGGATCATCGGCGACGTGCTCGAGCGCGATCTCCGGCACGCGGGCTTCATGGCACCGCCCGGTGGCGGGCTCTGCGTCGTCGACAACACCAATGCGCCCGACATCCTGCTGCTGAGCGACGACGCCGCCGTCGATCCGACCGTCGAGAACCGCGGCGATCTCGCCGCGCGCGTCACGGGTGGCGCCGTGAACGTGGCGGGCGGCATCCAGACGCTGAACGTGGACGACCTCATCGTCGAGGTCGTCAACCCGACGCCGCATTACGACTCGGATGGGAACGGCGTGAACGACTCGGACTTCCGCGTGGGTGCGGGCGCCATCGTCGTCGACGCCGCGAATCCCGACCGGGGCGCGGCATGCGCCCGGGTCGTCGCCATCCCGAGCGCGACGTCACTCCAGATCGACGTGCTCTCGGGTCCGCTTGCGGGCGCCATGCCCAACCCGGCCGATCTCACCGTCGTGCCGGCCCGCATCTACGTCGTGAACGCCCAGAACAATCTCGTGCGGGACGGCGTGATGGTCGCAATGGACGTCGAAGACCTCCAGGTCGCGGTCTTCATCGACGACGACCTCGACGGCGACATCGACGCGAACGAGTACCGGGGCGACGGGGCCGGCCCGGACCTCGACCCGTCCACCGTCGACTTCTCCCGGGCGAGGGAGGCGCGCGCGAGCTTCGTGCTGCGCACGCGCGACACCGACCTCCAGTACACGCAGGGCATGTTCCAGAGCATGGAGAACCGTGCGCCCGTCGCGGGCACCGACGGCTTCCGCCGTCGCGTCTGGGTCTCGACGATCATGCTCCGCAACGTCTCGGCGGGGGCGAGCTGATGAACACGAATCGCCTCTCAGTGAATGACCGCACGAGGAAGCGGGAGCAGGGTGCGGCCCTGCTGATCGCGATGCTCGTGCTCGTGCTCGTGAGCGCGCTCGCGACCGCTGCACTCGAGACCGTGATGCGGGATCAGCAGATCTCTTCGATCCAGGCGCGCAAGCGACTGGCCCTTCAGGCCGCCGAGGCCGGCGTGGCGGCCGCGCAGGAGAGCATCGCTAGCGGCTCGTCGAACCCGAACGTCAACCTGACGATGCTCGGGGACGCGGCGCTCTATCCGATGGGGCAGCCGACCTACGGCCCCGACACCAGCGGCGCGCCGCCCGTCACGAATCTCGGCGCACAGGCCGCGTCGGGCATGAATCTCCGCATCGATGGCAACGGTGCGCCCAACTACCAGGTCCAGCTCTGGCGAATCCGTGTCGAGGGAACGGAGCCAGGCGGAATCGTCTCGAGGATCGAGACGGCAGTGAGCTCCTTCAAGGGGAATTGACCCATGCGATGCAACCCTCACTCCACACCTCGAAGCTCCCGCGGTCGAGCGATGCTGGCCCGCCTCATGGCCGGTCTCGCAGTCGTGCTCGCGCCGCAGTTCGCGTCCGCCCAGGCAGAGGACGATCTCTTCCTCTTCACGACGTCCGTGGCACCGAATGTACTGATCCAGCTCGACAACTCGCTCTCGATGAACCACATCGTCTGGCATCCGGCATTCGATCCGGCCAAGACCTACGACTGCAGCGACTTCGACCCGGAGACGACGTACTACATCTCCTCGTCCGGCAACGAGACACACTGCGGCGTAACCAGAAAGGTCTACCACGACTCCTCTTCAGTCGGCGACACCTGGTATGACGGCCGGTACCTGAACTGGTATTTCAGCTCCGCCAACACCTACATGACGGAGATCAACGCCTCCAACAACGGCACCCGCGCCTGCAAGAGCGTCGGCAGCCCGACCTATGCCAAGTACCAGCGCAACCGCATGTCGGCGGCCAAGCAGGTCGTGCTGGATACGATCTGCAAGGTCGAGGTCACCAAGTCGGTGAGGTTCGGGCTCTCCGTCTTCCGAGAGCCGATCGACGGTGACGGCGTCGATCCAAACGGCGGCTACGTAGAGGTCGGCATCAGCGACAATACGCCCGCGCATGCGAACGACCTCGAGGCCAGCGTCGCCAATACCAAGGCCGACTCGTGGACGCCTCTCGGCGAGACGCTCTTCCAGAACTACACCTATTTCATGAGCCGCGATTCGACGGAGCTTCCCGAGGGCGCGACGGCCGGCTCGAAGTTCCCACTCTACCAATACTCGACATCCCCCTCGGGCGGCGGCGGCAAGTACGAGTCGACCCTCTCGAAGGTCATCGACAGCCCGGTCGAGTACTCGTGCCAGAAGAACTTCATCATCGTCATCACCGACGGCGAGCCCACACGAGACGACTTCGACCAGGATCCGACGACCACCGCAATCGGCTTCTCCGAGTACGGCGATCTGATCGGCGACTATCACGCCGACGGCCAGGACGAGGTTCCCGATGGCGAGAGTTGGGAGCCGGCGTACTACATCGACGACATCGCGAAGTTCATGCACGAGACCGACTTCCGGCCGGACATGGACGGCGACCAGACGCTCGACATCTACACCATCGGCTTCACGACGTCGCCCGCCGCGAACACGCTCCTCAAGCGAACTGCCGATCTCGGTAACGGCCTCTTCTACACGTCGAACAACGCCGAGGAGCTCTCGGAGGCCATCTCGAAGGCGATCACGGACATCATCGAGAAGTCGCAGTCGTTCACGGCGGCGACGGTTCCCTCGACCCGTACCGCCGACGGCGGCGACTTCTTCACGAGCTTCTTCCTTCCCTCGGCGAAGACCGCCTTCTGGCAGGGACACCTGCGGTCGTTCGACATCGACGCCCAGGGCGACATCTACGACAAGAACGGCGTCTGTGCCTTCCTCGACCTGGATCCCGGCGAGTGCAACAGCGGCGCCTTCAACCCCTCTGCCGTGCCCTTCTGGGATGCCGGCGAGGAGGTGCCCGAGGCGGGCAGCCGGACCCTCTACGCGTCGGTGCCGAACGGCGCGAGCAACCAGCGCGTCGATTTCGACTCGACGCTCACCGCAGCCCTGATGGGGATCCAGCCCTTCACGGCTGCCCCGGCCCCCGCTCCGAACCAGCTCTTCCCTGGCTCCGGTGCCCTGAACGAGGAGGGCCTGGCGGACGAGGTGATCTCGTACACCCGCGGCTGCGTGTTCGGTACCGGAGTGAGCGGCGCGGACGTGTCGGCCGACGTCGCGTGCACGAACCAGACCTGGCGACTGGGCGACATCTTCCACTCCGCCCCGGCGGTGGTGATCGCCCCGAACGGATCGGTCGCCGAAACGTCGTACGGTGTCTTCAGGGAGGCCTACAAGACTCGGCCCCGAGTGATCTATGCGGGCTCGAACGGCGGCTTCCTGCACGGCTTCGAGAGCGGCACGTTCAACACCACCACCAAGAAGTACAGCAAGGGGACGGGGGCCGAGATCTTCGGCTTCATGCCCTGGGAGGTGCGGACGCGAATCCACAACCTCTACACCGACTCGCCCGCCGGCCGTAACTACTACGTCGACGGCTCACCGCAGGTGGCCGACGTCTGGACCCACCCGTCGCCCACCGCCACCACGAAGACAGCTACACAGTGGCGGACGATGTTGATGGGCGGGCTGAGGCAGGGCGGCCGAAGCTACTACGCACTCGACATCACCAACCCGTCGTCGGGCTCCTACCCCGACTACATGTGGGAGTGGCCGCTCGAGAGCGACCCCGATGACGGGAACGTCAGCACCTCGCACCTCTGGTACCTCGGCGAGGGCTGGTCGAAGCCCATCATCACCCGTGTGCGCGTCAAGGTGAACGGCAATGACAACGACGGTGCAGGCTACGAACGCTGGGTCGCGATCATGACCGGTGGCTATGCACCTTCGGGCGACCCGAACGACAAGGTGAACTTCGACGCGAACGACCCGAGAGGTCGCGCCATCGTGATGCTCGACATGAAGACGGGCGAGCCCCTCGCCGTGAAGCGGTACGACGCCAGCGCCAGCGACGCCCAGGCGGACATGCTCTACGCGATCCCAGCGACGCCGGCCGTCTTCGACCTCACCGGCGACGGCTTCGCGGACGTCGTGTACGTCGGCGACCTCGGTGGACAGGTATTCAAGTGGGTGATCAACGAGATCGGCGAGGACCGGGTCAACGACGCATCGGCGGCCGGTACCTACAGCCAGCCGAACTGGCCGCTCAAGCAGTTCTTCGAGGCGCCCATCACGAGCATCTCGGGCGTGACGTACTACAAGAGCTTCTTCTTCCCGCCGAGCGCGACGCGCGTCGGCAAGATGGTCTACCTGGCGATCGGAAGCGGAGAGCGCGCGGAGCTCGGCTTCGAGGGCATCGCGAGCAAGGACGAGAACAACCGCTTCTACGTCATGACCGACCCCGACCCGTTCGAGGACTTCCCCACGCCTCTCTCCACACTCGCCGAGGGCGATCTCACCAACATCGACTCTGCCGCGACGTGCTCCGACATCGGGGCCCGCGGCTACTACATCAAGGTGGCCGACGGCGAGAAGTTCGTCACGAATAGCGAGATCTTCGCCGGCATCGTCTTCGCGGGCTCGTTCATCCCGACGAATACCGGCGACCCCTGTACGTCGAAGGGCGATGGCGCGCTCTACGCGTTCCGCGTCGAGTGCGGGGACGCCTACTACACGGACGCTTCCGGCACCGGACAGCGCCGCATCGACCTCGACGAGGGCCTGCCCACCGATCCGCAGATCTCGGTTGGCGTCGGCGGCAAGGACAACCGGATCTACATCGAGAAGAGTGGTGCCGATCTGGAGAGCATCGGGGCGCCGGACATCAACCTCGGAAACGGACTGATGCTCTACTGGCGGGAGGTTCAGTAATGGAATCGCGATTCACGGCCCATTGTCGACGTGTATGGAAGGCGGGGCTCGGCGCCGCC
>CAYYSY010000276.1:0-30068 GCA_964474355.1 uncultured Spirochaetaceae bacterium | reverse complement strand
GAACGACGGGCAGGGTGGCTTCACCGAGGAGGCCGTCGCCCGCGCGGCCCACGTGCCCTCGAACCGTTCGCGAGGTGGCTTCAGCGTGAACTTCGGCGACTACGATCTCGACGGCTGGGTCGACATCCACATCGCCGAGTGGGCGCCGCAGCTGTACCCGATCGGGCAGCTGCCCCACAGCCGACTGCTTCGCAATCAGGGGGCGGCATCGCCGGGGCACTTCGAAGACGTGACTGCTGCCGCGGGCGTCCAGCCCGATCGCAGCCCCGGCTGTCTGGCGGGCACCGGCTTCTGTCGCTCGTACGTGTTCGCTTCGACCTTCGCCGACCTCGACGACGATGGCTGGCCCGATCTCGTGCTCGCGGCCGACTTCGGCACGAGCCTCCTCTTCTGGAACGACGGAGACGGCACGTTCACCGAAGGCACGGCACTCGCGAACGTCGGCACCGACGAGAACGGCATGGGCTCGACTCTGGGCGACCAAGACGGCGACGGAGACCTCGACTGGTTCGTCACCGCGATCTTCGATGCCGCGGAGACCTGTGAGACGGGGCCCTGCAACTGGGGCTACACGGGGAACCGCCTGTACTCGTATTCGACTTCGCGCTCGTTCTCTGACGCGACGGACACCGCGGCAGTGAGAGAAGGCGACTGGGGCTGGGGTGCCGCGTTCTTCGACTCCGACAACGACGGCGACCTCGACCTCACGATGACCAACGGCATCGACTTTCCCCAGAGCTCGCTCGACGCCGCCTTCGAGGCCGATCCCATGCGCTACTGGGAGAACGACGGCTTCGGCGGTATGACCGAGGATGGCGTCGCCCAGGGCCTGGCCGACACCGGCTCAGGGAAGGGGCTGCTGACCTTCGACTACGACGTCGACGGCGATCTCGACGTGTTCGTCGTGAACAACGGGACGGGGGGGCTGCTGCTGCGAAACGACGCTGGCAACGCGAACGACTGGCTTCGCATCGAGCTCGAGGGGATGCCGTCGAACCGCGATGGCTACGGGGCCAGGATCGAGGTGACCGAGGCCCTCGGCGGTCCGTCTCAGGTACGTCGAGTCGGCGCCAGCACGCACTTCCTGGGGCAGAGTGAGCGCATCGCCCACTTCGGTCTGGGCGCGGGGCCGGGGTCGGCCGTCTACGAGGTCGTCGTGGAGTGGCCGAGTGGGGCCGTGACGACGCTGCACGACGTGCCCCGCAACATGCTCGTCACGGTGCGCGAGTCACCCGTGGCGCTGCCCCTCGTCGGCTCGTGGGGTGTGGCGCTCATCGCCTCGTGCTTCGCAGCGACCGCGTTGCTCTCGATCTTGGCTGGCGGGACTTCGGGGACGAGCGCGCGGCGGAGCTGATCCGGCCGCAGTCAGGACGAGGCGGTCCGATCCGCGATGTGCGAACCGCTGCACCTCGTCCGTGATCTCGCGCTCCCTCAGATGCGGAGGTGTTCCGACTGACGCCGGCCACACCACGCGCAGAATCGCCAGCGATCGGTGGTGGGCCATCGGCACCTCCGACACGGCGTGAGGCCTTCGACCTTCCACGCGCGCTGCACCTTCGTCTTGCACCTCGGGCAGTAACGCATGAATGGCCGAATCTGCCCGTCGCACCCGCTCCGCCGGCAGCGCTGTGTCGCTCGACGGTCGGGGGGCGGCTTGCGGCCGTTGCCCTCGAAGCGCCCTGCATAGCACCACGGGCAGCCATTCCACTCGGGGCGCACACCCCGCTCGCACTCGGGGCAGACGAGCGGAAAGCGCGTGATCTCCGTGAACGAGTTGCGATCCGTCCCGCACCACGGGCAGATCTTCATCGCTTCGGCGATCGGCCCGTCGCAATCGTGACACGTGTATGCGAGATCGAGTGCCCGCCCATGCGTTCGCTTGAACCAGCGCGTCTCGTGCTCGAAGGGGGTCGGAGCACGGCGCTTCCGGGCTCGCTCTCGAGGGGTTCCGGGGCGCTCGACGCGCGCCAGGGCGCGGTCGAGCGCCGCGTGAAAGGCGACGCCGTCGCGCCATCGGCGGGCGAGGTCGACCTCGAGTGCCTTGCGGAGCACCGGCTGCACAGGCTCGGGGACACGCTGCTCGAAGCGGGCATGAGCCTCGAATGGCCACTTGAACGGCCACGTCGGCAGGCGGCCGGTCAGGAGCTCGTATGCCGTGAGGCCGAGGCTGAATACGTCGGACGCGAAGCGCGCTTTGCCGTAGGCGTGCTCGGGGGCCATGTAGGCCTGGGTCCCGACGTCGGTCTGCAGGCGAGTCGTCCGGGGCGCGAAGCGCGCCGTGCCGAAGTCGCCGAGGCGCGCGATCCGGCCGGGATAGATGAGGATGTTGGCGGGCTTCACGTCACGGTGGAGCACCTTCTTCTGATGGGCGTAGGCAAGGCCGTCGGCGACGTCGCGGATGATCGACAGCGCGAGCGCGGGGGAGCGGCGCGCCGCGGCATAGCCTTCGAGGCTGCGGAGCGCCGGGTCGAACACCATGATGAAGGCGTCCCCCACCCAGTCCGCGTTTCGCACCGCGACGATGTGGGGATGGTCGAGGCGCGTCGCCACGCGCGCTTCGTGCTCGATGGCGTCTCGACCCCAAGTGGCGATGGTCTCGGGCGAGATCACCTTGATCGCCGCCGGATGGCCCTGCACGGTGTCGCGCCCGAGCCAGACCTCGGCCGAGGCGCCTTCGCCGAGTCGCCGGTCGAGTCGATACTTGCCGAGCCTGGTTCCTCTTCGCAGACGCGTCACTGACCGCACCGCCTGAGGAGCAGGAACGTGACGTCGTCGGGCTTGCCTTCGACGTTCGGATCGCCGCCGGCCATGCGTGACGCGCTGAGCTCCGCCAGCCGTTCGGCCGCATCGCGCAGCGGACCGCACCGAACGATCTCGACGATCTCCGTGTGTGCGACGTTGTCGAGCAGTCCGTCGCTGGCGAGCAGCAGGGTGTCTCGAGCGGCGAAGGGACGCGCGGTACCGACCTCGACGTGCATCGTACGAGCTCCAAGGTGGTTCGAGAGGTAGTGGCGATCCTCGTGCTCCAGCGCCGAGTCCGCGTCGATCATGCCCGCCGCGACACCGTAACCTACGGGCGAGTGCGCGATCGTTTCGAGCTTCACGCGCCCGCGCTGGCCGACGAGCAACGCGGCCGAGTCGCCGACGTTGTAGGTGCGTGCGTGGCCGTCCGAGAGCTCGGCGATCACGAGGGTCGTGCCGGAGCCCGCGATGTTCGAGAGGAGCGTGGAGTTGGCCTGCTCGAAGGCGTCGAGGATCGCTGGCCGGTACGCGTTCCCCGGGCTCAGGCCGCGCAGGCTGTCGTCGATCGAGCGGATGGCCGAGGCCGCTGCCTCGGCGCCGCGCGGCATGCCGCCGAGGCCATCCGCGACGGCCAGCACGGCGCTTCCGTCGTCCTGGAGCCAGATGCCCGCCGCGTCTTCATTGCGATCGGCGTGGTCGGGCGAGGGGTGGGTGAAGGCGCAGACCTCGAGCTGGCCGTGCTCGATCGTCATCGGCGGGGCCTCCTTGGCATCGATCCAGGAGAGGGCCCTCATGCGACGCCTCCGTCCGGTGCGCGGCGCCGGATCATGGCGTCCTGGCCTCGCGCTCGGAGCCGCTCGAGGATCGCGCGCACCGCCGCCGGTCGATCCCTCCGCCTCTGGGCAGGCGCCCGTCGCTTCTGACTGGTCATGGCGAGCTGTAATAACACGGTACGCGGAACCTTCAACAGCGGGCCTGCTCCGGTCGTGCGCCGAGCGCGGCGCGGCGTGAGTGCCAGCGATGTGGAACGGAGCATTCGCCTCAGCGCCGCCAGAAGTGTGGCAGCGCCAACGCCAGCACTGCGAAGAACTCGAGACGCCCGAGCCACATGAGCAGCACCATCACCACCTTCTGCCAGCCGGCGAAGAAGGCGAAGTTGGCGGTCGGGCCCACCTCGGCGAGGCCCGGGCCGATGTTCGAGAGTGTGGCGAGCGATGCGGTCGCGGCCGTCACGATGTCGACGTCGCCCACCGACAGAAGCAGCGCGCCCGCGCCCCAGCCGAGCACCCAGAGCAGCAGGAGCGCCACGACGCCGCGCAGCGACTCCTCGGGTACCAGCTGACGGCCGACCGTCACGGCCACGACCGAGTTCGGGCTGAAGGTCAGCCGCACCTCGCGCAGCGCGACCTTCCAGCCGATCAGCAGGCGGATGATCTTCGCGCCGCCGGCCGTCGATCCGGCGCATCCTCCCACGAACATCAGCCCGAGGAGCACGGCCTGCGCCATGCCGGGCCACTGCGCGAAGTCGCCCGTGCCGAAGCCGGTCGTCGTCATGAGCGACACCACCGTGAACGCGCCTTCGAGCAGCGCGGCGCCTGCGCCGGGCGTCACGTCGCCGGCGATCAGATCGAAGACGACGAGGGTCGATGCGACGACGCCGATGCCGAGATACACGCGCAGCTCGACGTCGCGCAGGGCGCTCAGATCGCGCCGCCGCGCGAGCGCGTAGTAGAGCGCGAAGTTCACGCCGGCGGCGAGCATGAACAGCAGGATCAGCACCTGGATCGGCGCCGAGAAGTGCGCCGCTGAATCCGAGTAGGGCGAGAAGCCGCCGGTCGACACGGTCGAGAACGTGTGGACCACGGCGTCGTAGAGGCTCGCGCCGAAGACGATCATCAGGAAGGTCTGGGCGAGCGTCAGGATCAGGTAGATGCGGAAGAGCGCCGCAGCGGTGCCGCGCACCCGGGCGTGCATGATCTCGGCCTTCGGGCCCGGCACCTCGAGCTTGAAGAGGAAGCGCGCACCGGGGCCGAGCTCGGAGAGCAGCGCTACGAAGAGCACGACGATGCCGATGCCGCCGAGCCACTGGGTCATGCTGCGCCAGAAGAGGATCGGCTGCGCCACCGCCTCGATGTCGGCGAGGATCGATGCGCCGGTCGTCGTGAAGCCCGACGCCGACTCGAACAGCGCGTCGACCACGTTCGGGATCGCGCCGCTCGCGACGTAGGGCACGGCGCCGACGATCGAGGCGAGGAGCCACGAGCCCACGACCACGAGCACGCCCTCGCGGCGATAGAGGTCGCCTTCCTCGAGGGCGCGTCCGGCGCCCGTGCGGATCGCCAGCCCGAGCATCGCGCTCGATCCGGCGCCGATGAGCAGGCCCCGTGCCGACGCCCCATCGGCGGGGAACAGGCACCAGACGAGCGGGACGAGCTCGGCGATCGCGAGCACGTAGAGGACCAGCCCGAGGATCCGCAGGACCGGACGCAGATTCATGCGGGGGCTCGCTCTCGATGAATGCGGTTGGCGAAGCTGGGCAGCCCGATGCTGCGCCTGTTCGATCGAAGACTCATGCTCGGGACCGTTCCTCGGGGTCGGGTCCGGGGAAGAGCAGCTGTATGAGGTCGCGCTCCTCGCGGCGGGCGAAGAGGATCACGTCGTCACCGATCTCGAGGCGATCGTGGCCGCGCGGGATCCGTGCCTTCCCCTCGCGGAGCACGGCGGCGACGATCAGACCCTGTGGTATCTCCACGTCGCCGAGGGTGCTGCCCGCCACCGGACTCTGCCCGTACACCGTGCGCTGCACGAACTCGGCCGCGCCGCTCTCGAACGAAACGATGTGCGACTCGTAGTTGTTCTCTACGTAGCTCTGGATTCGCTGCGCTGCGGTCATGCGGGGCGACACGATGTCGAGCAGCGCGACCTTGCGCCACAGCGTCGAGGTCTCGCTCTTCTGCACCAGCGCCGTCAGGTCGGTGGCGCCGAGCTCCTGCGCGAGCAGGCAGGCCATGAGGTTCGTCTCGTCGTTGCCCGTCAGTGCGATGAACGTCTTCGCCGAGCCGACCCCTTCGGACTGCAGCAACGACATGTCCGTCGTGTCTCCATGGATCACGTCGCAGTCGGGGAAGTGCGCGGCCAGCTCCTCCGCACGTTGACGATCGACCTCGATGATCTTGATCCGCTTCGCCTGGGCCTCGAGGCCGGTCACCACGGCCTGGGCCGTCGCACCACCCCCGGCGACGACGACGAGGCCGAGCCGTCGCGAGTGCTGACTCACCCGGCGCTCGACGGTGTCGACCGCCGTGGGCGTACCGATCACCAGCGCGTCGTCACCCACCTTGGCACGGGTGTCACCCGTGGGCACGGTGATCTGCCCCTGCTTGTCGATGTACGCGAGCACCAGACAGTCGGAGGGCAGGCCGGCTTTGGCCAGGCTCTGCTCCGCCAGGGCCGAGCGTTCCTCGATGGCGGTGCGGCGCACCTGCAGTGCGCCCGAGGCGAGGTACTCGACGTCGAGGGTGTTGTAGCCGAGCACGTGGTTGAGCACGCGGGTGGTCGTGAGGAGCTGCGTCGACAGCAGCAGATCGGCCTGAAAGGTCGTCTCGTAGATACGGCCGTAGCGCGTCACGCCCTCGGAGCTCTTGACCCTGACCACGGTGCGCGGCGCGCCGACGTGCTTGGCGAGCAACGACGCTGCGAGGTTGGCCTCGTCCGACGAGCTCGCCGCCACGAAGAGGTCGCACTCGGCCACGCGCGCGGCCTCGAGGGTCGGAATATGGGTGCCATTGCCGAGCACGAAGCCCGCGTCGAGCTGCTCCTCGACGAGGCTGGCGATGCCCGGATCGCTGTCGATCAGGGTCACTTCGTGGCGCTCATCCGAGAGGCTGCGCGCCAGGTACCGCCCGACCTCGCCCGCACCCATGACGACGAAGCGTTTCGGGTCCATGCCGCTCTCCCTGATCCATCCGATGCGGACGAAGCGCGGGCGAGCCGCGTCCGGGGTCGATCACCGTGGAACGGCGGGGCGCCGATCCGCTCGGTGGGGGGTGGCGGAAGGCTACCGGCTTTCTCGCGCGATGTCGTAGTGCTCGAGAGAGAAGCGGAATCGCTCGGCCTCGGTTGCCGGGTCGAGCCCGGTGCCCTCCAGGCTGTAGCGATGGGTGCCGTGCGCGCCCCGTGGCTGCTCTTCTCATGGGGCGCGTCATCGCGGAGGCGAGCACTGCGTCGTCGATGGCGCCCTCGACGAGGCAACGGAGCTGACGGGTCAGGGCGTCGCGGGTGTGGTGGCGGTCGCCTCTGCATCGTCGTAGAAGCGCGCGGCGGCGGGATGCAGCGGCACGGCGAGACCGAGGCGCATCGTCTCGGGCGTGACGAAGCCCGCACGGAAGTAGCTGTCGGAGAGGGCATCCGCCTCGCCGACGAGCAGCTCGAGCACGCGTTGCACGGCTGCGTCCGGCACCTGTTCGCTCGTCACCAGTGCGGCGGCGAGCCCGAGGGTGAGGAACGACTCGGTCTGATTCGGATAGGTGCGGGCGTCGACCTCGAGCGCGTAGTACGCGAAGCGTTCCTGTGCCAGCTCGTGGACCACGGCCGCGTCGATCGAGAGGAAGCGCGCGTCCGGCCGCCGCGCCGCGAGCGCCTGGAGCGCGGGAGACGGGGCCGCGCTCGTCACGAAGAGGGCATCGATGCCCCCGGACTCGAGCGCGGCGATGCCTTCCAGCACGCCCATGTCGAGGATCTCGGGCTGAGCGTCGCCGGTCATCGCTCCCGTGATGGCGATCGCGAGGACGTTGAAGCGAGTGCCGGAGCCACGTTTGCCCACGCCGACCCTCCGCCCGGGCAGATCGGCGAGTCCCTCGATGCCACTCGACTCGAGCGTCACCAGGTGAACGGCTTCTGGCCAGAGACTCGCCACCGCGCGTAGGCCCCGGTTCGGCAGGATTCCGTTCTCGGCCCAGCCCTGATGCAGGGTTTCGGCGACGTCGCTCTGCACCAGCGCGAAGTCGAGGAGCCCCGAGCGAAGGAGCGCGCCGTTCTCGAGGCTGCCCTCGGACTCGTAGCTGTGGAGCGGCAAACTCGAGCGCTGTGCGAAGTCGCTCAACGCGAGGCCGAAGCGGTGGTAGGTGCCCGGGCGCGGTCCCGAGCCGAGGGTCAGCTCGTCGGCGAGGTGGGCGAGCTTCAGGTCGATGCGGGCCAGGGCGCCGCGGAGCTCGCCCACGATGACCTCGTCTCGCGGGCCCTGGTCTCGCCCGGCAGCGTCCTTCACCGATGAACGCAGGTCCTCGAGCAGTCGCTTCGGCCCCAGCCCCACCGACTGCTGCGGCCTCGCTTCCGTCTCGGTCGCTGGTGGGGCCGGGGCGTCGATCCGGCGCCACTTTCCGTCGACCACGGCATACGAGAGTCGGCCGTGCACGCGGAGCTCGTCACCGGCGGCGTTTCCGCGGGCGCGGATTCCGGAGATGCCTTCATCGGTCGCACCGACGATGAATGCGAGGGTGCCGAGGTTCAGACCCTTCCACGACGTCAGCGCGTAGTCGCGCTGCAGCTCGAGCACCGCGTCGTAGTAGACATGCAGGCCCGAGGGCGCATCGTCTTCGCCCGTGAACGACGCGGAGCCCATGCGTCGGAAGTCCTGGACGGCGAAGAGCCCCTCTTCGAACGTGACGTCGAGCTCGTGCTGGAGCTCGTCGCGAAGCATGTCCTCTGCGGGGCCCCGTCGACAGGCCAGCATGGAGACGACGAGGCACGCGGCGAGCACGAGGGCGATGCCGTTCGTCGAGTTCGATCGGCGCATCAGAGCCCGAAGACCGGCAGGGCGAGGAAGCCCTGGATGACGATGGCGTTGGCGAAGTCGATGAAGAAGGCACCCATCAAGGGCACGACGAGGAACGCCTGGGGCGACGGACCGTGACGTTGCGTCACCGCCTCGATGTTCGCGATGGCCGTGGGGGTCGCCCCCATCCCGAAGCCGCAGTGTCCGCCCGCGATGACGGCGCCATCGTACTTCGAGCCCATGAACCGGAACGTCACGAAGGTGGCGAACACCATCATGCCGATGGTCTGGGCCGAGAGCATGACGACGAGCGGTCCGGCGAGCCCGACGAGCTTCCAGAGCTGGATCGACATCAGCGCCATCGCGAGGAAGAGCCCCAGGGAGAGCGAGCCGATCGCCTCCACGGTCTGGCGGTTCAATGCGAGCGAGGGGACGAACGAGCGGACGTTCCGGATGATCACACCGATGAGCAGGCTCCAGACGAAGCCCGGCAGCGTGAACGGCGCGTTGGCGAACGCACGTCCGAGGAGATCGCCCGAGATCACGCAGACGAGCACGAGGAAGAGGGCGCGGAGCAGGGTGGCGCCCGTCATCGGCGCCTCGAGGAGCGCCTGCGCGAGGCCTGCGGGCTCCGGCGTCGTGCCGGGGTCCGCCTCCTCCGCTGATCCGAGGGCGGGTGCCGGGCGAAGCGCGTGCCGCCGGATCAGACGCCCGGCGACCGGTCCGCCGATCAGACCTCCGATCACGAGCCCGAAGGTCGCACACGCCATCGCGAGCTCCATCGTGCCGGCGATGTTCTGCACGTCGGCGAAGCGCTCGGCGTACGCCGCGCCGGTGCCGTGACCGCCCGAGAGCGTGATCGACGAGCCGAGCAGGCCGACGAGGGGATGCAGATCCATCCCGCGTGCGGCGAGCACGCCGATCGTGTTCTGGAAGAAGAGCCAGCCGATGCAGATCGCGCCGAAGACGGCGAGCTGCGGCCCACCCGCGCGCAGCTGTCGGAGGTCGGCGCCGAGGCCGATCGTGGTGAAGAAGGCGAGCATCAACGGACCGCGCAGCGCATCGTCGAAGGCGAGGTCGACGTCGAAGGCCCCGTGGAGCACGGTGCCGGCGACGGCGAGGAGGATCCCGCCGACGACCGGAATCGGGATGTCGTTCTCCCGCAGGACGCGGACGCGTCGGATCACCGCGCTGCCGACGAAGAGCACGGCGATCGCGAGCGCGAGCGTTTGCGTCGCATCGAAGCTGAGCGTCATCGTCCCTCCACTCGGGAGCGGCCGAGTCGTCGTCGCCGAAGCCCTACGCTCGTTGCAGACACCGCGCGAGCATGCCTCCGGGTGGACGCGATTTCAACGTCGGTGCGTCTCCATCGTATGAGGGCGAGACGATCGATTACGCGCAATCGGTGCGCCGGTGGTCTCGCTCGGCGGTGGCGCACACTGCCGGCACCGCGGGCGGCGTTCAGCCCAACCCGAACGTCTGCATCTCGACGAGCTTGCGATAGTGGCCGCCGTCTCGCGCCACGAGCTCCTCGTGCGTCCCCGACTCGACGATCCGCCCCGCTTCGAAGACCAGGATCCGGTCCACCCGTCGAATCGTCGACAGCCGGTGGGCGATGATCACGGCTGTGCGGCCCTCGAGCAGCTTGACCAGCGCGTCCTGGATCAGCTGCTCGGTGATCGAGTCGAGGCTCGACGTCGCCTCGTCGAGCACGAGGATCGGTGCGTCGGCGAGGATCGCCCGGGCGATGGCCACCCGCTGCCGCTCGCCCCCCGACAGCTTGATGCCGCGCTCACCGACCAGAGTGTCGTAGCCCTGTCTCAATCGCTCGATGAACTCGTGGGCGTGGGCCTGCACCGCCGCATCGACGATCTCGTCCCGAGTGGCACCGGGCTTCGCATAGCCGATGTTCTCCGCGAGCGATCGATGGAACAGGATCGGCTCCTGGGGCACGACCGAGATCGCGCTTCGCAGGCTCGCCTGCTCGACCCGTGATACGTCCTGGCGGTCGATCTCGATGCGTCCGCCATCGACGTCATAGAGGCGCTGGAGCAGCTTCACGAACGTGCTCTTGCCCGAGCCCGACTCGCCGACGAGCGCCACGCGCTCACCTGCGGCGATGTCGACGTCGAGACCCGCGAAGATCGGCGCGGGCTGGTTGCGATAGCCGAAATCGACACTCTCGAAGCGGATGCGTCCGGGGCCGGGCACGAATGCCGGTGCGTCGTGCGCGTCCTCCACCTGGGGCGTCATCTTCATGATTTCGACGAGGTCGTCGAGCTCGTTCACCGCGCGCTGCGCGTTGCGAAGCTGCCAGCCGACGTTGCGGAGCAGCCCGTGCACCATGAGATACGTCGCAATCACGTAGACCGCGCCCTCGACCTGCGCGCGGAAGCCGTCGCTTTGCATCAACACCATGGCGAGCAGGCCACTCAGCAGGCCCAGCAACAGCACCGACTGCACGGCGCCGGCATTCACGCTGCGCAGCCATGAGTGCCTCGCTCGCATCCGCCAGCACTCGCTCGTGTCGCCGAAGCGTTCGTCCTCGCGCGTCTCCGCGCCGAACGACTTGACGACACTGTTGCAGGTGATGGCGTCGGCGAGCGCTCCGCCGACGGCCGTATCGGCATCGTTCGACAGCTGGTTGGCCGGCGCGACGTAGCTGAACGACATCCAGCCACTCAGCAGCACGAAGATCGACGACGAGACGCCGAAGTAGACACCCAGCGCCGGGTCGCGCAGCGACATCGCGGCGGTGAAGCCGGCGAGCAGCGCGAGGGTCGGCCCGAGGTCGATCACGACCGTGTCCGCCAATGTGTCGTAGGCCCAGACGCCTCGGGTGATCTTGCGCTGGGTCGAGCCGGCGAAGTGGTTGGTGTGCCAGTCGAGGCTGAAGCGCTGGACCTGGCGGAAGCCGTCGGCCAGCATCTTCTGCATGACCTGCGATGCGAGGTACATCCAGTTCCGCAGGTAGATCTGCTTGATCAGCGAGACGGCTGCGAAGAGGCCGATGAGGAGCAGCGCGGCGCGCCACGCGACCTCGATCGGTGTCTCGCCGAGCAGATGCGACTCGACTGCCGTCACGAGCTCGGCCGAGAGCCGGGGGACCTGGACCTCGAGCGCGACGCCCGTGAAGACGCCGATCACCATGACGGCGCAGCGCCAGGGGAGCGCTCGCCAGTAGCTCACGACGAAGCCCATGACCTCGCCGACGGAGGTGCGGTCGTCGGCCGGTCCGAGCTCCGCGGCGACGGACTCGTCGACGGGCTCGCTCATGTCGACCTCGAAGGGCGCGGTGGCTGGGCGAGGGAGTGGACCCCCGGAGGGTGGCAGGCGCGCAGCCCAGAGTCTGCGGGGTCGCCGTGCGGGGCGCAACGACGCGACGCGCCATGACGGGGATGGTCGCGGGCCGGCGATCGGCGGCGGCGCCGGCGCGCTCTGCGCGCAGGCGGTCGGGGCTCGATTGAGGCACGCTCGGTCGTTCCGCGCAGTCGCGCGGGCAGGGCAGTCGAATCACGGGATCGAAGGAGCGCGGCATGGGCAAGCTCGACGGCAAGGTGGCGGTGGTGACGGGCGGCGGCAGCGGCATCGGCAAGGCGATCACGAAGGCGTTCTCCGACGAGGGCGCGACGGTGGTGATCGCCGCGCGCAACCTCGAGCGCCTCGAGTCGGCCGCCAAGGAGATCGGCCCGTCGGTCCATCCCGTGCGCTGCGACGTGAGCGACGAGGCGCAGATCGAGGCGCTCTTCGAGCGGGTCGACGCAGACCACGGCCCCGTCGACATCCTCGTGAACAACTCGGGCCTCGCAGCACCCGGTCCCACCCACGAGCTCGATCTCGAGCGCTGGAACGAGGTCATCGCGGTCAACCTGACCGGTGTGTTCCTCTGCTCGAAGCATGCGCTGCAGCGGATGATCCCGCGCAAGAAGGGCCGCATCCTCAACATCGGCAGCATCTCGGGGCAGAAGTCGCGCCCCCACGCGGCGGCCTACACGACGAGCAAGTTCGGGCTCGATGGGCTCACCCGATCGATGGCGCTCGACGGCCGGGAGCACGGCATCGCGGTCAGCGCGCTGCACCCCGGCAACGTCGACACCGACATCTGGAAGGGCATGCGTCAGGTCGCCGAGGCCGAGGGGCTGATCCCGCTCGAGGACATGGGCAAGGCCGCGCTCGCCATCGTGACGATGGACGACGCCGTGAACGTGCTCTCGACGATCATCCTGCCGGTGACGCAGCCGTACATCGGCCGGGGCTGATCGAGACGAGCTAGGGCATGACCGGGATCGCCTGAGCGATCTGCGTGTCGTCGCGCACGATCTCGAGCACCGCGCGCGCGATGTCGTCGGGCTGGAGCAGCGGCACCGCGTCGACGACGGGCTGGATCCAGTCGGCGATCTCGCCCCCGCCCGGCTCGTACATCATCGGGGTATCGGTGAGGCCGGGGCAGACGCAGTTGACCCGCACGCCATGGCTCTCCGCGAGCGGCGCACACGACTTCACGAAGTGGATGACGCCCGCCTTCGTCGCGGCGTAGACCGCCTGGGGCGGCAGGGGGGCGAGCCCGGCCCCCGACGCCGTCGCGACGACGACGCCGCCCCCGCCGCGCTGCATGAAGGGCAGGGCGAGCCGCGTGCCGAGCACGACGCCCGTGAGGTTCACGTCGACGATGCGCTGCGCGCGCTCGGGCGCGACGTCGGGCCAGCCCGCCTCGCCCTCACCCATGCCCGCATTCGCGTGGAGGACGTCGAGGCGTCCGAAGCGTCCGTCGATTGCCTCGAGGCAGCGCTGCCAGTCGGCGAGCGAGCCGGCATCGGCCTCGAGCGCGAGGGCGGCGGCCCCGGCCTTCTCGACGCGCGCGACCGTGTCGGCGAGGGCTTCGGGGCGGATGTCCGAGACCGCCACGCCGGCTGCGCCCGCCTCGGCGAGCGCGATGGCGGTCGCCTTGCCGATGCCGCTGGCTGCCCCGGTCACGCACGCCACGCTTCCTTCGATGTCCATCGCGGACCTCCTCTGGGCCGAGCATACGCGGGGGCGGGCGCCTGCGCGAAGTCGGGCATTCTGCACGCTCGCGCCGTGACGCCACCCTGCCATTCGCGCGTCGCGTTGCTAGGGTCGCCCCATGGCCAGGGCCCGACGCCACCGCTTCGACACTCCCGATCCCGAGTCGTCGCGCCTGATCGATGACCTGCTCGAGCGCGCGGCGTCGATCGACGGCCTGGATCTCGAAGACCCGGCCGCCGAGTCCATCCGCGAGATCATCGTCACGGCGCTTCGGCTGGCGGCCGAGCAGACGCCGGCCGGTGATCTGCGCATGCTCAACGCATCGCTGAAGGAGCTGCGCCACGCGCTGCGGGTCTTCGCGCCCCACGAGTCCCGGCGCAAGGTCGCGGTCTTCGGCAGCGCCCGCACGAAGCCAGACGCCCCGGCCTGGAAGCAGGCCCACGCCTTCTCGAAGCGCATCGTCGAGGAGGGCTGGATGGTCATCACGGGCGCCGGCGATGGCATCATGGGCGCCGCCCAGGCCGGTGCGGGTCGCGAGAACTCGTTCGGCCTCAACATCCGGCTGCCCTTCGAGCAGCAGGCCAACTCGACGATCCACGGCGACGAGAAGCTCATCAACTTCCGCTACTTCTTCACGCGCAAGGTGATGTTCGTGAAGCCGTCGCACGCGATCGCCCTGCTGCCCGGCGGCTTCGGCACCCACGACGAGGGCTTCGAGACGCTGACGCTCATCCAGACGGGCAAGTCCGAGATCGTGCCGCTCGTCTGTCTCGACGAGCCGGGCGGTACGTACTGGCAGGACTGGCGGGACTACCTGGTCGAGCACGTCGCCAATCGCGGGCTCATCACGGAGGACGACCTCTCGCTCTTCGACGTGACCGACGACGTCGAGGAGGCCGTTCATACGGTCATGAACTTCTACAGCAACTACCACTCGAGCCGCTTCGTGCGCGACCGGATCATGATCCGCGTCTGGCAGCCGCCGGACGCCGCGCAGCTCGAAGAGCTGAACGACCGCTTCTCCGACATCGTCACCGATGGCCGGATCGAGGTGCAGCCCCCGGCCGCGCCCGAGCGCCACGAGGCGCCGGGCCTGCCCCGCATCTCGTTCTGCTTCGATCGGCGCAGGGTGGGGCGGCTGCGCCAGCTGATCGACTTCGCGAACAGCTGGATCCCCGCGGTCGCGTCACCGCCCGAGGAGGCCTGCGCCCACGAGATCGTCCCGGGCGAGATGCCCGAGGACTTCGACGACGTGATCTGGTAGCGGCCGCCGGTGGCCGACGCGGGGGGTGGGGTGGGCGCGCCCCGGCCGTGGACGCGATACTCTGACACACCGAATCCCGAGATGAATGCCCATCCGCTGGAGGAGCGCTGAGCCATGTCTTCCACCCCTCTGACCAACGGCTACGAGCTGGTCCACCCCGACTACTACGGCGAGCACGGCCCGCCCTACGAGTACTGGGACCGGCTGCGCGCCGAGTCGCCGGTGCACTTCTGCGAGGTCGAGAACGTCGAGCCCTTCTACGCGATCACGCGGCAGGAGGACATCAAGTACATCTCGAAGACGCCCGAGCTCTTCCTCAGCGACCCGGGCATCACGCTCATGCCCACCGACCGTGACATCGATCGGGACGACGGCATCGGCGCGATGAAGGTCGTGATCAACACCGACCCGCCGTTCCATCGCAGCCTGCGCAAGGTCGCGAGTCCGTCTCTCACGCCCCGCGTGCTCGATCGCATCAACTCGGTGTTCGAGGAGAGCGCGAAGCAGCTCATCGACGACCTCGCGAAGGACGGCAGCGAGCAGGAGACGGACCTCGCCATGGGGATCGCCGTCGCGCACCCGCTGCGCGTGCTCTGCAGGGCGATCGGGGTGCCCGAGCATCAGGAGCAGAAGATCCTCGAGCTCTCGAATCGCCTCTTCGCGCCCGACGATCTCGAGCTCGGCGGGGGCGATACTTCGCCGGAGACCTTCGCCAAGCTGGGGCAGGAGTTCGTGGAGCTCTTCCTCCCGATCATCGAAGACCGCCGCAAGAATCCGACCAACGATCTCGCCAGCGTCATCGCCAACGCAAAGATCGACGGTGCCCCGATGGGGCCGATGGAGACCCTCGGCTACTACCTGATCGTCTTCAGTGCCGGGCACGACACGACCAAGAACTCGCTCGCCGGCGGCTTCTGGCAGCTGATCACCAACCCGGGCGAGTTCGGGAAGATCCAGGAGGACGTCTCGCGTGTGCCCGATGCCGTCGAGGAGATGATCCGCTGGGCCTCGCCCGTCAATTACATGAAGCGGACCGTCGCCGAGGACACCGAGGTCGCCGGGCATGCGCTGAAGAAGGACGACGCGGTCGTCATGTTCTACGCCTCGGCCAATCGTGACGAGAGCGTCTTCGACGCTCCCTACACGTTCAACATCGACCGCAACCCGAACCGCCACATCGCCTTCGGCTATGGCGAGCACTTCTGCATGGGGACGCACTTCGCGCGCCGCAGCATGCGGGCGATCGTCGATCAGCTCGCCCGACGCGTCGAGCACTGGGAGCTCCTGAGCGAGCCGGAATGGATCAAGGCGAGCTTCGTCGTCGGGCTGAAGCACCTGCCCGTGCGCTACAAGATCCGCCCCGAGTAGAAGCCCGCGCCGCGCGGGCTCAGCCGCGGCGTTCGGTTGCGCGCCGGTCGAGCTCGGCCTGGATGCGCGCGTGCTCCTTCTCGTCGAGCGAGAAGCGCGAGAAGAGCACGGTGCCGATCCCGTAGCAGACCAGCGGGAAGACCGAGTAGAGGAACAGGATCGCGTTCTTCGCGAACGGAGTCTGGTCGACGTTCGGCGCGAAGCCCGACCATTCGAGCACGGCGCCCGTCAGCATCAGCGTCACGCCCGTGGCGCTCTTGTACGTGAAGTTCCACGCGGCAAAGTACGAGCCTTCCTTGCGCTCGCCCGTCTCGAACTCGTCGTAGTCGATGATGTCCGACTGGATCGACGGGCTCATGATCGAGCCGCAGCCGTTGGCCGTGCCCGCCATCGCCGCGAGCACGCTGATCAGCACCACCGACCCCTCGCCGATGAACATCATGCCGCCGAAGCTGAGTCCGGTGAGCGTCATCGAGAAGAGCCAGAGCGGCTTCTTGCCGAAGCGGCGCGCGAGCGGCGGCCAGATCGGCGTCGAGAGGATCGTCGGCACCATGTAGAAGCCGATGAAGACCATGGTCAGATCGGGCCGGCCGACGATGTAGCGCGCGACGTACGGAGTGAGGATGCCGATGGTCGCCGCGCCGAGGCTCTCGATCAGGAACACCACGAGCAGGAGCCGCGCGTGGCGGTTCTTCCAGACGTCGGTGTACGAAGCGAAGGGGCTGCTGGAGCCGCGCCCCTGGTACTCGGGGCGTTCGCGCAGCCGCAGGGCCGCCCAGAGGATGAGCACGCCCGTGAAGCCGGCGACGGCCATGCCCATGTAGCCGGCGGCGGCGCGGGGCGAGGCGTCGTTGATCAGCACCTGCATGATGCCGACCGCGACGACGGAGCCGAGGCTCCACACGATGTGGCGCCAGGCGAACACGCGCGAGCGGCCGTGGTAGTCGCTCGTCAGCTCTGCGCCGAGCGACTGGTGGGGCACGATGAAGACCGTCATCGCCGTGTAGAAGCCGATGATCGCGCACGCCATCCAGATCGTCGTCGCCGACGTCGACCAGCCGGCCGGCGGGTTCCACATGAGCATGAACGTCAGGGCGATGAGCGGGATCGACGCGATGAGCCAGGGCCGGCGTCGGCCCAGCGGCGATCTCGTCCGGTCGCTCAGGTAGCCGGTCACCGGGTCGGACACCGCGTCCCAGATGCGCGAGATGCCGAAGATCGTGCCCATCGCGGCAGGCGAGAGCAGCAGCACGTCGGTGGCGAAGATCATGAGGTAGAGCGAGACGAGCAGGAACATCAGCCCGACGCCGAGCGTGGGCATCGCGTACGACACGACGACGCCGAGCCCGACGTCGTCGGCGGGGCGCGTCGTCGTGGCGGGCAGTTCGGAGGCGGGCGCCTGGGAGATGGAGTCGGCTCCTGAGCCGTGGCTGCTATTGGGCGGAGGCGTTGCGGTCGGAGATGCGCTCGAAGAGCTCTTCTTCGATGTCGGCCACCGACGATGCGATCCGGGCTGCCTCGCTCCAGACGCCGTCGGGTGCTCCCTCTTCGCCGACCTTCGCGAGCTCAGCCGAGATCGCCGTCCAGCCATCGGCCGCCCTCCAGGCGAGGCCGGGCGCTGCTTCGGGCACGAGCGCGGGGTCGAGGTTCCGCGCCCATTCGAGGAATGCTGCATAGAGTCGCCGAAACTGTCCGCCCCCATTGCCGAATTTCTCGATCGCGCGGGCGTTGAAGCTCGCGAGCCAGGCGGCCTTCGGGTCGTCGGTCCAGCTCGGCAGGTCGTCGGCGAAGGCGCGGATCGCGGCGACGCCGTGGGTCACGCCCGCGGTCTGGCCGAACACGTCCGGCTCGTCGGTGTTCCGACCGAGCATGGCGCGGGCGCAGGTGTCGAGGGCCAGCGCGGTCGCCTCCGGCAGGCTGCGCCCGACCTCGGCGTCGTGGAACTTGCCCCAGAGGTTGAACGTCGACATGCCTTCGGGCGGGTTGCGGCTCGTGCGCAGCGCACCGTACGAGCACGCCTCGGGCACGTCGCGAATGCGATCGGCGATGAAGGCCTTCTGGATGTCGTCATCGAAGCCGAGCATCACGAAGCGATGCGCGGGGAAGTGCACCTTGTACTCGCGATAGTCGAGATAGAGGATGTCGCCGGAGAGCATGGTCGGCCGGCCGGCGAGGACCTCTTCGCGGGCGATCCGCCATGCCTCGTCGTCGTCGTCGACCGACTCCTCGCGGTAGTCGATGCCGAGGTGACGCCCGAGGTCGACCTCGAGGCTGCCTGTGCGACCGAACATGGCGCGGGGCGGGTCCATGAAGTCGCCGGTGATGTACATCGCACCGAGACCTGCGCCGAGCCCGAAGACTGCGGGCTCGGGCAGCTCGAGGCCGCAGTAGTACTCGAGCAGGCCGCGCATCGATGCGCTGCCGCAATGCTCGCCCGGGTGGATCCGGTAGCCCTCGATCATGTGCTTCAAGCGGGTCGGTCTCCATGCAGAGCGGCTCGGTGCGCACGATCGGGAAGGCTAACCCCGCAGGAGATCCCCCGCACCCGGTGTGAGAGCGAGGGACATCTGGCGATGCTCGATCCCTGCCTCGAGATAGACGGGCCCGTTGGCCACGTAGCCCAGCGCCTCGTAGAACGGCATGGCCCGGAGCTGCGCGGAGATCTCGATGCGTGCGTCGCCTCGAGCCCGCGCGACCTCGGTCAGATGTCGCATCAACGCGGTGCCGACGCCCCTGCGACGATGCGCCGCCAACACCGCGACGCGTCCGATGTGCCCGTCGCCGTCGAGCCGCCCGGTGCCGATCGCTTCGCCGTCCGCGTCGACAGCCAGCGCGTGCACGCAGCCGGCATCCGCGCCGTCGACCTCGATCTCGGCAGGGACCTGCTGCTCCTCGACGAAGACCTCCATCCGCACGGCGACGAGCGCGTCGCGGTCGTCGGGCCAGCTTGCCGATCGCACCGAGAAGCTGCGCACGCTCAATGGCCGCCCGCCGGAACCAAGGGCTCGTCGAGGATGCTCTCCACCGCCAGATCGTAGGGCGCGGCGGAGATCGCGTCGCGCGGGAGGTCGTTCGGCTGCGGCGCGAGCGGCGGCCCTTTCGAATCGAACGATTGCTACGTCGCGTTCTTGGTGGGGATCCGAGCGGGCGAGGGGGCTCCACCTCGACACCCGCGGGTCACACGCGTGTATTCTCGCCGTATGTCGCGAGGTCGCCGCCTCCTCTCCGCCGTCGTTCTGGTGTCGTCCGGCGCGATCATGCTCGCGATGACGGGCTCGCGGTGGCTCGGTGACGCCTCGTTCTGGCAGGACGAAGCATCGATCGCGTACAACGTGATCTCGATGGGGCCGCTCGAGTTGCTCGGCCGACTCGACAGCGGCCATCAGTTTCCGCGTCTCTATCTCGCGGTCGTGAACCAGCTCCGCCACGTCTTCGGCTACGAGACGGCGGTGCTGCGCATGCTGCCCTTCGTGTTCTTCGTCGCGGGGGTGCTCGTCTGGCATCGCATCCTCTGGCTCCGGTTCCGATCGCGGCCAGCGCTTCTCGGGCTCGGTGTCGCGATCTCTCTCGTGCCCGGCACGTGGTTCGCCTACGGCGCGATGTTCAAGCCGTACTCGCTCGACGTGTGGGTGGCGCTGCTGCCCTTTCTCCTCAGTGACTCGGAGCTCGATCGCGGCTGGCGGCGAGGGGAGGGCGTGCCGCGGCTCCTCTGGTGGCTGCTGCCGGTGTTGTTCTCGTACTCCTACGGCATCGCGCTGTTGGGGCGTCTCGTCGGCTACGTGATCGGCACCGCGAGATCGCGTGGGCTTCGCCTGCCTGCGCGTCCGACCGCGTGGCTGCTGGTTGGCTTGGCGGTGGCCATGGCTGCGACGTTCGCGATCGACTTGAGGCATGCGCTGCACGAGGGCGCGGCCTTCGGCTTCTGGGAGGGGAGGGGATGCATTGCGACCGGTGATCCGGTCTCGGATGCGAAGCTGCTCGGCCGATGGGTCGTCGACTGGTACGCAGGCCGGCAACCCTTCGGCGGTCATCGGCCGGTGCCCGCGGCCGGTCTCGTGCTGCTCGTCGGGGCCACGGCGCTCGGCGCCGTGCGCGTCGTCGTGGCCGCGTGGAGGGGCGCGTTCACGTTCGACGACCCGCGAGCGCGCTGGCGAGGTCATGCCGAGGAAGATGACGGGGCGCGAAGCTGGACCTCCGGGCCGACGAGCGATGCAGCTGCGCTCGAGGCGGCGGACCGAGGGGCGTGGGGGACGCGGACGCTCTCGGCGCTCGTGACGATCGGCGGTCTCTTCGCGGCGGGGCTCCTGCTCTCGCATCCGCTCTGCGCCAACCGGCTCACGCTCTTTGCGTTCTTCTCGCTGGTGCTGCTGGGGCTCGAAGGCTTCTCGGCTGCGGCCACGTTCGTCGAGCAATGGCTGGGCTGGCGGTGGCTGGAGTGGCTCCCGGCGCTGGTCGCCGTGCTCGTCCTGCCGAGCGCCTCGGCGACGGTCGTCCGGATGTTCGCCGAAGATGCACCCGAGAATGTCCGCCCCCTTCTGCCGATCATCGCAACGGCGCCCGACCGCCCCATCGTCGTGGGGCGTTGCAGCAGCAAGCAGCTGCTGACCCTGCCCGAGTGGCTGGACCGCGACGACGTGTTCTACGTCGACCAGAAGATCCGCGCCGGCGAGCCGTCGCTCCCGCAGGCGAGCGAGTTCTGGCTGCTGAGCGCAGGCGGCTACCGCGTCTGCCCCGACTGGACCGACCGGCTGCGCGCCGATGCGGAGACGTTCCGCCCGATGTCGACCCGCGAGCACACCGCGTCGCTGCATCTGGTGCGCATGCCTGCCGATGCAGGCGGTGGCCAGGCACGAGAACGCGACCGCGCGCCGCCCGACCGCGAGTGACCGCGGCGTCGATCCATTACCCGGTCAGCCTTCGGGGCGCTGGGTGCGGCGCGCCGGTATCGTGCACACTCGCATCCGCCGACCCGCAGAGGAATCGAGCACCATGCCCCGACCCCTGGATCGCAGCGTCGACCCCAAAACCGAGCTCGAGAGCCGCCTGATGGACGCCATCGATGCAGCCAAGCTCGTCCGCTCGGGCGACCTCGTGCTGATGCCGTCCAGTCACCAGCCGCCACAGATCCTCGCCGCGCTCGCGGCGCGCGAGGACGAGCTCGAGCGCGTGACGATCCGCAGCGTCGTCATCCCGAACATGGGCTGGTTTCGCGAGGACGCCGCGGAGACCTGGGATCTGCAGGTCCAGTTCGCCATGGCGCCCGACAATCGCGAGGCGCTCGGCAATCGGCTGATCGACTTCCACCCGTTCTCGCTCGTCAACCAGCACAAGGCCACCGACTTCCGTCCCGAAGAGGGCCGCCCGATCGACGTGCTGACGCTCGTGGTCTCGTTGCCCGACGAGCATGGCTTCGTCTGCATCGGCAACGCGTGCTGGGACGCGGTGACGAGCGTTCAGCGGGCCGACCGCGTGCTCGCCGAGATCTCGCCGGCTACGCCGCGCACGCACGGCGACACGACGATCCACGTCTCGCAGATCGACGCGTTCGTGATGGGCGACCGGCCGCGGCTGGCGAGTCCGGACCCCGACCCGGACGGCTTCGGCGAGCTCGACCGGCGCATCGCTGCGAACGTCAAGTCGCTCGTGCGCGACGGCGACACGATCCAGCTCGGCCTCGGCAAGCACACGGGCGCCTTGCCCCTGCTCGGCGCGTTCGACGACGCGAACGACCTCGGCTTCTTCAGCGAGCTCACCGTGCCGGGCACGGTCGCGCTGGCCGAGCGCGGCATCATCACGAGCCGCCACTGCGAGGTGCACCCGAATCGCTTCGTCGCCTCGTGCATGGGCAACAGCCTCGAAGACTTCGAGACGATCGACGGCAACCCGTTCTACGAGCTCCACTCGTACGAGCACGTGAACGATCCGCTCGTCATCGCGAGGCACGAGCGCATGCTGACGGTGAACGGGGCGCTGATGGTCGACCTGTCCGGACAGATCGGCGTGTACGCGTTCGGGCCCACCGTCTACAGCGGTACCGGCGGGCAGCTCGCGTATCACGTGGGGGCGTATCTATCGCGGCAGGGGCGGGCGGTGACGGTGATTCCGTCGGCGGCGAAGGGGGGCACGATCTCGTGCATCGTACCGAGCTTCGAGGCGGGACAGATCGTGTCGATCCCGCGCGAGTTCGCGGACACGATCGTGACCAACCACGGTGTGGCGCGGCTGCTCGGCAAGAGCGTGCGCGAGCGGACCGACGAGCTGATCGCCGCGGCTCATCCCGATCACCGCGACTGGCTCGAGCAGGAGACGCGGCGGCTCTACTGGCCGTAGCGCCTAGCCGTCTCTCGAGGCACGCGCGACTCAAATCGTGAATGCGAACGCATCGCGGAAGACCTCGCGCGCGTTCTGCTCGACGAGCCGGCCGTGCGCGAGCACGATGCGCTCGAAGCGCCAGCGCTGCATCGGTTCGAGCGAGCGCGCCAGGGCCTCTCGGTCGACGCCCAGCTTGTAGTCGGTCGGCGGCGTCGGGCGCGCGCTCATCTGAGCCAGGTCGAGAAACAGGCGGGCGACGCGAGACAGATCGTCGCCCTCGTGACCGAGGTTCTCGATCAAGTCCGAGAGCACGAGGGTGCCCGAGCGCGCGTGGAAGACGGCGATCTCTTCGTGCATCGGGTGGCCCTCGAAGACGGCGAGCTCGACGTCGTCCGACGCGAGGGGCAGTGCGCCGGGGGCAACGGGCCACTTCACGGCCGGAGCGAGATCGGGTCGCCGCTCGAGCAGACCCGGTGGGGCCAGGAAGACCGCGTCCGGGAACGCCTCGCGCCACGGCGCCACGTAGAGATGATGGAACGCGTTGGGCGCGACGATGCAGCGCGGCTCGCCGAGCATCCGCACACTCGCCTCGAGGGCCGGGTCGAGGGCGACGGGCGAGTGCAGCAGGAGCACGCCGTCCGCGAGGCGCAGCACCGTCATGCGCGTGCCGAACTCCATGCCGTAGAAGCAGAGCGGCCGCTCGACCAGCCATGCCTCGTCGCGCACGTACTCGAAGAGCGGCGCGTCGTCGGCCGGGGGACGGGGCGGGCGGGGCTCGCCCGTCGGCAGGGTGTCGCCTTCGCAGCCCGGTCGGCGCGGGGGCGGCAGCGTGTGCGCGATGGCGGCGGCGAGCGCGACGCCGATCGCCGCGACGCTGCCCAGCGACACGGCGCCGATCCAGAGCAGGGCGGCGCCGAGGGCGCCCGGCGAGGCCGTCGCGAGCGTCATGCCGCAGGCGATGGCGGCCAGGGCGGGCGGTGCGATCCATGGGAGCCAGACTCGGAACGTCGTGGGGCGTGCCTTGCCGATGCGTCTCGCGCCCGCTGGCCGGCCGTGCAGCAGCCAGGCCCCGGCGTGCCTCAGCACCGGGCCGATCATCGGCTGCTCGGCGAGCTCCGGGACGCGGTTGTCCGCGCTCGGCAGGGCGACGCCTGGCTTCGGTCGGGTCGACGGATCGCGGCGCATGGTGGGTCGGCTCCCGGGCAGTGGCGCTCGCTGCCTCGACGGGTCGGAACGACCGAACGTTGACCGAGAGGTCGAGACGGGTCAACGGCCCGCGTTTCAGGGGGGCGACGGGCTCGGTTGCGCGGATCGCACTGCGCATGCTCGCCCGGGGTGCAGCAGATTGCGTAGCGGGGCCGATTCGTCGTGCGAGCGATCACAGCGCGGGGCCGCGGCGGGGACGATGCAGGCACGACACGGCGAGCGGAGCGGCGGGCCGTGGGGCCCAGGGTTGCGCGGTCCCCCCCCGTTCAGGACTCGGCTCGACGTCCCTCTCGCTGGCGCACACCCGACGCGCAGCGCGCGCTCGATCGATGGAGTGAAGTCTTGGGTCATTGGGTGCAGGCGCAGGAAGACCATCGCAGACGTCTGTTCAGCGAGGCGAACCGCGCCCGCTCGAAGGGGCGCACGCAGCGCGCGGTCGCGCTCTTCCGAGAGCTGCTCTGCGAGGATCCCGGCGATCTCGACGTGTTGCTGCGGCTCGCGCCCCTGCTGGCGCGCGAGGGCGAGCAGTTCGAGGCCTGGTCGATGTACCGGCAGGCGTGCAAGACGCTGCTCGCGGCGGGCCGGCACGAGGCGTGTCTCTCAGCGTTTCGCGAAGCGAACCGTGTGCTGCCCTACGAGTTCGAGGGGTGGCGCCTCACGGCCGAGCTCGAGCGCAAGCTCGGTCGAGAGCGCGAGGCGTTCGAGACCCTGCTCGAGGGTCGTCGTCAGTTCCGGACCCGCTTCGTACGCGCGCAGGCCATCGCGCTCCTCAAGCTCGCGCGCGAGATCCATGCGTGGGATCACGCCGTCGTGATCGACCTCGCCCATCTCTACGTCCAGGGCGGGCAGACGGCCCAGGCGCTGCAGCTCCTCGATGGCGCGCTCGTGCACGCGGCGCCCGGTCAGCTGGCCGACGTGCGCTGGGCCCAGCTGCAGGCCACGCGCTCGCCCCGGTATCTGGCGCTCTGGATCCGCCAGCTCGTACAGCGAAGAGGCGCCGCCCCCGATGCGGGCCTCGCGCATGCAACGGCGGAGCACGAGGTGCTCGCGCGCGTCCCGCAATAGGTCGCCCCCGGCGGCGGCCAGTAGGCGGCTCGACGCGGGCGATCGCCCATCCGCCGACTATCATGCGGCCATGCACCGGGTCGACGGCCGTGCGCGAGGCAGCGCGGCGCTCCTCATCTCTGCCTGCCGTTTGCTCGCGCTGTGCGCCGTCGCGATCGTCTCCGGATGCGGCGATGGAAGCATCCCCGGCAACGGCCAGACCGCCCCGAACGCCGCGCGTCCAGTTGCCGGCTGGCCCGCCGTCGGCGGAGATCACGGCGGCGGGCGCTACTCGCCCCTCGACGACATCACCCCCGAGAACGTTCAGCACCTCGAACGCCTGTGGTCCCATCGCCTCGGCAGACCCGACATCGAGGGCTCGCTGAAGGGCAAGACCTCGCTGCAGGCGACGCCGATCCTGCGCGGCGATCGGCTCTATCTGTGCACCCCGGACAACCGCATCGTCGCCCTCGACGCCGCCACCGGCGCCGAGGTCTGGGCGCACGCCGCCGATCCCCGCTTCGAGAGTGGCTGGACCGCGAGCTGCCGCGGCGTGGCGATGTGGGAGGGGGCGGCTGGCGGCTCGACGGGTGACGAGACCTGCGTCGATCGCGTCTTCATGGGCACGATCGATGCGCGCCTCGTCGCCGTCGATACCGACACCGGCGCGCCGTGCGAGGACTTCGGTACGGGGGGCGTCGTGTCGTTGCTGCAGGGGCTCGGTGACGTACAGCCGGGCGAGTACTACATGACGTCGGCGCCGACCGTGGCGGGCGACGTCGTGATCACCGGCGCGCTCGTCGCCGACAATCGACGGGTCGATCCTCCGGGCGGCGTCGTGCGTGCCTTCGACGTGCGCACGGGCGAGCTGGTCTGGGCCTTCGACCCGGTGCCGCCGGGCACGCCCGCGCCGCCCGCGGACGAAGAGGGCCGACCGACCTTCCATCGCGGTACGCCCAACGTGTGGGCGACGCCCTCCGTGGACGTCGAGCGCGAGCTCGTGTTCCTGCCCTTCGGCAACCCGAGCCCCGACTTCTTCGGCGGGCACCGCCAGGGCTTCGACCACTACGGCAGCTCGGTGGTCGCCCTCCATGCGCGGACGGGCGAGGTCGCATGGCACTTCCAGACCGTGCACCACGATCTCTGGGACTACGACGTGTCGTCGCAGCCGATGCTGATCGACGTGCCCGTGGAGGGCGAGCTCCGGCCCGCCGTCGCGCAGCTGACGAAGATGGGGCACGTCTTCCTGCTCGATCGCGAGACCGGCGTGCCGCTCTTCCCGGTGGAGGAGCGACCGGTACCGCAAACGGACGTGGCGGGCGAGACGACCTCGCCCACGCAGCCCTTTCCCACCCATCCGCCGCCGCTGCACCCGCACACGCTCACCGTTGACGACGTGTTCGGGTTCACGCCCTTCGATCGCGGCGCGTGCCGCGACCTCGTCGAAGGGCTTCGCAACGAAGGCATCTTCACGCCTCCGAGCCTGCGTGGCAGCGTGCTGTATCCGGGTACGGCGGGTGGCAGCAACTGGGGCACCGGCGCCTACGACCCCCATCGCAAGCTGCTCGTGCTGAACCTGAATCGCATCGGCCAGTCGATCCGGCTCGTGCCGCGAGCGGACGCGCCCACGAAGGACGGACGCGGCGTCGCCGAGCAGGCCGGGGCACCCTATGCGGCGAAGGGCGACGTGCTGCTCTCGCCGCTCGGCGTGCCGTGCTCGCCTCTGCCCTGGGGCTCGATCCTCGCCGTCGACCTCGAGGCGGGCGAAGTCATCTGGGAACGCCCCTTCGGCACCACGCGAGACATGACGCCCCTGCCGATCGCGCTCGACTTCGGCCTGCCGAGCATGGGCGGGCCGATCGTGACGGCGGGCGGTGTCGCGTTCATCGGCGCTGCGATGGACGACTACATCCGCGCCTACGACGTCGAGACCGGCGAGGAGGTCTGGCGCGAGAGGCTGCCCGCCGGAGCGCAGGCGACGCCCATGACCTACCGGCTCGCCGAAGGCGGGCCGCAGATCGTCGTGATCGCGGCCGGGGGGCACGACACCATGGGGACCACGCCGGGTGACTGGCTGATCGCGTGGGCCTTGCCCCGATGAGCTCGAGACTTCGGCGTCAATCGAGGCGTACGTCGCGCGGCGCTCGGGTCCACTGGGCGGCTAGTATTCGAGCCGTGATGATTCGAAGATCCACCTCAGCTCCCCGGGGAGCGGCGTCTGCGATCGCAGTCGCGATGCTGCTCGCCTCGGCGGTCGTCGCCACTGCGTCACCCGCTGGTGCGCAGGATGCCGGCGCCGGGACCGACAAGGCTGCGGAGGCGACCGCGACGCCGACGCCTCCGGCGCCGAAGATCGTCGCGCTCGCCGTCGACCAGATCGGGGTCGAGTCCGAGAAGACGAAGCGTTGGGTTACCGAGGCGCTCGAGAAGCTGAAAGCGGAGAAGGGCATCGTTGCTCCCTCCGAGGAGATCCCGAAGCGGGAGGAGGAGGTCGACGGGCTCACGAAGATGTCGGCCGAGCTGCGTGCCCGTGACGCGAGCCTCGCCGAGGTCGATCAGGTGCGGCAGCAGTGGGGGGCACTGCTAGAGGCGCTCGACGCGATCCAGGTCGAGTTCGGAAAGCGCTCCGCTGACATCACGCGCATGCGCGAGAGGCTGTCCACGGATCAGGAGATCTGGAGTGCGACCGCGGCAGCGGCCGACGAGGCGGACGAAGAGGAGTCCGTCCTGGCGCAGATCGACGAGACCCTCGCCGATCTGTCGAGGGGGATCGCCGAGGCCAAGTCGCGGCAGGGCGAGATCGCCTCGCTGCAGAGCAGGGTCGCGGGGCTGTCCGAGACCGCGCTTGCCGATCTGAAGAAGCTCGCCGAGATCCGAGCCACGCTCGTCGGACGCGTCTTCGAACACGATCGGATCTCGATGTGGGAGCCCGAGTTCTACGAGCTGCTCACTGCGGAACAGATGAAGGAGCGATTGATCGAGCACGGGGATCGCGAGATCGCCACGCTGCTTCGCTTCGTCGATCGCTACCGGGAGCGGCTGGTCGTCCACCTGGGCGCCACACTCGCCCTCTGCTTCATCACGCTGACCGCTCGGAGGCACATCCGCCGCTTCCAGAAGGAGCATGCCGACGAAGACCCCGCCCTGGAGCACATGGAGGCCGTCTTCGATCAGCCGATCGCGCTGGCCCTCCTGCTCTCGCTCTTCGTCGGGCTCTGGGGCTATCGCGAAATTCCGCCGCTCGCGGCGCCCGTGGTCGGTGCGACGGCGCTGCTTCCCGCCGTCTTGATCCTCCGCAAGCTCGTCCCGGCGCCCGTACGCCCCGTGCTCTACGTGCTGCTCGCGCTCTTCTTCGTCGATCGCCTGAACTCGGCCATCGCGCCGTTGCCTGGCCTTCCGCGGCTCGTCTTCATCGGCGAGATGCTCGCGCTCCTCGCCCTCGTGCTTTGGTGGAGGCGACCAGCGCGCTTGAAGGACGTGCCGCGTACGCGGCGCGAGGCCGCGCCGTTCCGCTGGCTCGCGTTGGGGCTCCAGATCGCACTCGTCACGACTCCCGTCGCCATCTTGGCGGAGGTCGCTGGCTACACGGCGCTGGCGCGGATCCTCGGCGGGACGGTGCTGTCTGCCGGCTACGCGGGGATGATGCTCTACGGCTCGATCGTCGCCGTCGACGGCTTCGTCGCGTTCCTGCTTCGCGTGTGGCCGTTCCGTCTCTCGGGCATGGTCGAGCGGCACCGGCTGCTGATCGCGCAGAAGATCCAGCTCGTCGTGCGTTGGATCGCGATCCTGCTCTTCTTCTGGGTGCTGCTCAATCGGCTCGAGATCTTCGACGGTGTCTGGGACGCGCTCGTGGCGTTCTGGAGCTTCGAGATCCCCCTGATCGCCGTCAATGTCAACTTCGGCTCGATCATCGAGTTCCTGATCATCGTGCGCCTGACGTTCCTCGTATCACGCTTCATCCAGTTCGCGCTGGACGAAGAGGTCTATACGCGCGTGCGGATGCCCAAGGGGGAGCCTTACGCGATTTCGACGTTGACCCACTACACGATCCTCTTCGTCGGCTTCCTGCTGGCGGTCTTCGCGCTCGGTCTCGACGTCAACCGGTTCACGGTGCTGGCCGGTGCCTTCGGCGTCGGTATCGGCTTCGGTCTACAGACGATGGTGAACAACTTCGTCTCCGGGATCATCCTGCTGACCGAGCAGCCGGTGCAGGTTGGAGACACCATCGAGCTCGAAGGTGTCTGGGGCGAGGTGCAGCGGATCGGCATCCGGTCGAGCACGGTGCGGACCTGGCAGGGAGCGGAGGTGATCGTGCCGAACGCCCAGCTGGTGAGCGAGCAGGTGACCAACTGGACCCTGAGCGACGCGCGTCGGCGTCTGGAGATACCGGTCGGCGTCGCCTATGGCACCGACCCGGGTCTCGTGATCTCCACGATCGAGCGTGTGGCGCAACGGCACGAGCTCGTGCTCTCGAGCCCCGCGCCGCTGGTCCTCTTCACGAACTTTGGCGACAGCGCCCTCGAGTTCGAGCTGCGCTGCTGGACGGACATCCCGGACAAGTATCTGTCGATCAAGAGCTCGCTCCTGGTCGGGGTAGAGGCGGCGCTCCGAGACGCGGGTGTGACGATTCCCTTCCCGCAGCGCGACCTGCACCTCAAGAGCATCGAGCCCGACGTGGCGGACGGCCTCGCCGGCCGCGGGGGCGCGGATGGGACGGGCGACGGCGACTGATCGCGCCGAGGGTCAGTCCTCTCGCTTGGGTGGCTCCATTCCCGGCGCGAAGCCGTCGAAGCGCGGCTGGTCGTCGAGGATCTCGTACCAGGGTGCCTTCGATTCCAGGTTGAGGTGTATCGCGGGGGCCTCAGTGGGCTCTTCGTCGAGGCAGCTGACGACGAGCATCGTCACGCCGGGATGATCCTCGGATCGGTTGAAGAGCCGCGTCGCACAGTGCCTGCAGAAGAAGCGCCCGACGTGACGGGCGATGGCGTCTTCGCCGCGCACGATTCGGAACGCGGCGTCGGGCACTGGCGTCGTGGTGACGAACGCGGCGCCGTGTGCGCGCCGGCAGAACCGGCAGTGACAGTTGATCAGCAGGCTCGCGTCGGTCTCGGCCTCGAGCTCGACGGCGTTGCAGAGGCAGCGTGCGGTGCGCGGCATGGCGGGCTCCCCGGCGCGCAACGCATCGCGCGCCGATTCGACTGGGCTCCCTGCTAGGATCGCAGGCCGCCGGCGCCTGCGCCCCGATGGGGGCCGGCGCGTTCGCCAGCGGAAGAGCAGAGAGTAAGACGAAGGGGAGAGCCCGATTGGATTGGGACTACGCCGCCCTCGGGCTGACGCTGCTCGACGTGCTCGGGC
>CAYYSY010000275.1:0-49503 GCA_964474355.1 uncultured Spirochaetaceae bacterium | reverse complement strand
CATCGACACCGGCCCCGACCTCGCCGACCCGTCGGATGACCTCAACATCTCCCCCACGGCGGCGGTATGCTCGGGCTGTCATAGCGGCGACGTCGCGCGAGACCACATGGTGCTGCACGGCGCTTCGTTCATCGCCTTGGACGAGGACATCCACTGAGGGCCGGTCGGGGGCGGGCAGCTCGGGACCAGGGCAGGCCAGGGCTAGCCAGGGGTAGAGGGGAGCGCTCGGTTGCGGAGAATCGACGAACCCGGTGAGAGCGGCCGATTCACGGGCCGCCGCGCCGGCCGGAGCACCGGGCGCGGACGTTCCTGGTGGATCACGGGGCTGCTGGCCTTCCTCGTCGCCGCCTGCGTGACGACGTGGGCGCCGCCCCCGCGTCACTACCAGCGAACGGCGATGGTGGAGAACGCCGGCGAGCCCGTCGGCGCCGACGAGTGCGTAGCCTGCCACGACACGGTGCAGGACCTCGCCCCGGCGCCGGCCCACCACGACGACTGCGAGGCCTGTCATGGTGCGGGCGAGCTCCACTGGGAGACCGAGGAGCCCACCGCCATCCGCTTCCCGTCCAACGCGGACTGTGCCGCCTGCCACGAGAGCGGCCGCAAGACCCTGCTCTCCTGGACGACCTCGGAGCACGAGCGCACGGGTGTCTTGTGCTCCGACTGCCACAACCCGCACAATCGTGAGCCGAGGAACGTCCGCAGGGCGACGAAGATCGAGGATGCGATCCTGCGTCACGCGAGCTCGACGACGCAGATGTGTTCGAGCTGCCATCCCGCCGTCGCTGCCTCCATGAATCTCCCATCTCATCACCCCATGCGCGAAGGCATGTTGGGCTGCACGGACTGCCACAAGCCGCACGAGGGCCGCACCAGGACGCTCGGGGCGCGTACGGCGCTGTGCACCAGCTGCCACCAGGATCACGCTGGCCCCTGGATCTACGAGCATCCTCCCGTGGCGGAGGACTGCTCCTACTGTCATGCACCGCACGGCAGCAGCGCCGATGCCCTGCTCGAGAGCAGCGAGCCCGGCAGCTGCATCACCTGCCACACGGTGGCCGAGTCGGGCGCGGTGCACGAGCCCTGGGCTTTCGTGACCCGGTGCACCGACTGTCACGGCTCGATCCACGGGTCCTACTCCGACCCGCATCTCAGGCAGTGACGAGGGAGGTGACCGTGATGAAATCGCAGCGCGGACTCGTACTCCTGGCAATCGTGCTCCTCGCAGCGGGGGCACATGCAGACGAAGAGGAGAGCGAGTCCGAGATCACGCGCTCCTGGTCGACGACATTGATCGGCGACTTCAAGATCATCACCGATCCCGAGGCCGACGATGACGTCGGGAGCTTCTTCGATCAGTACGAGTTCACGCCGAACAAGAGCAGCGCCGTGCCCTTCGAGCTCGGCATCCGCGATCTGTTCTACGACGAGTTCGGCCCGGGTGACACGCCACGCCTGCAGCTTAGATTCGAGAGCCCCACCTCGAACCTGGGCGTGTCGGGCTCCCAGGTGGACCAGCCCTTCCTGAACCAGCGCGCCGATCTGCTCGGGCGCTATGGCGCGTTCGACTTCGACCTTCGCTACTGGCGCTTCCGAACCGAGGCGCTGCGCCACTTCCCGACGACCGCGGGCAGGCCGTTCAGCGATCTGACGGACCCGGCCGACCGATTCCAGCGCGACCGCACCGGCTTCTTCGGCGAAGCGAGGCTGCGGCTCGACGAGACGAATGGTGAGGGGACGACGACCCGCGCCTGGCTGGCGCCCGAGCTCTCGCTGCGCGTCGGCCACGACGAACGACGCGGTCGACAGCAGCGCTTCTTCCTGCTCGACGGGACGAACTCGTGGGGTGCGTTCACCCAGGGGCTCGACCAGAACGCGACGCAGGTGGGTGGCGGCGTGCTGGTGGTGCCTGGAGGTCTGCTGACACTCACCCTCGACGCCGACTACGAACGCTTCCGCCAGAACGATCCCACGACCAACGAGAGCGACCTCGGCGTCGCGTTCTCGCCGCCCAACGACAGCGTCGGCTTCATACCCGACTCGGACAGGATCACCGGCACCGTCCGACTCAAGGGCCGCATCGCCGAGCGCGTCGTTCTGGAGAGCGGCTTCCACGCCACGCGGATCGAGCAGGTGGGGACCTTCACGCCCCTGCAGATCGCCAACGGTCTCGACGACAACTCGCTGCTCTTCTACTCGGCCAACCTGAGCGCGGACGTCGAGATCACGGAGCGAGTGTCCGCCAACGCCTTCTTCAAGTACGACCAGCGGAACAACGACATCGATCGCGACACTCCGCTGTTCAACCCGGTCGACGGGTCGCAGGTCGCCGAGTTCCTCGAGAGGTGGAACCGCATCTACACCGGTGCCGAGGCCGTCTACGCCCTCCATCGCCGCAACCTCGTGGCCGTGGGGGCCCGTTTCGAGTGGATCGATCGCGAGCTCGACTTCGCGGTTCCCAATCCGCCGCTTCCCGCGATCCTCGAGCCCAATGCCCTGATGGGGCCGAAGACGGAGATCTGGACCGTGTATGCGCGGACGAGCATGAGGCCTCTCAAGGGGCTGAGCCTGAACGCCGAGCTCGGCTATCAGGGCGCACCCAGCTCGGGGTACATCCACGACCTCGACAAGCACGTCTATGGCGAGCTTCGAGCCTCCTACGTCATCCCGACCAGGCGCCCGATCGTCCTCTCGGCCTTCGCCGAAGGGGGCTCGGGGGAGAACCGCGAGTTCTCCATGGTCGACGGCGTCTATCCCAACCTCTCGGGGCCCGAGCTTCCGCTCGAGCTCGATCGATGGGACGTCACCTGGGGGCTGACGGCCACAACGTCGATCCGGAAGGACGTCTCGGTGTTCGCGTCGTTCTTCCGATCCTGCCTCGACCAGGAGTACGGACTCGACCGGTCGAACTTCGAGCGCTATCGACAGACGGCCTTGCTCGTCGACTTCTTCGGAGACGGGGCCACCGAGTTCCGCGACAAGCAGATGAGCTTCATCCTGGGCTCCCACGCCCAGCTGTCCGACGCGACGGACGTCGGCGTCTCGTACTCGTACACGACCGCCGAGGCGCGCTACGACGAGACGGCACCGTCGGCCAACGTGCAGCTCATCGCACAGAACCGCCTCATCGACTCCGACATCCATGGCGTGCACCTCGAGATGGGGCACTGGGTTCGCGACGGCCTGCGGATCCTCGTGGGCTATCGCCTGCAGCTGCTCGCCGACGACTCCCCCGTGCCCGACGGGCAGGGCAGCGTCGTCCAGCCGATCCCGCGGTCCATGACGCAGCACACCGTGACCTTCGGCGTGACGCTCACGAGTGACTTGCTCGCGAAGTCCGAGTAGCATCATCGTCAGCGTGAGATCGTTCGGAGCATTCGATGAGTGACGAGTTGCGCGGTGAAGGCGGAGATCGGGACGAAGGCACGTCGGCGGCGCGCTCGAGCGGTCCCGTGCCGCACCCCATCTACAACTGGATGAGCTTCATCGGCGGGTCCCTCGTCGCGGTGGGCGCGACGGCCACCGTCTTCTTCACTGTGATCGACATGGTCACCGAAGGCGACACCGGATACGCCGGGCTCATGCTGATCTTCCCGGTCTTCGCTGCGCTGGTCGGGGTGGTGCTGGTGGCCGGCGGCTGGCTGCGCGAGCGGCGGCGCCAGAAGCGCGGAGAGCGCTCGAGCTTCTTCGATCAGTGGGTGGTCGACCCCTTCGCCTTCGTGCGAAGGATCGGGCCGATGGTCGTCGTGGGCGGCGTCGCGGCCGGCACCCTGACGCTGCTGGCGGCGGGCGCTGGCTCGGTCGCGGTCATCGAGTTCTCCGAATCGAACACGTTCTGCGGCGACGTCTGCCACGAGCCGATGCGCCCGGAAGCCATCGCCCACGAGCAGACGGCCCACTCGCGCCTGCACTGCGTCGACTGCCACGTCGGCGCCGGCGCGGAGGGCTTCCTGCGGGCGAAGATCGGCGGTCTGCGCCAGCTATGGGCCGTCACCGTCGGCTCGGTGAAGCGCCCGATTCCGACTCCGATCCACAGCGGCACCATCGGCAGGGATCTCTGCGAGCGCTGCCACTCGCCGGAGCGGGACAGTGGCTACAGGCACGTCGCCCGGAGCTACTTCCTGAACGGCATGGAGGACATGCCGGTCGAGCTCGCGATGGTGGTGAAGGTCGGCGGAGCCAATGAGCTGCTCGGAGGGTCCGGGATCCACTACCACATGCAAATCGCCGAGAAGGTCGAGTTCATCGCCCGGGATCCGCAACGCCAGGACATCGCCTGGGTACGCGTCGTCAACGGGAACGGCGAGACACGTGAGTACACGAACGAGGCGACCCCGCTCACCGAGGAGGAGCGCCGGTCGCTCCCCGTCCTCGAGATGGACTGCATCGACTGCCACAGCCGCCCAGCGCACGCCTTCGCCGCGCCGGTCGACGCCGTGAACGCCGCGCTGGCGGGGGGACGAATCCCGGGAGATCTGCCCTACGTCAAGGAGGCCAGCGTGCGCGCCCTCGATGGGGGATACGCGACGACGGACGAGGCGATGGAAGGGATCGAGCACGCGCTGCAGGAATACTACGAGGACGAGGACCCGGACGTGCTCGAGGAGCGGTCGGAGGATCTGGCCCAGACCGCCGAGCTGCTACGCGGGATCTACGAGCAGACCATCTTCCCGGAGATGAAGGCGGACTGGACCACCCATCCCGACAACAGCGGGCACCGGGATTCGCCCGGCTGCTTCCGCTGCCACAACGACGAGATGGTCCGCGAGGACGGCGAGCCGATCTTCGCGAGCTGCTCGGGCTGTCATGCGGTGCTGGCGCAGGACGAGGAGGCGATCCGAGCGATGTCCGACTTCGACCGTGGGATGGACTTCGTCCATCCGGAGGACAGCGCGGCCTTCGAGGAATTCTCGCTCTGCTCGGACTGCCACGACGGAGGCAAGACCCTCTACGACTGAAGCCCGGCCGGGCCGCTATTCTTCCTTGGCCTTCCGCCGCCGCTCCTTCTCCAACTCGAGATAGTGCCCCTTGACGTGTTCAGGAATTGGATGAGCGATCTCTTCCTTGCGCTTGGCGAAGTCGAAGGCCTCGAAGGTCGGGCTCTCGTCGTTGTGGCAGGCGGTGCAGACCTTCTCGTCGTTGCCGGGATCCCACATCCCCGCTGCCCGCGAAGCCTCGAGGTCAGACATGACCTTGTTCGGCTTGTACTCCGAGCCCGGGCCGTGACAGGATTCGCACTGCACCCCGTCGGCGAGGCGCAAGGGGCGCTTCTCGGTCTGCTCGGGCGTGACACCGTGAGCCGTCGCATGGCAACGAACACATTCGTCGGCCTCGTGGGGCGGCGACGCGAGTCCCTTCTCCTGGCCGATCCTGACCGCCTCGTCGGACTTCAGGGTGTCGAAGGCCTTCGCATGCGCGCTCTTCTTCCACACGGCCGTCTGGTCGCCCATCAGCTCCTTCTTGTGGCAGCGGCTGCAGTCCTTGACGCCCGTGTACTGGTACTCCTGTCCGGAAGCGCTCGTAACCATCGCCGAGAAGGCCAGACCGGCCAAGGCGAGGACGCTCATAGCCGAGACAATGACTCGTGCGATCACGTTGTCTCCTCTCTTTCCAGCCTCTCGTCGAGGCCGGCTGGACGACGCACGACAGGCTAGTGACTCGCACGGGCATTGTGAAGGCCCCTGCTGGGAGGTTCCGTGACCGACGAAACGCACGTCCCGACGACTTCGCGCCGTGGGCTGCTCGACCTGCTGCTCCGGCTCGGGGTCGTCGCCTGGCTCGGCAGCGTCCTGTATCCGGTCATCAGCTATCTGAGACCCCTGCCGAGGCAGGGCCCGACCGGCCCGGTGGGGCTGACCCGGGCCGAGGTCGCCAAGGTCGAGCGGGAGAAGTTCGCGATCGTCCCGGTGGGCTCGAAGCGCGTGCTCGTGCTCGAAGACGCAGAGGGCACGATCCACGCCCTCGACGCCCGCTGCACCCACGAGGGATGCACCGTCCGCTTCCTCCCCGGTGAGGACCTGATCTCGTGTGCGTGCCACAACGCACAATTCGACCTGGGTGGCCGCGTCCTTTCGGGTCCGCCGCCGCGTCCACTGCCGCGATACGTCGCCCAGCGTCAGGACGACGGGGGAATCGTCGTCTCGGTGACGCCGGCATGAGCGAGTCGGGTGCGAGCAGCAGGGTGATGCGGTGGCTGGACGAGCGATACGGCACCTCTCAGCTCGCCGACTTCCTCCGTTCCAAGGAAGTGCCCATCGGTGTCCATGCGATCTACTGGTACTACCTGGGCGGCGCCACGCTCTTCTTCTTCGTGCTGCAGATCCTCTCCGGCATGCTCCTGCTGATGTACTACCAGCCGGGAGAGGCCACGTCGTATGAGAGCATTCGCTACATCACGACCAAGGTGCCCTTCGGCTGGCTGATCCGATCGATCCACTGCTGGAGCGCGCACTTCATGATCGTGTCGCTGGTCGTGCACATGTTCAGCACGCTCATGCTCAAGGCCTATCGACCGCCGCGAGAGCTGACCTGGGTGACCGGCTACCTGCTCTTCGCGCTCTCTCTGGGCTTCGGCTTCTCCGGCTACCTGCTGCCCTGGAACGAGCTCGCCTTCTTCGCCACCGCCGTCGGCACCGACTCGGTCAAGTCGGTGCCCCTGGTCGGTGACTGGCTGCTGAACGTGCTGCGTGGTGGCCCGGAAGTCACGATCAACACCCTGTACCGCTTCTTCGCCCTGCACGTCTCGATCCTGCCGATCCTGACGGTCGGTCTGATCGCCTCCCATCTCGTCTTCGTCCAGAGGCAGGGCATGGCAGCGCCGGTGGGCGAGAAGAAGGCGCCGAGGGGGATGAAGTTCTTCCCCAACTTCGCCATGCGCGATCTCCTGCTCTGGCTGATCTGCCTGATGGCGATCATCGTGCTGTCCCTGCTGTTTCCGTACGGGGCGGGCATCCCAGGCGTCGAGTGGGAGCTGGGGACGAAGGCCGATCCGCTGGCACCGGCCTACCCGGGGATCAAGCCGGAGTGGTACTTCCTCTGGGTGTACCAGCTGCTCAAGGAGTTCCCGCCACACCTCTTCGGCTTCGAAGGCCCGGAGGTGTGCCTGCTCGTGATCGCCGTACTCCTGGCCACCTGGGCGCTCATCCCGTGGCTCGACCGCAAGGCACGTCGCAACGAGCCGTCGCCGGGCTTCAGCGACTTCGGTGTGGGCGCGATCTTCTTCCTGCTGTTCCTGACCCTGAAGGCCTGGGACATCGGCGGCGGTGACGGCGAGCTTCCCGACGACGCGGCCGTCGCTCGCACCTGCGCCTGGATCATGGTGGGGCTCGCGGCGGCCGTGACCGCGCTGCGTGCGTTCCTCTTCGAGCACCGCTTCTTCGTCTACAGCGGCGCCGCGCTCCTCCAGGCCGTCCTGAACGGGCTCTTCGGCCTGTCGTACCTGCTGGCGGGTGGCATCGCCGGGGGGCTGGCCGCCGCGGTGACCATCGCCATCCTGGTCGGCGAGCGTCGCGGCGCACCCTCTCCGGGAGAGACCCCGTGAAGCCGCTGCTACTGGCCCTGCTCTTCCTCTCGGCGGCGACGATCGCGGTCGCTGCACCCGACCCGGGGGCGGAGGAAGCGTTCGCGCCCTCCGACGCGCTCCGCGAGCTGCTCGAGGCCGAAGGCGACGAGGGCGGCCCGATGATCGGTCCGGAGGAGCGCGCCTACTTCGACGCGCTCCCGAGCCGAGCCAAGGAGCTCTTCGAGACCGCGATCGAGGACGAGCTGATGACCGAAGGCGAACATCTTCAGGTCATCCTCGCCCTCGGCCTGCGCGCGCCGGCGCTCGAGCTCCTGATGCAGGACAGCTGCATCGTCTGCCACACGGATCCCTGGCAGGACTCCGAGGTGCTCTTCTCCCCCGACCCTGCGGCCAGCGACTCACCCGCCCACCTCGACCTCCGGGAGTTCACCAACGACGTCCACTTCCGTCGCGGGCTGTCGTGCGCCGGCTGCCACGACGGAGATCCGCTCGACACGGTGATGACCGATCCGGTCTACGAGAGCATGCCTCCGGCGCCCGAGCGTCACGAGGACCGTCGCTGGGTACCCGAGTTCTGTGCGCGTTGCCACGCAGATCCCGCGATCATGCGACGCTTCGACCCGGACATGGCGACCGACCAGTACGCGAAGTTCCGGGAGAGCCAGCACGGACGCGTCCTCCTCGTCGAGGGTGACTCGAAAGCGGCCGAGTGCGTGAGCTGCCATGGCGTCCACGGCATCCGGACGTCGCGGAGCCCACGATCGCTGGTGCATCCCAAGAACGTCCCCGATACCTGCGGCGGGTGTCATGCCGATGCCGAGTACATGGCAGGGTACGTAGGCCGAGATGGGGAGCCTCTGCCCACCCACCAGCTCGAGGAATACCGGAGCAGCGTGCATGGCCGCGCCCTGCTCGAGGGCGGTGACACCGGCGCACCTGCCTGCAACGACTGTCACGGCAATCACGCGGCGCTGCCGCCCGACGTCACTTCGGTCGCACAGGTCTGCCGGAACTGTCACGCGGGCAACGGGGAGCTCTTCGACGGGAGCAACCACAAGGACGCCTTCGACCGAAACGGATGGCCGGAGTGCGGCAAGTGCCACGAGAACCACGCCGTCGCCGAGACCGACGACTCGATGTTGAGCGACGCCGCCGACTCGCTCTGCGTCGACTGCCATGAGCGCTTCGCCGAAGACAACGAGGAGTGCGCCGAGACGCCTCGCTACTTCCACGCGACGATCACGAGCCTCGCGCACGAGACCGACGAGCTCGAGGAGCAGATCACGCACCTTGCCGAGCGCGGACTCGATGTCGATGCGTTGGCCAGCACGGTGGATCAGGGGAGGGACGTCCTGCGTCGCGCCCGATCTCGGATCCACGCCTTCGATCGCGGGGAGTTCGTCCCCCTCGAAACCGAGGGGAGGGAGGTCATCCAGGCAGGCTGGAGCCTGGTGGACGAGGCGGAGGCCGAGTACCGCTTCCGACGCAACGGCCTGCTCGCCTCACTCGCCATCATGGCGCTGCTCGCCGTCGGGCTGTGGCTCAAGATCCGCGAGGTCGACGCGCGCGAGTAGGGCGGCAGGGCGCGCGAGCGCGCGGGAGACGATCGGCCGCGTCGCCGCCCCGTGACACGGGCTGCATCGACGATCACCGGCTCGAGGAACCCGCCCCTCTCAGTGCGGTGAGCCGGTGCTCGTCACTCGCCCGCCGAGCGCGGCACCACGCGATAGAGCCGATCGCCGGGCTCCTCGCGACGTGTACGTCCCGTGAGCGTTTCACCCACGGAGACCACGGCGCCGTGGGCGGCCGTCTCGGCGGCGGCGCGCCCTCCCGCCTCGCCCGAGTACTTCGCCTCGCGGGCCGCGCGCGCAGCTTCGTACTCTTCGGAGCCGTGCGGCACGAAGATCAAGCGTCCTTCGACGCGCTTGCCGTCGACGCGGAGCACCACGCGATCGTCGCGGTCGATCTGCTGGGGCCAGCGTGCGAGCATGCCGCCGACGCAGTCGAGGTCGCAGGCGACGTAGGGAGCGCCATCATGGACGCTGAACCAGAGCGTGAGCGAGCTCGCGGCGCCCACGATCTCCATCTCGAGCTCGTTCAGCCGGTCGATTGCCCGCCAGTCGACGGCGTCGAAATCGACCTCCTCTCCGGAGCGAAACGGCCCGCCGGCGAAAACGAAGACCGGCCCGTCCGCCTTCGAGACCAGCAGCATCCCTGCGACGATCACCCCCGCGAGCAAGCCGATCAGGGCAGCCAGGCGCACGAGCCATGCTCGCCGTCGTGATGTGCCTTCCACGTTGCCCCCTCCCGAGCGCTTCGCGGCGCCGCGCCCAAGCGATGACGTCATGATATCGAGGGGCAGGCCCGCCGGCCGTCAGGTGCCGCAGAACGTCGCGCGCACGACCTCTTCGGGGCGAGGGGGGCTTCGTATCGCACGCGGCCCGGCTGCGTCTCGTACGGGTGCGAGAGCACCGACAGGAGCCCTTCGAATGGACCCTGGTCGTGTCTCGGTCGACCGCGGCCCGAATCACCTCCTTCGCGCGATGGTTCCGGGGGGGTGTAGACCGAGTCGATTCAATCCATGTCGCGTCGGATCTCGTCGGGCGAGCGACCTACTTCGGAGATGCACGCGCGCCACCTCACACACCATGCATCGAAGGCCGCGGGCTCGCTCGAGAGCCAGCGCACCGCGTCCGCGCCGTCGCCCGTGTCGTCCGACAGCGCGCCGAGCCCCGAAACGTGAGCGCGAAGTCGGCCTCGTGCGTGGCCATCGTGGCCAGCAGGTCTTCGGCGGGGGCGTGCGTGACCGGATGGCCGGGCGAGGGGTGACTTTCCGACCGCGGGCGGCATCCCATTGCCCTCCACCGAGGAGGACCACGTGGACATCGTCCGCCGACTCACCCCCATCGAGCTCGAAGACACACGCGGCGGCCGAAGCGCCCTGGGCGCGTTCTGGCGTGACCGACCCGTCGTGCTCGTCTTCCTCAGGCACTTCGGCTGACTGTTCTGCCGCGAGCAGGTCGCGCAGTTGCGCGACGCCCTTCCCGAGATCCGTGAGCGAGGCGCCGAGCTGGTCGTCATCGGCAACGGCACCGCGCAATTCGCCGAGGCGTTTCGCGAGGAGTTCGGCCTCGAAGGCCCCCTGCTCGTCGATCCCGAGCTCCGCGCATATCGCGCTGCCGGCCTGCGGCGCGGCCGGGTCGAGGCGCTCTCGCCACGCATGGCGCTCAACGCCGGGCGCGCGCTCGCGGCGGGCTACCGGCAGGAGGGCGTGCAGGGCGATCCTTGGCAGCTGGGCGGGACGTTCGTCATCCAGCGCGGTGGGCGGCTGACCTTCACGCATCGAAGCCAGGTGGCCGGTGATCACGCCCGCCCCGAAGACGTCCTGGCCGCGCTCGACGCCGACGCGCCCACGCAGAGCGAGCTCGAGGAGGCTCCGGCTGGGCGGCGCCTGCTGGGCGAAGTGCTCTCCCGCGTGGTCGACCCCTTCGTCCTGGGCTCGTTCGATCGCACCGGCTTTCGCATCCACTCGCTCACGTTCGAGCCCGACGCGCTCGACGTCGATCTGAGCGGACGCCGCTGCCTCGTCACCGGCGCGAATTCGGGCATCGGCCGGGCCACCGCCGAAGCACTGGCCGATCTCGGCGCCGAGGTCGTGCTGCTCTGCCGAAGCGAGGAGCGCGGTCTCGCGGCCGTCGAAGCCATTCGGGAGCAGACGGGCAATCGATCGGTGCACCTCGAGCAGGTCGACATGAGCGACCTCGATTCGGTGCGCGCCGCGGGCGAGCGGCTGGCCGAGCAGCCGGTCGACGTGCTGGTGCACAACGCGGGCGTGCTGCCCGACGCCCGAGCGCTCTCGCCGCAGGGCATCGAGCTGACGTTCGCGACCCACTGCGTCGGTCCCTTCCTGCTGACGCGCATGCTCGAAGATCGGCTCGCCGCTTCGTCCGATGGGCGCGTCGTCTGGGTCTCGTCGGGCGGCATGTATACCCGCGCGCTGAACATGAGCGACCCGAGCTGGTCCCGACGCGAGTACGACGGCGTGCTCGCCTATGCGGAAACGAAGCGGGCCCAGGTCGTGCTGGCGGAGATGTGGGCCACGCAGCTGGCGTCCAGCCGCGTCACTGTGACGTCGATGCATCCCGGCTGGGCCGACACGCCCGCGGTCGCCTCTTCGCTGCCGACCTTCCATCGCGTGACCGAGGCGATCCTGCGCACGCCCGCCGAGGGTGCCGACACCGTGGTCTGGCTCGCGGCGAGCGAGAGCGATGACATCGAGAGCGGTCGCTTCTACTTCGACCGACGCGCGCGCAGGACGCACCTGCTTCCATGGACGCACGAGCGCAGCGAAGAGCGCGAGCGGCTGTGGCAGCGGTGCGAGGAGCTCTGCGGCGCCGCCCCGAGCGATCACCGACGGGCGGGCTGACCGCCCCGGCGCGCGCGGCTACGGGACTCGAACCAATCGGGACCCGCGTCATCCCGCCGCCAGGTCCTCCGCCGACACCAGGGCGATGCCCCTGGCCTCGATGGCCGCACGCACCTCGGGATCCGTCAGCACCGCCAGGTCGCTCACTCGGTAGCGCTCGGCCCAGACGACGTTGTCGGCGTCCGGCCTCGCGATCGAGGCGATCTCGGGGCCGGCGACCGCCGGATGCGTGCACAGGTAATGGAGCCCCGGTTCGAGGCCGGCGATGTGCTCCAGCAGCCAGGTCTTCTTGTCGGGGATCGCGTCGTCAGCCTCGACGTCGCTGAGCATGCGGATCGACTCGAACGGGATGTTCGCCTTCAGGATGGGATAGAGGAAGCGAACGCCGAGCCGGGCACAGAGCCCCTCGTAGGCCGGCGGAGAGACCGGCCACATGTGCGAGTCGCAGCAGTGAACCCTCAGCCCGGCCGCCTCGACCCGGGCCGCCTGCGCCTCGAGCTCGATGAGCCCCTCGTCGGCGTCGAGCTTGGCGATCGCGTCCGCGATGGTGCGATGCATGGTGCCGTCGTCGCCGACGAGCGAAGCGCCGCCGGTCAACGGCTGCCAGCGCAGATGGTCCCACTCACAGGTGAGGGTGCCGTGGAGACCGAGTGGGATCGCGTGGTCATGCGTGAGCGCCACCGCCTCTTCGAACCAGGGGCACGGCGCCATCATCGCCGCCTGGGTCACGATGCCATCGACGAAGGAACGGACGATTCCCTCGTTCACGGCGTGACACATCCCGAAGTCATCGGCTTGCACGATCAGCTGGATCTCGGCCATTGCGATCCTCCTTCGGCATGCGGCCGCGGCGCCCCGACAGGGTCGGACGATCTTCGCCGCCACCGGGGCGGCTACATCTGGATCGCCTTGTGGAAGGCCGGCCGACTCTCGATGCGCCCGATGTAGGCCTTCACGTTCTTCAGGTCATCCGAGACCTGGCCGAGTCGATTGGCCATGAAGATCGAGTGGCCGAGCATGATGTCGGCCGCCGTGAAGTCGCCGACCAGGTACTCGCGACCTTCGAGTGCGTCGTCGACCGGCGCGACCGCGCGCGAGAGCAGCCGCTGGGCCTGCGCCAGCGCGTCAGGGTCGCGTCGATCGGGCGGCAGCAACACGCTGTGCACCATGATCGTGTTGATCGGCGGCATCACCATGCCTTCGCAGTAGTGGAACCACTGGAGGTACTCGGGGAACTCGGGTGCATCGACGGCGGGCTTCAGCCCTCCTTCTCCGTAGCGGGCCATCACGTATTCGACGATGGCGCCCGACTCGTAGATCGTCACGTCGCCGTCTTCGAGCACGGGCACGCGGCCGAGCGGGTGGCGAGCGCGATGCTCGTCCGACTTCAGGTCCTTCGGATGGAAGGCCATCCCATTCAGGTCGTACTCGAGGCCGAGCTCTTCGAGGAGCCAGACGATGCGGCCGGCGCGCGAGTTGGGGGCGAAGTGGAGCTTCATCATCTCGTTTCTCCTCGGAGTGCGCCCGGATATCGGCTTCGTGGTCGCCGCGAGCGGGGGCGTGTGGGCCAGAGCCCGGCTCCCGATCCTAGGGTGGTGCACGGACGACCGCCGCACCCTGCGGCTTCGCCCGTCAGGGCAGCAGCACGAACCCGGCCACCGCGCCCGTGCCAGCAAACAGCACCGCCACGAACGCCGCCCATGCGTGTGCTTCGCGCGCGCTCAGGTCGCCCTGCTCGAGGCGGCCGCCGAAGCGCGCGACCGCGCCGAACGAGAGCAGCGAGAGCGAGCCGAGCAGCCCGTGCAGCGTCGAGAGCGGGGCCTCGCCCAGCCAGAAGCTGGTGGTCCCGAGACCACCGAGGAAGCCCACGACGAGGCAGCCGATCGCGAGCTTGCCGAAGCGCAGGTGCCGCTCGCGATGCGCCTTGCGCGAGCGCCCGCCGAGATCGCCGCCGCTGCGCGCACGCCGCAACGCGAGCCCGTGCCGCAATGCGAGGAACACGAGTCCGAGGGTCACCACCATGAACGTGGGGTGGACGTACTCGATCACCAGGGTCCCCGGCTCGTCAGTCGATCTTGTGGATGATGGAGGGAGGCAGCCGCTTCTTGAGGCTCGTCGTCGCCTTCTCGAGATAGTCGACGTCGCGGCTCTCGAGGGTCAGCATCACGCGGTAATCGGTCTCGGCAATGCGCGGGTAGCTGCCGAGCAGCAGCTGGGGGAACTCGACCAGCAGTGCGTTCAGCTCGTCGGCGATGTCGCTCTCGTACGCCTTCACATACACCTTCTTCAGCTGGAAGGGCACGCCGCTGAAACGGTCTCGAATCGACTCGAACTTCTTCTGGAAGAGCTCGGGGATGCCCGGGAAGATGTAGACGTTCTCGACGACCACCACCGGGAACCAGAGGTCTCCCGCGTCGATGCACTGTGCGCCATCGGGCAGCATCGCCATCTTCTTCATCGCGTCGTTGAGCGGGCCGCGTTGTGCGCGCTCGAGGCGGTCGACCATCCCCTGGTGCAGCACTACGTCGAGGCCGAAGGCCTTGGCGATGCTGTCCATCGTCATGTCGTCGTGGGTCGGGCCGATGCCGCCGCTCGTGAAGACGAAGTCGTTGGCCTTCGAGAGCGCGAGCACTTCCTCGGCGATGATGGCGATATCGTCGGGGATCGTGAGGATGCGCTCGAGGTCGACGCCGAGCGCACGCAGCTCGCGCGCCAGGAACGGCGAGTTCGTGTCGACGATCTTCCCGGAGAGGATCTCGTTGCCGATGATGAGGCAGCCTGCGGTCGGCATTCGCAAATCGTAGCCGGGGGCCCCGGGCGCCGCGAATCGGCGAAGACACGGCCGGGTGGCGTCACCCGCGATCGGTCCGGGACGGCCTATGCTCGCCGCGTGTCCCGCGAAGCCACCGTCCGATTCGAGCCCTCCGGCATCGAGATCACCGTTGCGACCGGCAGCACGCTGCTCGAGGCCGCGCGCAGCGCAAGCCTGCCGGTCGCGAGCGCCTGCGACCAGCAGTTCACGTGCGGCCGTTGCGGCATGAACATCCTGTCGGGCGACCAGGCCGTCGCCGCGGAATCGAAGCGTGAGGCGGAGATCAAGCGCCGCAACCGCATCGACCCCGAGCTGCGGCTCAGCTGCGTGGTGCGGGTGCGTGCAGACATGACCGTGACCGCGCCGTACTGGTAGACCCTCGGAGCATCCGACACGACATGACCACCCGCCCCACCGTCGCCATCGTGCTCGTCGACCACGGTAGCCGCGATCCCGACACGCGCGCGCATCTGCCCGCGGTGGCCGAGCGCGTCGCGGCGGCGAGGCCCGACTGGCTCGTGCGGCACGCGCACATGGAGTTCGGCACGCCCGGTGTGGCAGAGGCGATCGAGGGCTGCGTCGCCGACGGCGCGACCGAGATCCACGTCCACCCGTTCTTCCTGAACGAGGGGATGCACGTGCGAGAGACGATCCCCGGGCTCGTCGAGTCGGAGCGCGCGAAGCATCCCGGCGTGCTGATCGACGTGACCGAGCACATCGGCCTGCACGACGGACTCGTCGACGCCGTGCTCACGCGCATCGACGACTCGCGCGGCAAGCGCCGCGGCGACTGAGCGCTGCGGCGACTGAGCGCCGCGGCGATTGAAGGAAGGGGCGCTTCAGCGCCGCCGATCGAGCTCCCACCAGAAGAGACCGGCCACGACCAGCGCATGGGTGATCGCGCCGCGCGCGAGCAGCTCGGGCACGCGCGCCGCAGGCACCAGCTCGACCACCGTCTCCTCGGTCGCGCCGTTCTGGATCACGTCCACCTCCACGACGTCCTCGACGAGGAACGTGTGGCAGGTGTTGCCGAAGAGCGCGGGGTTCGGGTTCACGTCGCCGAGCCGCCGCGCGGCGCCACCGCGATAGCCCGTCTCCTCGAGCAGCTCGCGCGTCGCCGCAACGTCGGGCGCCTCGCCGGGGTCGACGAGGCCTCCCGGCAGCTCGAGGGTGATGTCGCGGCTGCCGTGCCGGTACTGGCGGACCATGACGACCTCGTCGTCCGGGGTGACCGGCACGACGTTCACCCAGTCACCCGAGTCGATGCGGTAGAAGGGATGCACCGCGCCCGTGTGGGGGCACTCGGTGAGCGTCCGCCCCACTGTGAAGACCTTGCACTCCTGCAGGGTCTCGGTCTCGAGGGGACGCCAGGGCTTCGGGTGGTCGTCGGCCATGCGGGCGAAGCTACCACGCGGCTGCGCCCGGCGTGGGCGGGCGCGCCCGTCCGCAGCGTTCCGGCACGCCGATGCTACGATGCGCCGCGCCGCGTCCCCGCAGGCCCCCGGACGCGGCTCGCCGGTACCGCCCCAGCGGCCCGAACCGCCCGGCCCCCGCCACCAAATCGCCCGGAACCGCCTTGACCGACTCCACCACCGAACGCAGCGCGCTCTTCGAAAAGGGCGGCCATCTGTACATGGTCGTGGCCGCGGTCTTCACCGGGGTGATGGGCGCGATCGGCGCGGTCGCGTTTCGGCTCTTGATTCGCTTCGTGCAGGCGATCGCCTTCGAAGGGCCCGCGACCGGCATCGAGAACCTGCTCGACGAGGGACTGACGGCCGAGGCCAGCGACCCCCTCGCCGTGGCCGAACATCTCGAATGGTACTGGCGCATCGCCCTGCCGATGATCGGCGGCGCGATCGTCGGCCCCCTCATCTACTTCTTCGCGCGCGAGGCGCGAGGCCACGGCATCCCCGAGGTGATGAAGGCGGTGGCGCGGCGCGGGGGCATCATCCGGCCGCGTATCGTCGCGGTGAAGGCGCTGGCTTCGGCGGTGTCGATCGGCACCGGCGGCTCGGTCGGCCGCGAAGGACCAATCGTGCAGATCGGCTCCGCCTTCGGCTCGACGCTCGGGCAATGGCTCAAGCTCGACACGATGCGGATCCGCACGCTGGTCGGCTGCGGCGCGGCCGCCGGCATCTCGGCCACGTTCAACGCACCGATCGCAGGCGCGATCTTCGCGGCCGAGATCATCGTCGGCAACTTCGCGGTGTCGCAGTTCACGCCGATCGTGCTGAGCAGCGTCGTCGCCACCGTGCTCTCGCGCTTCTTTCTCGGGAATCATCCGGCCTTCGAAGTCCCGCCCTACGAGATCGTGAGCCCCTTCGAGCTGCTGCCCTACATGGTGTCGGGCGCGATCGCGGGGCTCGTCGCCGTGGCGTTCATCAAGTCGATCAGCTTCTTCGAGGACTTCTTCGAGCGCTCGCCGATCCCCGAGCCGGCGCGCGCGGCGGTCGGCGGCGCGACCGTCGGCCTCATCGCGGTGTGGCTGCCGCAGGTCTACGGCGTCGGCTACTCGAGCATCACGATGGCGCTCGCGGGCAGCATGGGCGCGGCGCTCATGGCCGTGCTCGTGGTGGCGAAGATCGCAGCGACGTCGATCACCGTGGGCTCGGGCGGCAGCGGCGGCGTATTCGCGCCGTCGCTCTTCCTCGGCGCGATGTCGGGCGGCGTCGTAGGCACCCTCGTCGAGCAGTACTTCCCCGGCGCGACCGCGACGTCGGGCGCATACGCGCTCGTGACCATGGGCGCCGTAGTCGCCGCGGCCACCCATGCACCGATCAGCGCGATCATCATCATCTACGAGCTGACGCTCGCGATCGAGATCATCCCCGCGCTGATGACGGCGTGCGTGGTCTCGACCCTCGTCTCGCAGCTGATGGAGCGCGAGTCGATCTACACGGCGAAGCTGATGCGTCAGGGCATCGACCTGCAGGCGACCCAGGACCCGAACGTCTTGAAGGGTCTCTTCGTGCGCGACGTCATGAAGGAAGGCACCGAGGTCATCCCCGAGAGCACGAACTTCCAGTCGATCGTCGATCTCGTGGTCCAGAGCGAGCACTCGCAGTTCTTCGTCGTCGATCACGCCGGCAAGCTGCTCGGCGCGATCTCACTCTCGGAGCTGCGGCGGCTGATCTACGAGGTCGACCACCTGCGGCACGTCATCGTCGCGCGAGACCTGGTCGAAGGGTCTCCGCCGACCGCCACGCCCGAGCAGGATCTCGCCACCGTGATGCACGTCTTCTCGGGCAGTCACGTCGACGAGCTCGCGGTGGTCGATCGCAGCGACCCGCGCAGGCTGGTCGGCACGATCACCGAGAAGGACGTGATCGACGCCTCGAACCAGGAGCAGATGCGCCGCGACCTCGCCGGCGGGGTCGCGAGCAGCGTGAAGGCCCTCGGCCCCGGCCGCACCGTCGAGCTCGGCGGCGACTACGTGCTGAAGGAGATCCTCGCGCTGCCCTACATGTGGGGCAGCAACCTGCGCGAGCTGGCGATTCGTGAGCGCACCGGCGTGCAGGTGCTGCTCGTGCGCGGGCACGGCGAAGGGGGCGAGCGGACCCTCCACGTGGCCAACGCCGCCGACCGTTTCGAAGAAGGGCAGACGATCGTGGTCGCCGGCACGCGCGCGGGCGTGCGCGAGCTCGAGATCGACCCGGGCTGAGCGCGCAGGAGCGATCCGCCCGCGCCTCGCCACTACTCCAGCGTGATCACCAGACCCGAGTCGCCCGGCACGTGCGCGCTCGCCGCGCGGCCCTCGAGGTCGGCCGCGTCCTTCGTCATCGCGTTGCCGTCGGCGTCGAGGCGCGCAGTCACGTCGATCTCACCCTCGAAGCGGAGGCTCGGGATCATGACGTCCGTCTGTCCGATCTCGAAGGCGTGCGGAAAGCTCGGCGCGGGCACGCGCTGCACCGCGAGCGGCGGACCGCCGCGGGCGCCCTTCGCGCGAGCGATGACGAAGAGGGTGGCGCCGGGCGGCGCTTCACCCGCGAGGACCACCTCGCCCGAGATCGTCGGCCCCCGGGCCGAGCCGGCGCGCGAGGTCTCCTGGGCGACCGGCGTGCGGACCTGTGGCGCCGACTGCTCGGCGTGGTCGTGCTCGCCGGTCGACGGGAAGATGCGGGAGAGGTCGGGCTGCGTCGGCTCCTCGCCCGCCACGTAGGGCGAGGTGTTGCGGTCGCAGCCGAGGGCGAGGGCGGCGAGGGCGAGCCACGCGAGCATGGCGGCCCATCGGGCAGCGCGGGGGATGTGGATCGAGCGCGTCATCGGCGAACCTCTGCTCCTGCTCGCTTCGAGCGCCGGGGGCGGTCCGGCTCGGCGAGGCCAGGAGTCAACAGCAGATCGAAGGGCCTCGCCAAGCCAGGCGCTGCGTCCGCTCGATGCGGCGCTGTCCCCCGCGGCAAGATGCCCGCTCGATGCGGCGCGGCCCCCCCCCCGGTCAGATGCCCGCTCGATGGGGCGCATCTTGCATCACCAGGATGCCGGATCGATGCGCCGACGACGGCTGGGTGATAGCCTTCCCCGGCACCAAGACGGAGCCTGGGGGTGGCCCGATCGGACGGTGTCCTTTCGGGCCTGAGATCACACCCTTGGAACCTGATCTCGACCGTCGGGGGCCACGCCTTCGGGCCAGCCACGGCGGCGAGCGTAGGAAAGGCTCGTACCGGCGCTCCGTTACGACCCGTCCGGACGGCCCCTCGAAGGGCCGCCCGGCGCTGCCCGATCGGTTCTCACCCTGCCCGACGACAGGTGGGTGGATGGGAAGAGCCGGCCGGCGAGGAGACGCCCCATGGCAGACCACTCCGACCCCACCGCACGCACCCTGCCCCGCGAGAGCGCGAACCCCGCGTCCCGCGATCACGGCACGACGCCGGGCAGCTTCGCCCGCACCCCCGCCGTCGGCACCCCGTACACGTTCAGCTCGCCCGACACGCCCGGCATGCCCGGTCCGTCGGACAAGACGGCCTGGGATTTCATGCCGCCGGACTGGACGCAGGTGGGCGGCGAGTGGTGCCCGCCGGAGGGCTTCGAGCCCGTCACCCAGCTCGAGCACGCGAGGCTCGGCCAGATCACGCCCGAGATGACGCGCGTCGCCGAGCGCGAGCCGCACCTGACGGCCGAGCAGGTGCGCGACGAGATCGCCGCGGGCCGGATGGTGATCCCCGCGAACAAGGTGCACCTCGGCTACCGGCTCGATCCGATGGCCATCGGCCGCGCGTCGCTCACCAAGGTGAACGCGAACATGGGCGCGTCGCCGGTCTCGAGCGGCATCGACGAGGAGGTCGAGAAGCTTCGCTGGGCCGAGCGCTGGGGCGCCGACACGGTGATGGACCTCTCGACCGGCGGCGACCTCGACTCGACGCGCAAGGCGATCATCCAGAACGGGAAGGTCCCGATCGGCACCGTGCCGATCTACTCGATGATCATCGGGCGCAAGATCGAAGATCTCGACGAGGAGACGGTGCTTCGCGTTCTGGAGCACCAGGCGCAGCAAGGCGTCGACTACTTCACGATCCATGCGGGCGTGCGCCGCGCGCATCTCCCGATGGTGCGCGACCGCCTGATCGGCATCGTGAGCCGCGGCGGCTCGCTGCTCGCCAAGTGGATGATCCACCACGGGCGCGAGAACCTGATGGCGACGCTCTGGGACGACATCTGCGAGGTCATGCGCCGCTACGACGTCACGTTCTCGATCGGCGACGGGCTGCGACCCGGCGGCCTGGCCGACGCGACCGACGCCGCGCAGCTCGGCGAGCTCGAGGCGCTCGGAGAGCTGACCGAGCAGGCCTGGCGCAACGGCGTGCAGGTCATGATCGAGGGGCCCGGCCACGTCCCCTTCGATCAGGTCGAGTACAACATGAAGCTGCAGCGCCGGCTCTGTCACGGCGCGCCCTTCTACGTGCTCGGCCCCCTCGTGACGGACGTCTTCCCCGGCTACGACCACATCGCGAGCTCGATCGGCGCGACGGCCGCCGCATATCACGGTGCGAGCATGCTCTGCTACGTGACGCCGAAGGAACACCTCGGCCTGCCGAAGCGCGAGGACGTCAAGCAGGGCTGCATCGCGTACAAGATCGCGGCGCACTCGGCGGACGTGGCGCTCGGCATCCCGGGCTCGCGCGACTGGGACGACGAGCTCACGAAGGCCCGCGCGGCGCTGAACTGGGAGAAGCACTTCGAGCTGGCGTTCGACAGCGACACGGCGCGCGCGTACCACGACGAGGATCTCGACGTCGACACAGACTTCTGCGCGATGTGCGGACACGACTGGTGCTCGGTGCGGATCAGCAAGGAGATCGTCGAGTTCACATCGGGCAAGTCGAGCGAGTACGCCTGGGAGAAGCCCAAGGTGAGCGCGGCTCTGACCGAGGAGCAGCGGCACATCCTCGAGCAGCGCGGCGTGCTGTCACCGGAGGAGATCCATCGCCTGGCGTCGAAGACGAAGCAGGACGTGGGCGCCGAGGGCGCGATGGGCGACTGCCACAGTGACGTTGCGTCACGCGAGCTCGCGGAGGAGATCCAGGCCGAGCGGCTCGATCCGGCGACGCTCGAGCCGTTGGCCGAGCAGCCGGGCACGCCGTAGGCGTCGTGCGGGGCCGGACCGAGTCGGTGCGCACCGACCCACGATCACGGTTGCAGAGCGCATCTCGCGGACGATTCGAGCGCCCCGGGTGAATCGGAGTGCTACGAAAACGAAACGCCCCGGGATGCGAACATCCCGGGGCGTCGCTCGGAGCCGTACCCCCCCGGTTGGGCTCCGAAAGAATATGAACTCTGGATCGGCCGCTGATCCAGGAACTTGAGCAGGAATCTGCCTGCGTGCTTCCGGAAAGCTGCGACACCATGACCGCCAGAAATCGGGTGACCCAGGGGGAGTCGAAGCAGCCATGAAGACGCTCCTGCGATCTCTGACGGTGCTGCTCGCAGGCGGCTGGTTCGGCGCGATGATCCTGTTTGCGTTCGTCGTCGCCCCCACGGCCTTCGGCGTGCTGCCCGGCGCGGAGGTCGCCGGCCAGCTCATAGGCCCGGTGCTGCGTTCGATCCACCTCTTCGGAATCGGTGCGGCGATCGTCTTGGCCGGCCTCGCCCTCGCGCTGCGCCGGCCGCCCTGGCTGGTCATTCTGCCGATCGTGCTGGCCGCCGCCTTCGCGTACTCGGAGTTCGTCGTTTCCGCAGAGCTCTCGGGTGTCCTGCCACACGACCTCGGCGATCCGAGCCCCGAGGAGCGCGCCGCTCGCTTCGCCACACTGCACCGGCTCTCGATGGTGATCTTCACCGCAGTCGGCCTGGGGGCGGCGGCCCTCGTCTTCGGACACGTTCGAGCGGACGAGCGCGCTGCCGGGCGCTGGGGCTGAGTGCGGCCGCGAGGAGACGACCTAACGGGTTGAAATCGCGAGCAAAATTCGTAGCCCTGGCACCTTCGCTGGTGTATGCTCTGCCGCCAAGACGAAAGCCATTCAATTTCAAGGGCTTACGGGCGTGGCCCGATTGATGCAAGGCGCGAGATTCTCGCCGCTGCAGGATCGGGAGCCCGTTCCGGTGCATCTCAGGAACGCACTGGAGTGAGTTCGCACTGGCGACCCGGCGCCATCATCGGCGCAGCGCCAGTCCACGAGGAAGCATTTCGGGTGCGCCTCTCGGCCGGTCCGAGACCACTGCACCGCCGCAGGGCAGGCAGGCAGGCAAGCAGGGCAAAGAAGGCGATCGAGGCACCGCACCGAAGAGGAATCACGGAGGGTTCCATGGACACCAGGATCAAGCTCTCACTCGAGTTCACCATCTCCGAGAGCGCACTCGAAGACGCGATGGCGGAGTATGACGAGCTGACCGTCGAAGGACTGATCTCGGAGCTCCTCGACAAGGCGATCGCCGTCGACGAGATCACGACCAAGGTCGTCGACGGCCCGAACACCCTCGAAGAGCTCGACGCCCAGAAGGCCTCCTGACCCGACACGGCACCGGCTCACCGGTCACAGCGTCGGCCACGCCCCCCTCTCCTGCGCTCGCCGGCTTCCGGACGCACCCCACTCGCGTCCACCCCCACCGACTCGAAGCAGCTCCATTGATCGCGCGAAGTGACGCCGCCGACGCGGGGCGACCGCGCGCCTGCGCGTCGCACCGTCTCGCAGCCGTCGGCTCAACCGAAGAGGTCGAGCTGCACCGGCCTGTCGGCGCGCGTGCGTGTCGACTCCGGACGCCGAGGCTCGCGTGGACGCCGGGCCGGAGCGTCCGGCGGACGCAGCCCCACACTCCCGACCACAACGAGCTCGGGTGCGGTCAGCCACGCCGGCTCCTGGATCGGCCGCCGCCGCACGTCTACACGGGGCCCCGGCCTGTAGATGCCCTCTTGGCGCGACCAGGCGAGGAGTCGGGCGTAGAACGCCTGGAACTGCGGACCGTGATTGAAGTGCTTCAGGTGCGCGAGCTCGTGACACAGCGTGTTGACGAGACTCGAGTACTTGAGCGGCTCACCGGTGGACACGTGCCGAAGCCGGATCTTGATGCTTCCGTCGTCGTAGCAGATGCCGTAGCGACGCTTGACGTTCGCGCGCTCGGGCTCGATCGACCGATATCGCAGGCCGAACCAGAGGCAGATGCGATCGGCATCCCTCCGCAGCAGGCGTATCAGCTCGTCACGAGTGCGGCGGTTCATGGACGCCCGGAGTGTCGAGGGCCGACGCACTCGAGTCAAGACGATGGGCCGACGCGCCGGGCCCCGGCCGGACCTGTCACGACGATGGGCACGAGCGCCGGGCCCTGACTGACGAGTCGAGACGATGGGCACTAGCGCCGGGCCCTGACTGATGAGTCGAGACGATGGGCACGAGCGCAGGGCCCGCTACCCTCGACTGCGCCGTGCCCGATGATCCGGACGAGATTCCCCTCTTTCCGCTGCCCCAGGTCGTGCTCTTCCCACTCGCGACGGTGCCGCTGTTCGTGTTCGAGCCGCGCTACCGACAGATGATGGCGGATGTGCTCGCCAGGTCGGCCCGGCGCATCGGTATGGTCGCGGTGGCGGAAGCCCATCTTGGCGACATGGAAGGCAACCCGCCCGTCGCGCCGCTTGGATGCGAGGGCGAGGTGGCTGGCGTCGAGAAGAACCCCGACGGCACGTATCGCGTACTGCTGCGCGGGACGCGTCGGATCCGGATCGTCGACGAGCAGCCGCCCGACCGCGAGCGCCTCTATCGCGTAGCGCGTGTCGAGACCGTGCCCGATCTGGTCGATGTCACTGACCGCGAGGCATTGCATGCGAGGCGCACAGAAGTCCTGGGGCTGCTATCGGAGCTCGTGCAGCACACCACGACCGCTCATGCGAACGCGTTCGCACCCGAACGCTTCGACGGCATCGATGACGAGCAGCTCGTGAACACGCTGGCACAGGCCCTCGATCTCGATCCCCACGACAAGCAGCTGCTGCTGGAGCTCGATCGTGTGCGCGAAAGACAGCACATGCTGTGCGCATTCATGCGCTTTCGCATCGCCGAGCTCGAGGGCGGAAGCGGTCAGGGACCGGCCACGATGCACTGAGGATCCGAGCTGTTCGGGATTCGCCGGAAATTCGCGGAAATAGTTCGTGAGACGAGTTTGGTGGAGATCGTGAGCCAGGTTGGTTTCCCCCTCGACACCGGACCGCAACGTCGAAGACACCTCAACGGCACGAGCGAACTCCCCATTGCATCATCGGAAAACAGAACTCAAACGCCGGTTCTCGAAGTTCTCAAACCGCATTTCGAAGTCCTGGCGGTGCTGCATGTGTAGCTGACGATCCATGCATTTCGGCTTTGCGAAGTGCAGGCCATGTGTGGAATATTACGTCCGGTCGCGGGCGGTGACGGGAAAAAAACGCTGGGATCATCCGGAACCGCCCAAAATCCCCCGAAAACGGCCTCGCAAAACCGAGAGCGACGTGAGAGGCGCTCTCGAATCCGAAGCCTCCAGATACCACCGCGAGAGGCAATCCGCCGCACTCGTCACGGGATTCGTCCGTCGCGGAATGGGACACCATGACCTTCCCCCCCGAGGTCTGGAGCGGTGTGCTGCGCCGACTCCACGAAACGCTGCCTGCCTTCACATACGAAGCCTGGGTCGCACCACTCCTGATCGGAGAGGCGTGTAGCGACCGAGTGGTCGTGCTCTGCCCGACACCCTTCCATCGTGATCGCGTGCGACACACGCTCCGCGAGCCGATCGCCGACGCCTTCTCGGACGAGATCGGCACACGGCCGCCGCTCGATTTCGACGTCGCCGAGCCTGGTGCTGCGGCCGCGGCCCGGGCCTCGGCCGAAGGCGATTTCACGGGCTCGAGCCAGATCCCGAGCGCGGCCGGCCCCGATTCAGACGCCTCGACCCACGGAGCAGACCGACCAGGTGCCGCAGCTTCGGGGCAAGGACCAGACCAGCCCGCTCGCTCGCGCACACGCGACGGCCGCCTGCGGCGCGCGGCGATGCGGCGCGTGAGCCCTGACACGCAGCCCCCCGCAGAAGAACCGAGACCGGAGCCGCAGGCAGAACCGAGGCCAGGGCTGAAGCCAGAGCCGAACGCCAACGACGGCGCGATGACCGGCCCACTCGCCGGCGCGCTAGCGCAGACGACGTCGCGCCTGCGCGTGGGTCGACCCGACGTGGGCGCCGACGACTGCTCGGCATCCGCACGAGGCACCGCACCCGGTGGGCCACGCACCGCACGGTCGAGGCCGGGCCCGCGCCCGGTGTCCGCAGGCCACCACGGCGGCGGCGGAATGCCCGCGCACATGCGAGGGCAGCGGGGCCCCGACACGCAGCAAGCCCAGCTCCCCTACCCGTTCTCCTTCGACAACTTCGTAGTGGGCCCCTGCAACGCCCTCGCGCGCGAGGCGGCGTTCGCCGTCGCCGGCGGGCAGCAGACTGCACTCAAGCAGCTCTACCTCGCGTCGCCGCCCGGCCTCGGCAAGACGCACCTCGCCCGTGCAGTCGCCGCCGCGGTGGCACAGCAGAGCCGGCGCACCGTCCGCTATGCGAACGCCGAGGTCTTCACGAGCGAGTTCGTCTCGGCCCTGCGCAGCAAGACCACGACCGAGTTCAAGCGCCGCTACCGGCCCGAGCGCGGAGGCATGCTGGTGCTCGAAGACGTGCAGTTCCTCGCGGCGAAGCGTGCGACCCAGCTCGAGTTCTTCCACAGCGTGCAGCACGTGCTCGATGCCGGCGGCCGAGTGCTCCTGACCGGCGACCGGATGCCCCAGGAGATGGACGATCTCGACGAGCGGCTCCGCGAGCAGCTCGCCGGCGGCTTCGTCGCTGCGCTCGAGGCGCCCGACGCCATCGTGCGGCGCCAGATCCTGAAGGTGAAGGCGGCAAACGGTGCGATCGCGCTCCCCGACGAATGCCTCGATCTGCTCATCGAGTCGGTGCCGGGCAACGTGCGCGAGCTCGAGAGCGTGCTGATGCAGGTCGTGACGACCTCGACCCTGCTCAAGCGGCCGATCGACATCGAGCTCACTCGGCGCGCCATCGCCCAGAAGGTGCAGACGCTGACGCCGAAGGCGCGGCGGCCCGAGATCTCCGACGTCGTCGCGGTCGTGGCGTCGTTCTTCAAGACGACGCCCGAGATGCTCGCGGCCCGCAGCCGTAGACGCGCCGTGCTCGTCCCCCGTCAGCTGGCCATGTACCTCTGCCACAAGTACACCGAGGCGCCGCTGGCCGACATCGGCCGCGCGCTCGACCGGGACCACCCGTCGGTTCGCAACGCGATCAAGAAGGTCGAGCGCGAGATGCTCGAGAACCCGCGGCTTCGCTACCAGGTCGAGGCGCTCACGACGCGCATCCACGAGCGGATGGGCTGAGAGCCGGGCGGCCCGACGAAGATCGAAGTGCGGCCTGCCTCGAGTGAGCGAGGCTTCGCGTCAGCGCCCGACCGCGGCCTCACGTCGGTGCAACGGCCCCTCGCGATGGCGCGCGGGACCGGCGAGCTCGATGTCGTGCTGGGGCTCGAGCGAAGGCGGATCGAGCGCGGGATCGTCGAAGCGGCGCAGGATCTCGTACTTCGTCGATCGCTCGACGGGCACGCGGTCGATCTCGCGGATCAGCCGCCGGAACTCCTCGGGCGGGCAGTTCTCACCGTGGTGGCTCCCCGACTCGCGGCTGATCGACTCCTCCATCAGCGTGCCACCGAAGTCGTCGGCGCCGGACTGCAGCGCCATCTGCCCGAGCTTCGGCCCCATCTTCACCCACGAGACCTGGATGTGGTCGATCGTGCCGTGGAAGAAGAGCCGGCTGACGGCCACCATGCGGAGGTCTTCCATCATCGAGGCGCCGGGCCGACTGCCGAGGAAGTTGTAGAGCATGTTGCGCTCGTGGATGAAGCCGAGCGGCACGAACTCGGTGAAGCCGCCAGTCTCCTTCTGCACGTCGCGCACGATCTCGAGATGCGTCGCGATGTGATGCGGCTCCTCGATGTGCCCGTACATCACCGTCGCGGTGGAGCGCAGCCCTGCACCGTGCGCTGCCTTGATGATCTCGACCCAACGATCGGTCTTGAGCTTCTTCGGCGAGAGCACGTCGCGCACCTCGTCGACGAGGATCTCCGCCGCGGTGCCCGGCACGGTGCCGAGCCCCGCGTCCTTCAGCCAGGCCATGTACTCGTCGAGCTTCATGCCGCTCTTGCGGTGGCCGAAGTCGATCTCCTCCGGCGAGTACGCGTGGATGTGGAGATCGGGGTACGCGCCCTTGATCGTCGTCAGGATCTCGCGGTAGTGCTCGTGGTTCTTGTTCGGGTGGATGCCGCCCTGGATGCAGACCTCTGTGGCGCCCCGTGTGATGGCGTCGGCGCACTTGTCGAGGATCACCTGCATCGGATGGTCGAACGCTTCGGCCGCATCGTCCTTGTGACGGGCGAAGCCGCAGAACGAGCAGCCCACATAGCAGACGTTCGTGAAGTTGATGTTGCGGCAGACCACGAACGTGACGTCGTCGCCGTTCACCTCACGGCGCTGGTGATCGGCCGCGGCGAGCAGCGCGTGGAAGTCCGGACCGGTGACCGTCAGCAGCCGCTCGAGAGAGGCCCCGCTCATCTCCCGGCCCTCGAGCGAGCGCTCGAGGATGCCGGCGACCTGCGGCGTCACCGTGCCCATGATGCTGTCGAGACTCATGCGGCCTCCTCCCCGGACGGGGTCTCGGGGCGCCTCGCGTAGCCCTCCGGTGTCACGAATCTCGGCAGGGCCTCGTGCATCCGGGGATCATAGAAGTCTTCGCGCTCGCCGGTCGCCCAGTCGGGGTAGACCGGCCCACGATCGCGCAGCTCGAGCCCCGCCGCCGCGGTGAGCTCGCGGAGCCCGGGCAGCGTCGGCCACGGCGCCTCGGGGTTGATGTAGTCGAGGGTCACGGGCGAAACGCCCCCCCAGTCGTTGATGCCGGCGCGCAGCAGCTCGGGCAGCACCTCGGCGCCGAGATTCGGCGGCGCCTGCACGTTCATGTCGGGCCCCATTACCAGCCGCGCGATCGCGGTCCAGCCGACGACCTCCTCGTCCGACAGCGGCGAGGCATGCCGCATGCGCGTGCCGGGCTTGGGATGGAAGGGCTGGACGATCACCTCCTGGATGTGCCCGTACGCATCGGAGATGCGCCGGATCTCGGCCAGGGTGTCCGCGCGCTCGGCGACGTTCTCACCGATGCCGAGCAGCAGTCCGCTGGTGAACGGGATCTTCAGCTCACCCGCCTCTTCGTGCATGCGGATGCGGCGAGCGGGCTCCTTGTCGGGCGCATACTGGTGGGGCATGCCCTTGCCGCGCAGCCGCTGGCTCGTCGTCTCCATCATGAGCCCCATCGACGCGTTCCAGGGGCGAAGTCGCTCCATCTCCTCGATGGTCAGGATCCCCGCGTTGGTGTGCGGGAGCATGTCGCCCTCGAAGGCGACGCGGCACGCCTCGACGAGCAGATCCGTCGTCGACGAGTAGCCATCCCTCGCGAGCTGCTCGCGGTAGCTCTTGTACGCGACCTCCGGCTTGTCGCCGAGGCACATCAGCGCCTCGGTGCAGCCGGTCAGCACCCCGCCTCGGACGACCTCGGCCACCTCGTCGAGCGTGTACGTGTGCGCCTCGGGGCTGTCGGGGAGCTTCGCGAAGGTGCAGTAGCTGCAGCGGTTGCGGCAGAGATTCGTGAGCGGGATGAAGACGTTCCGGGACACCGTGACCACGCGGCCGCGCCCCTTGCGCGCGCTCTCCCACGCGGCGTCGACGAGGGCGCCGCGCACGCCGGGGTCGCCGAGATGCGCGCCGAGCCGAGCCGCCTCCGTCGCTTCGAGGCGACCAGCGTGCAGGGCATCGTCGAGGATGGTCCGGGTGTCGTCGGCGCCGAGCGGGCGGCCGTCGTGGTGAGCACTCACGGGGGGGGCCTTTCCCGAGATCGTTCGGAGCCGGGCACGATAGCACGCGGGGGGAGCCGCCCCCGGGTGAGACCGTCCGCCGCGACTCGAATCCTCCCGTGCCACCGGAGCACCGAGCGCTCGGGAGCGGCCTCGACCCGCGATGTCGCTCCGCCCGGATTTCATCAAGGTCGACAGGGGTTTGTCCGATTCAGTGATGGCTCCCCGCCGCACCTTTCGAAGGTCGACGGATCGCTCCCACATACCGAGAGGTCGTCGAGCCCCCGTTGGAACGCATCTTCAACAGGTTGCCGACACGAATCGTCTTCTTCGTGTTCGCAGTCACCCTGATCACTTCGCTCACGGTGGCCGGCGTGTCGGTGCGCTCGACCGCCGACTTCCTGCGCCAGAAGATCAACCACGAGGTCGCGTCGACCCTCGCCGTAGCCGGCGTGGGGATCGATGCCTGGTACGACCAGCGGCTCGGCGAGATGCAGGTCTTCACGTCGAGCGAGGTGCTACGCGAGGTGCTGCCGCGCGCGCTCTCCCCCGAGCCCTCGCAACGCCGCGAGCGTGCGATGCGCGAGGTGAGCCAGTACCTGCAGTATCTCCTCGACGACTTCCCGCAGTACGGCGCGCTCTTCGTGCTGTCCAACGAGAGTTCCAGCAGCGCCGCCTTTTCGGTGGGGCACGCGCCAGAGCTGCCGAGCCACTGGCTGGGTGAGCTCGCATCGGTGGAGTCGCCGGACATCGGGCCTCTGACGAGCTGGGCGGGCGGACACCTGCAGATCGCTTCGGCCCCCATCTTCGGCGCCGACGGCGAGCACCTCGGCACCCTTCACGCGACGGTCCGCGTCTCGAAGCTCTCTTCATTGCTCCGGGTGAACGGTGGCAGCGGCTCCGCCTCGCTGTCGGTGGTGAATGGCGACGCCGTGATCATCGCATCGAGCCGGGCGAGTGACGTCGGCGGCCGCTTCGAGGGCCCGATCGGTTCGGACGGTGACTCGCCCGAACGCGTGGTCTTCGAGGACTACGAGACCGAGGCGGGCGAGTCCCTCGTCGCCGGCCTGCGCCCGTTCCCGCGCTTCGACTGGGTGCTCGTCTTCGAGGAGCCCTACGAGGACGCGTTCGCGCCCGTCATCGCAGCCATCAGCCGCGTCACCATCATCAACCTCGCCATCGTGCTGGTGATGTGCATCGCGGCGTTCCGCATCGCGGTGTCGATCGTGCGCCCCATCGAGGCGCTCTCGGACGCGGCGCGCCGCATCGCGGACGGCGAGCGTGACGTGGAGATCCCGGCCCAGGAGGGTGAGGACGAGGTCGCCGTGCTTTCCCGCGTGTTCGGCGGCATGACGAAGATGCTGACCCGGAACGCCGAGGAGCTCGAGCGGAGCCACGCGACGATCGAGATGACGAACGCCAGCCTGCAGCAGAAGAACGAGGAGCTGCAGGAGATGAACGAGATCCTCGAGCAGCTCTCGATTACCGACGGGCTCACGAAGCTCCACAACCACCGCTACTTCCAGGAGGCGCTCACGAGCGAGTGCAAGCGTGCCGACCGCACCGGTGTGCCGCTCTCGTTGATCCTCTTCGACATCGACGAATTCAAGAAGTGGAACGACCGGCTCGGGCACGCGGGCGGCGACGAGATCCTCCGCAAGATGGCGCAGATCCTGAACGACGGGGTACGCGAGACCGATCTGCTCGCACGCTACGGTGGCGAGGAGTTCGCTTTGCTCGCCCCCGACACCCATCTGCTCGGCGCGGCGAAGCTGGCCGAGAAGCTGCGCACCGACATCGCCGAGGCGCAGTTCTTCCTTGAGCCGCCGAGCGAGCAGTCGCGGGTGACGGTGTCGGTGGGCGTCGCGATCTACTGCGGCGACAGGCGCCAGCTCTTCGTCGACGCCGACCGCGCGCTCTACAGCGCGAAGGATGCGGGTCGCGACTGCGTCATCATCGCGGAGTCGGACGAGAGTGAGGGCGAGACGAGCGAGATGGGCGAGGGTGAGACGGGCGAGCCCGAAGGCGGTTGATCGGCCCCGGCTCTGCGAGCTCGGCTACGTCTGAACTCGTACTGCTACTGAGATCGCAGCAGACTGCGGTGGACCCACCCGATGTCGCCGGTCGACGCGCGCACCAGCATCCACTCCCTTCGCCGTCCCTCGGCGAAGACCGGTGTGCCGCCCTCCAGCACCCGAAGCACCGGGTCGACTCTGGACGGGCCCGAGCGCATGTTGACGCGCCCAGAGCGCACGTAGCGCACGTCCGGGCGCGCGTGGACGGCCTCGGCCTCGGCTTCGATCGTCTCGGCGGCGCGCTGCGCGCGGTAGACGAAGAAGAGCGCCGAGCCGTAGTGGCCCTCGGCGATCTGGCGGTCGGCCTCGGCCAGCTTGCTCAGCGCCTCGGCGAGCTCCGCCGCGCGCCACGGCGCGCGCTCGGCTGAGCGCGCCACCTGGATGCGCGCTTCGGCAAGGCTCGAGACCGCATCGGCGCGCGAGTGCTCTCCGCGCAGGCCCGACTCCGCCGTGACCAGCGCATCCTCCGCCTGGGCGAGATCGTCGCGAAGCCGCTCGACCTGCCGGGCGAGTCCAGCTGCGCGCTCCGTCTCGGCCTTGCGGTACATCTCCACCTCGATCTCGGACACCGTCGGCTCGGTCGAGTGAGGGCAGCTGGGACTGGTCGCGCAGCCCGGAGCGATCCCGAGGAGGGCGAGGGCCGAGAGTAAGGCGAAGGATCTGGTGCAGCGCGAGGCGGGCATGACGCTGGGGACACTCCGGATCGAACGGGCCACGCGGGACCCCGTGGGCGGCCCGCCGTCAGTGGATCGACCGGTTCCCGCTCCCGCTTGAGAGAAGAGCGCTCCGCTCGCTTGTAGAAGGGTATTTCCCACGCAGAAGAAGGGCCCGGACCGCAGCGACCCTGCCTATCCGGCGCACGCTCAGCGCTCACCGCCCCCGTCCGGCCGCGTCCGGAACCGGCGATGAGACCAGATCCACTGCTCGGGATGAGCGCGGATCGCCTCCTCGATGACGCGATTGACGCGCTCGAGGCCCGCGTCAACGAGCGCGTCGAGGGTGTCGCCGCCGCCGAGCCGCTCGGGCCGTTCGAGCTCGATCGGCTCGCCGAACTCGACTCGATGGTGCGGCCCCTCGCCAACGCGATGGGAGAAGGCCGGCAGCAGGGGCACGCCCATCCGCAGCGCCAGCACGACGGGGCCCCGTCGCGTGCACGCAGGTGCTCCGAAGAACGGAGCAAAGCTCCCCTCATCGAGACGCGCGTTCTGGTCCATCATCGCGACGAGGTGACGGCCGGTGCGCAGCGCGGCGAGCACCTCACCGGCGCGCGCGGTGCCGAGCTCGACGAGCTCGACGTCGCCCTGACGCGTCCGAACCCCGGCGAGCCACGCCGAGAGACCGGGGCGACGCAGCCCATGGTGGACCACCGCCATCGGGTAGCCCGCCGCGGCCATCGCGGCGAGGCAGAGCTCCCAGTTGCCGAGGTGCGCGGTCACGACCACCACACCCCGGCCCTCGGGCGCGAGCGCGCGGGCGCGATCTGCGTTCGCGGTGCCCCGGATCTCGACCGCATCGACCAGCCGCGCGCGCTGCTCGGAGCTGCCCGCGAGACGCGCCAGCTCGACGAGGCTCCGCCCGTGATGACGCAGGCTCTCGCGCCAGATCGCGTCGCGCGCCGAAGCATCGAGCTCTGGGAACGCGAGCTCGAGCTGCTCCAGGGCCACCGCGCGACGACCCCGGAGCAGCGGCGAAGCGATGCCCGCGAGTGCGGTCCCACCCCGCGCGGGCAGCGCCCGCAGCGCGGCCGCGACCACACCCGGCCAGCGTGACGCGCGGGGCGACACTCCGCGTGCGGGGGCGGTCACTCGCCCCGGTGCCGGGTGAGGCGGCATCCCGTGAACTCGAGCACGCCGTCGAGCGGATTCGGCTTGCGCACCTCGATGCGAACCCATTCGACCGGCGCAAAGCCCGTGAAGATCGCGTCGATGATGCGGCGCCCGAGCGCTTCGACGAGCAAGTGCTCACCCTCGCCAGCCACCGCCTCGACGCAGTCGTAGACGGCGCCATAGTCGACGGTGTCGGTGAGGTCGTCACTGCGGCTCGCCGCATCGAGGTCGACGCCGAGCTCGAGGTCGACATGGACCGCCCGGCGTCCGGCGCGCTCCTCGGCCGTGACGCCGAGCGCACACGGCACCTCGATCCCATCGATCAGGATCGCGTCGCCCCGCCCGCCGTCACTGCTTCTCGAAATCATCTCGATCCGGGCTACCGACCGAACGCCAGGAGCGCGCGCCGGCTCACGACCGAGGCGTCGGCTCGTCCGTCGCGCGCTCGAGCGCCTCGATCAGGAAGGCGCGCATCTCGGTGGGGTCGACGATCGCGCCGAGCGAGCCGACGTCGCGAGCACGCTCGACGCTGTGGACACGATCGAACTCGGCGGCGACCTCTGCCTGCTTCTCGAGCGTCACCTCGCGCAGCAGCTCGTCGAGCTCTTCGCGCGCCTTCGCGGACGGGTTCCAGCGAAGCGACCGCTGCTTCTCCTCGATGCGCGGATCGGCGACCGCCTGGGCGCGCACCTCACGTGCGAAGACGACCGACGCCGCCGGCCCACCACCAATGACCGAGGCGAACGAGCCCGTCAGCGCCGACGCCTCGAGCGACGGGTTCAGCTGCTGGCTGAACACGACGTAGGCCCCGCCGTGGTATCGGGACACGACCAGGAAGAGGATCGGTCCCTGGAAGTTGACCACGGCGCGCGCGATCTCGGCGCCGTACTCGAGCTGCAGCTTGCGCAGCGACTCGGGCGAGCCGTCGAAGCCCGACAGGTTCGCGAGGATCACCACCGGCCGGTTGTCGCTCGCCGCGTTGATCGCCCGCGCGACCTTCTTCGACGAGTACGGGAAGAGCGTTCCGCCGTTCCATGCCTCGGGGCCGTCGATCGGGCGGTAGCCGTCGCGGTCGACGGTATGGCTCTCGATGCCGATCAGCTCGATCGCACGGCCGCCGAGATGCGTGTCCCACACGATCGCGGTCTCGCCACCGACCATGCCCTTCCAGCGCTCGAGATGGCCGCCGTCCTGGTCGACGAGCGCGTCCATCACCGCGCGCATCGCGAACGGGCGCTTGCGGCCAGGGTTGCTCGCGTCGTCGAAGATCTCGCCGACGGTCTCGAAGTCGAAGGCTGTGTCCTTCCGCAGGATCGGCGCGTCGCCGATGTTGCGCGTCACGGTGTCCTTGGTCGGATACGGCCGCGGGCCGCGCTCGCCGGGCACGACGTACGTGTAGCGGTAGTGCTCGTAGAGGATGTGGAACGCGTCGGGGACGCTGCGCGCGTAGAACTGCGCCTCGCCATTCGGACCCATGACGCGCTCGTAGCCGCCGATCGCGCCCTCGTCCTCGGCCGACACGCTGCCCGCCGCCTCGAGCGCGCGGCGGCCGGTCAGCACCATCGACGCCTTCTGCGTCATGACGAGGATGCCCCGCGTGTGGGGCAGCATCGTCGCGAGGGCGTCGAAGTACGCCTGGGCGCCGATGTTCACACCCGCGACGATCACGTGGATCACGCCGTCGTTCTGGGTGAACTGCACGATGCGGCGCACGACGCGAGCGGTGGCGTCGAGGTTCTCGGTGCCGCTGTCCATCGCGATGCGCGCGCCACTCGAGACGGCGACCCACTCGAGCGGTAGCCCGAGGTCCTCCGCGAGGTCCATCGCGGCGACGAGGCGATCGCATTCGGGTGCAGCGAGCGCACCCATGTTGCTCGTCGGATCCGAGATCACGAGCACGCGCCTCATGCCCTCGGGCACCTTGGGCGTCGGCGTCGAGATGACGCCGAACACGACGCCTGCCTCGTTGAGCCCGGGCCCGCGGCCCGCGACGCTCATCGCGGGCGACGACTCCGACTCGGGGTCGAGGTCGTACTCCTCGAAGACGCCGGCTGGCAGCGCCGGTCGTTCCGATTCACGTCCGGCGTCGACGACCGCTTGCTCACCCGTCGTCAGCATGCCGATGATCTCGTACGGATAGATCTGGCGGGCCCGCCGCGCGGCCACGACCGCGCGCTCGTGATCCTCGGCCGGGCGCAGCGCATCGTGGTGTGGCATGCGCGCGTCGATCTCGGTCTGATCGCGCGTGTCCGTGATGACGATCTCGGTCGGCGTCGCAGGCGCGTCGGGGCTCTCGCGATCGAGGCGGTTCACGCGCACGATCACCTTCTCGAGGCCGAGATGCAGGGTCGAGGGCGCGAGGCGCCGCGCCACGTCGTGGGCATCCTCGACCTCGAGATAGATCTCCGGCGCCACGAAGATGGAGATGCGATTCCACTGCAGGCGCCGGCGCGGGTCGCGCATCTGCAGGGTCGAGCGCAGGCTGCGCGTCGAGCGGTTGAAGACGCGCTCGAACGCCGCAACGTGGTTCGCGAGCTCGCGGCCCGACTCGGGCGAGCGGTCGCGGGCATCGGCCAGCACGAAGACACGCTCGTCGCCCGGGACGTCCTTGGCGCGGCCATAGAACGAGTAGATGCCCTCGTCCGCCGGGATGCGCTCGAGCTCGAAGTTCGACAGACGCTCGAGGTCGATGCGCGCGGCGGTCTCGGGATGCAGATCCTGGAGATCCGACCGCATGACGTAGCCGCCCGACACCGGCTCCCAGGTGCGAAAGACGTGATCGCTGCCTCCGCCCCGCGCGAGCAGCCCGAGCGTGAAGCGGCAATGCGGCGCAGCCGACGAGAGCATGCGCTCGATCTGCGGTGCGACGGCTTGCAGGTCGACCTCTTCGCCCGGCGGAATCACCACCTCGGCCGCGTGGATCGGCGTCGCCGAATCGCGCTCCGCCATCCGCCCCACGGCGCGGCAGACTCGCTCGGCGACGACCACCACGTCGTCGCTGCGCGCGATCGCCGCCATGACCAGGCCGATCTCGGGATACTCGACGCAATGGATGCGCGTCTCGTCGACCACCGCCGTGCGATACGCGACGGGCGTGCGCGGCGCGTAGCGCCGCTGGGTGTGGGCGGCGAGGGCGATCTCGCTGCGCGCCGGGTCGTCGAGCTCGATCCAGTGGCCGAGGCGATCGAAGACCGGACGCGGGGCCGCAGCGAGCTCGAGCAGGACCTGGGTCGGCGGCACCGTGAGCTCGGTCTCGGCCGAAGCGAGCCACGCGTTCACGTTCTCCGATGTGCGCGCGGCGCGGCGCTCGATGCCGGGCTGCAGGAAGCAGAGGTAGCTCGCCTCGAGCGCTGCATCGGCGACGACGTCGCCGACCTGCGGACGCAGCCGGGCGATGCGCGCGAGCGCGAGCGCCAGCACCCGGTCGTGCTCGACCACGATTCCCGCGCCGGCCAGCGCGGAGAGCTGGCGCAACACGCCGAGCACGAGCTGATGACGCAGCTTCGACTCGAGGCGGATCGAGAGCATCCGGAGCACCGCACGCTCGAGCGCACCGGAGAGCTCGAGGTCGGTGATGCCGTAGTGGCGCAGCGCGCCACGCATGGCGGTCAGGAACTCTTCGGCGATGCCTTCGGTGCCGGCGTGGAGGCGGCGCACGAACATGCGGAAGCGTGCGTCGTTCGAGGGGCCGAGCTCGCCGGACACCGACGCACGCGGCGCCTTGATGAAGATCTCCTCGACGTCCGCGAAGGTCTCGAGCTCGTGGCGGATCTGCGCGAGCTCGAGAGCGAAGTCCTCCGGCAGATCTTCGGGCAGCTCCGCTTCGAGGAACGCCACGAGGCGCTGGGCGCGCTCGGCGTTGGCGTCGTAGCCGAGCACCACGCGCCGGATCTCCTCGCGTACGGTGGCCGTGGTCTCCCGGCGCGCCGTCCGCTCGGCAGCGCTCGCCGATACGAGGTCGGGGGCACCGAGTGGGCCCTCTGCGCTCGGCACGAAGAGCAGTGCGAGCGGGTCGATCTGCCCCGGCAGCTCGATCCGCGCGCTCGCACCCGCCGACTCGGCGTCGTCCTTCGGCGTCTCGATCACGAGCAGCACGTCACCCGCGGCCACCTGCTGGCCTGCGTGGACGAGCACCTCGCTGACGGTGCCGGCGACCGGCGCCCGGAAGCCGATCTCCATCTTCATCGCTTCGAGCAGGCCGAGGGGATCGCCCGCCTCGACGCGGTCGCCCACCGCGACGCCGACCGACACGACCATGGCAGGCGACGTCGAGCGCACCTGGCCGGCGGTCTGCAACCCGTAGCGATGCGCGATGCCGTCGACCTCGAGGCGCAGCGAGAGCTCAGACGCGTCGTAGACGATGCGGCGCACGCGATCGTCGATCTGGAGCCGCGCGCGGTGCTCGCCCTCTTCTCGGAGCCTGGCGGACACCACCCGGCCGTCGAGGTGCACGCGATAGCGCCATGAGCCGATCGCGTAGACCATCACGCGATAGCTCTCGCCGTCCTTCGACAGGTCGATCTGCTGGCCTTCGCTCGGCGGGATGCGCTCGCGCGACACGGCGCTCGAGTCGGCGTAGAAGATGTCGCGCGCACGGCCGCGGGCCTGCTGGTAGGCGACGATGGCGGCGCCGACGAACGCATCCTCGGCGAGGCCGTCGCCGCGCGGCTCGGCCTCGCGGCGCGCCTCGTTGAAGCCGTCGAGCCAGCGCGTGTCGACCGGCCCGGCGCGATACGCCTCGGCGTCGAGTACGTCGAGCAGGTAGCCCTTGTTGGTAGCGCCCCCTTCGACGACGAGCTCGAAGTCGCGCAGCGCCACGGCGAGCCGGGCGCGCGCCTCGGCGCGGTCGTCGCCGGTGGCGATCACCTTGGCGATCAGGCTGTCGAAGTCGGACGAGATCGTCGTACCGGCGGTCACGCCCGAATCGAGGCGGACCCGCGGACCGAGCGCCGGATCGAAGCACACGATGCGGCCGGGCGAGGGCAGGAAGTCTTCGTCGGGATCCTCGGCGCAGACCCGTGCCTCGATGGCGACGCCACGCTCGTTCACTTCGAGCCCCGAGAGCGACTCACCCCGGGCGATGCGGATCTGCGTCTGGACGAGATCGACGCCCGTGATCTCCTCGGTGATGCCGTGCTCGACCTGGAGCCGCGGGTTCACCTCGAGGAAGTAGAACTGCTCGCCTTCGAGCAGGAACTCGACGGTGCCAACGCCGCTGTACGAGACGTGCTTCGCCATGCGAACGGCCGAAGCCTCGATCGCCTCGCGAATCTCGGTCGGGAAGCCGGGCGGCGGCGCCTCCTCGAGCACCTTCTGGTTGCGGCGCTGCACCGAGCAGTCGCGACAGCCGAGCGAGAAGACGTGGCCGTGCAGGTCGGCCGCGATCTGCACCTCGATGTGCCGGCCGCCGGTCACGAGCTTCTCGCAGAAGAGAGCGCCGTTGCCGAAGGCCGCAGCCGCCTCGCTGCCCGCCGACTCGTAGGCTGCAGCGAGCTCGTCGGGCTCGAAGACCAGGCGGATGCCACGGCCGCCGCCGCCCGCCGTCGCCTTGACCACGACCGGATAGCCGATGCGCTCGGCCTGCTCGGCTGCGTCCTCGACGCTCTCGAGCGCCCGCCCGCTCCAGGCCGTGACGGGCACCCCTGCCTTCTCGGCGAGCTGCTTCGAGGTGATCTTGTCGCCGAGGCCGCTCATGGCGCCGGCACCCGGGCCGAGGAACGCGATGTCCGCCTCGGTGAGCTTCGTGACGAACGCCGGGTCTTCGGCCACGAAGCCCCAGCCGGGCCAGACTGCATCGACGCGCATCTTCTGGAGCGCGTCGAGCACGCCGTCGTGATCGAGGTAGGCGGCGACGGCGCCACCCACGGACGAGATCTCGACGCTTTCGTCGGCGTGGCGCACGAAGGGCGCGTCACGATCGGGATCGGTGTAGAGCGCGATCACCGAGAGATCGCGGCCCTCGAGAGCGCGAAGCGCCTTCACTGCGCGGATGCAGCGCATGGCGGCTTCGCCCCGATTGACGATGCCGAGGCGGCGAATCGGTCGGCCGAGCGTCAAGCGCTGACCTCGCGTGCTCGGCGCGCGACGGAGCGCACGAGCGGCCGGGTCCGACGCACGCCGCGCTGTGACCAGGCGCACGCGACGAACCGACCGTGATGGGACAGCGAGGCTTCGATGGGGATCTCCCGTCCGTCGAGCAGGACGATCGGCACGCGCTTGCGGCGATCGAGGGTGAGGCGTGCCGTCGGGACACCGAGTGCGGCCGCGAGCTTGCGGACCAGGCGGCGGCGCACGAAGGTAGAGGGATCGATGTCGCCCGTGTCGCCCGCTGCGGGCAGCATCGCGACCTCGAAGTCGGGCGCGAGCTCCCCGTCGCGCCGAGCGACCGCATGCACGCGGTCGACGTTCGATTCGACGTCCACGCGGAGGCACTCGCCGTCACCCAGCGCGGCATCGGATCCCGCGCCTCGAACGACGCCGATCGATCGAGTGAGGCCTCCGGCGTCGCACGAGCCGGGCGCATCGAGCTCGACCTCGAACGCGGACGGCGAAAAGACGGTGCTGGGCCGGTCCCGCTTCACGGCCTTGTACGCGGCCTCCTTCGCGGCCCAGATCTCCCAGCGCGCGCGACTCGGGTCGACCGCCGCGTCGATCCAGCGCTGCTCGTCCGCGGTGAACACGCGGTCGTCGAAGCGCGACGAGTAAGTCGAGGCGTCTGCGTCCACGTCGGCCAGATCGACGACGTCGTTACCGACCATCGAGATGGGCCTCTTCCATGCGCTTCAGCTGACCGACGATCTGCTGGGCGATGTCGCGGCTTCGCCGCGCGCCGCGATGATCGCTCTTGGGCTCGATGCAGGCGATGTCCACGTAGATCGAGTCGCCCTTCGCGGGATAGTCGCTCCACGTCGTCTGCTGCCGCCCGCGGAGATAGACGCACACGACGCGGCAGCCCTCGATGCCACCCACGATTCGGCCGACGCCCCAGGCGCCGGCGCCCTCCTCGATGCGGCCGCTGCGCGAGCGCCCGCCTTCGGGGAAGAGCAGCGCGACCTCTCGGCACTCGAGCGCGTACGTGATGCGGCCGAGCACGTTCGCCACCTCTTTGCGATCACCGCCGCGACGGATCGGGATGCACTTGCCGAGATAGACCAGCACGCGCCGGAGCGGCGTCGTGGCGAAGTTCGTCTCCTCCGGCGTGTTCCATGGCAGCGTGTCGTAGTCGAGCACGTACGCCCACGGACTGCGCAGGGCCCAGGCGATGAGGAACGAGTCGATCAGGGTCAGGTGGTTCCCGCAGAGCAGGAGCGGCGCATCGGATGCCCGCCGGATCTGCCGGTACTCACGCCGGATGCGCGTGAGATCCTCGATCCGGTAGCCGAGCCGGTAGCGCATGACGAGCGCCGCCGTCGGTACCCAGAACGGCGCCACCAGCCAGCCGAGCAGCCGCTGGAGCACATGCGCTCTGCGCATGCGCCGGACGTCATCCGTGGACGCATTGCCCGTCAATGGGCCCCCCTGCACGCCCGTCTCGAAGCACTCGACTCACGCGTCTCCGCTGCACCTCGCAGCGGAGGGCGGAGTCAGCCGAGCTTCTCGAGGATCAGGTTCACCGAGTCGCCGACCGTGTTGACGCTGTCGACGTCCTCGTCCGCGATCTCGATGTCGAAGTCGTCCTCGAAGGCGATCACGACGTCGACGAGCCGGGCCGAGTTGACCTTGAGATCATCGAGGATATTGGTCTCCATCGAGACCGACGCGAGGGCGTCCTCGTTCTTCACCCACGGCGTGAGGATCTTGACCACCCGCTCCATCACTTCGCCCTGGTCCATCGTCGTTGCCTCCTTCTCTGCTCTCTGCTCTCCACCGGACTCTCGTCGGAGCCCGGCCGAGTGATTCCGCACCGTTCTCTAGGGCCAGCACGGCCGCCCCCCGCGGCCGTCAGCCCTCCCACTTCTTGAAGACGAGGCACGCGTTCACGTCGCCGAAGCCGAAGCCCGCCTTCATGATGACCTTCATGTCCGGCTGCTCGCGCAGCTCGTGCGGGATCGACGCCGCGTGGGCCTCGATCTCGGGATGGACGTCCTCACAATTGATCGACGGATGGACCCACCCGCCCGACACCATGAGCACGGCCGCCACCGACTCCACGGCGCCCGCCGCACCCAGGGCGTGCCCGACCATCGATTTCGTGCTGGTAATGGTAGGAAGCTCGCCCGGTCCGCGCCCTAGGGCCTTCGCCCAGCTGCCCACCTCGCGCGGGTCGGCGCCGGTGGCGGTCAGGTGGCCGCTGATGGCCCCGACCTCGTCGGCGGTGATGCCCGCGTCGTCCATCGCGAGCTGAATGCAGCGCCGCACGCTCTCGGGGTTCGGCGCCGTCATGCTGCCGCCCATGCGGTGGCCGCCGCAGTTGATCCCCTGGCCAGCCACCTCGGCCCAGATGCGCGCGCCCCGGGCCTGGGCGCTGTCGAGGCTCTCGATCATGACCACGCCCGCGCCCGAGCCCGGGATGAAGCCCCCGGCCGAGGCGCTCATCGGCCGCGACGCCTTCTCGGGCGCATCGTTCGAGCCGCGGTTCAGCACCCGCATCGCGTCGAAGCCGGCCCAGATGTAGTGGCTCGCAGCCTCGGAGCCGCCGCAGAGCATGCGCTCGGCCTGGCCGCTGCGGATCCGGTCGAGGCCCATCGCGATGGCCTCGGTGCCGGTGCTGCAGGCGCTCGAGTTGGTCGTCACCTGGTTGCCGAGGGCGAATTGCCCCGAAATGCGCGCCGAGATGCCGCTCGCCATGACCTGCTCGACCGCGGTCGAGCCGAGGCGGCGGAGCTTCCCGGCGTTGGTCAGCGGCACGACCTTCTCGGCCGTCGTGTCCATGCCGCCGATGCCCGTGCCGATGATGGCGCCGGTATCCCAGTGCACGGTGTCGTCCTCGCGGGACGGGCGCTCGAGCCCCGCGTCCTCCCACGCCTCCACCGCGGCGAGGCTCGCGTAGCGGTGGTTCATGTTCATCGCGAGGAGCTCGTCCTCGGCGAAGGTCGCCTCGGCGAGCGCGTCGACGCCCTCGCACGAGCCCGCCACGGTGCAGCCGAACTTGTGCTCGGCCATCACCTCCTGGTGGCGGAGGCCCGACTGTCCCTTCCTGAGAGCGTTCTCGAACGCGTCCCGACCGTTGCCGTTGGGCGCGATGATGCCCAGACCCGTTACGACGACACGTCGCGTCATTTCGGTACTCCCATGCCGGAGAGCTCGCCGGTGCAGACCACCGTGCCGTCGTCGAGGCACATCTCGACCTCACAGCGCAGCTTCTTGCGGCGGAAGAACTTGACCCGGCCCGTGGTCGTCACGCGATCACCGGGCTTCACCATGCCGCTGAACTCGACGTTCGCGTCGGTGAACACGGTGATCAGCTTCTCGACCTCCTCCTGCGAGTGGTCGAGGGCGTACAGATAGATGCCGAAGGCGACGACACCCGCCTGGGCCATCGTCTCGATGAGGATCACGCCCGGGGTGATCGGGTTGCCCGGGAAGTGGCCGCGGTAGAAGTCCTCGTCCGGCTTGAACGTATAGCGGGCCACGATGTGCTCGCGGTCGAGCTCGGCGATCTCGTCGATGAAACGGAAGGGTGCCTCCTGAGGCACCAGCCCGAGCACGTCCTCCTTCGACAGCTCGACGCCCACGACCTCAGCCACCGGAAGAGCCTCCCTTCAGGTGCACGACCTCAGCCACCGTACATGCCTCCGTTCACGTGCACGACCTCAGCCACCGTACATGCCTCCGTTCACGTGCACGACCGTGCCGTTCACGTAGCTCGCGCGCGTCGCGAGGTAGGCGACCACATCGGCCACCTCGTCCGCCGTGCCCATCCGGCCCTGCGGTATCCGCGAGAGGATCGCGTCCTTCACCTCGTCGGGCAGCTCCTCGGTCATCTCGGTATCGATGAAGCCGGGCGCGACCGAGTTGACGAGGATCTCGCGCCCCGCGAGCTCCTGCGCGAGCGACTTCGTGAACGCGTCGAGGCCGGCCTTCACCATGGTGTATGGGATCTGGCCCGGATTACCGGTATGGCCGACCACGCTCGAGATGTTCACGATCCGCCCGTTGCCCTTGCGGAACATGAAGCGGCGCAGCACGAGCTTGGTGAGGTACCAGCTGCCGCGCGCGATGCCGGCCACGGCGTCGTACTGATCGAGGTTCATCGAGAGCATCGGGGCGTTCACGTTGTAGCCGGCGTTGTTCACCAGTACGTCGACGCGGCCCGCCTCTCCCTTCAACGTCTTGATCATCGCGTCCACCGACTCGGGGTCGGTGAGGTCGGCCTTCACCGCGAACGCATCGGGGAGCTCGGCGGCCAGCTTCTTCGCCTTCTCCTCGCTCGAGCGATGGTGCACGGCGACGCGGAACCCCTCGGCGGCCAGCGCACGACAGCACGCGGCTCCGATGCCGGTGCCTCCGCCGGTGACCAGCGCGACGGGCTTGTCGTCTGCTTCGCTCATCGCCTAGCGCTCCATTCGTCCGCCCCGGCTGTTCTCGCTGGGCCAGGGGCGCCGGCGGCCATACCGCGGGTGTGTGTGCTCATCGTTCCATCTGTCCGCCCCGGCTGTTTTCACTGGGCCAGGGGCGCCGGCGGCCATGCCGCGGGTGTATGTGCTCATCGTTCCATTTGTCCGCCCCGGCTGTTTTCACTGGGCCAGGGATAGTCGGGGTAGTCGATGTCCTTGAAGAGGCCCACCCGGGCTCCCTTGACGGTGTAGATATCCACGTCGTCGACGATCACCTTGGCGTCGCCGACGATCATCGACGCGCCGGCATTCTCGAGCACCGCATAGCGCTTGATCTGCAGCTCGTAGCGAACGACCCCGTCGTGGGGCCGGATCTGGCCGAAGAACTCGACCTCGCCGCAGCCGAGCGCGCGGCCGGTGCCCAGCCCACCGCGCCAGTTGCAGTAGAAGCCGAAGAGCTGCCAGACGCCGTCGACGCCGAGACAGCCCGGCTGCACCGGATCGCCCAGGAAGTGGCACTGGAAGAACCAGTCATCGAGGTTCACGTCGCGCTCGGCGATCAGCGTGCCGCGGCTCTTGTTGGCGGTGATCTCGGTGATGCGATCGACCATGAGCATGGGCGGCAGCGGCAGGCGAGCCTTGAAGTCGTCCGGGGGATCCTTGACCAGGCGACCGTAGGCGAACGCGAGCAGCTCGGGCTTCGTGAACGACGAGCGGCCCAGGAACTCGTCGTACGTGATCGCGTCGGCGGGGCTCATGCGTCCTCCCGGAAGCGCACGAGATACGAGCCCCACGTCAGTCCTGCGCCAACACCCACCATCGCCACGTCGTCGTCTTCCTTCCACTTGTCCCAGTTCTGCGAGAGCACGCTCGCGCCGCTCGCGGCGCCGGTGTTGCCAAACCATTCGGCGTTCGAGTGGTGATGCTCGGGCGCGATGTCACAGCGCTTGCACACATTCTCGAGCATCCGCAGATTCGCTTGATGGCCGATGAAGTGAAGGGTGCGATCGCCTTCGCTGTAGATCTCGCTCAGGGCGGTGTAGCACCGTGAGGTCTTCTTGATCGCGAACATCTGCACCGTTCGGCCTTCCTGGTCGAAGTGGCCGAGACGCGGGATGATCACCTTGTCCGTGCCCTGGGGATCGGTCTCCAACGTGCTGCCGAGCAGCTCCGCTCGCCCCCCGTGGCGCGTCGTGATCACCGCCGCCACGGCGGCGTCGCCCCAGAGCACCGCGGACGAGCGATCCGAGAAGTCCACCGTGCGCGTCATCCCCTCCATCGACACGAGCAGCACGTAGTCGGGCAGGCGGTCCGGGTCCATCATCGAGAGCATGTGGATGCCGGCGTAGAAGCTCGTGCAAGCGGAATTCATGTCGAGGGCGGGGACGCTCAGCCCGAGCTCACGGGCGAGGTTGCATGCATCGGCCGGCGTAACCGTGTCGGGCGCGCAGCCACCACCGATCACGAGGCCCACCTGCTGCGCGTCGACGCCCGCACGCTCGAGCGCCACGCGCGCTGCGCGTGCGCCCATCTGCGCCTGGGAGTACTCGGCGACCTCGATCGCCCGGGCGGGGTCCCGATTCTTCGTCTCCCTGATGTAGTCGAGCGGGAGCGCCGTCCGGCGGCTGCGGATGCCGACTCGTTCGAGGATCCAGTCCTCGGACGTCCCGATGTCGAGGCTCTCGAGGAACGCATTGGTGATCTCGTTCTCGGGATGGAAGTGCCCCAGCCCCGCCAGGAAAAGACTCACTCCGCTGCTCCCCGTCGCGTCGCGATGCCCGGCCTCGCCGGACAACGCCACCGACCCGTGTGGGCCATCGCGGGCAGGGGGCTCCCCGCGAGAATCCATCCAGCCTCGCTGCCCCTCCGCGCGATGCTTCACGGGGGCGTGGCGAAAATAGCCCCGTCCGCATCACCGGAGTGCAAACGTCGTGCAAAATCTCGATGGATGGCCGGTTTATGGTGTGGTGTGGGGCCGGATTATGACTCGGAGTCACCCCGAGTCAACGGCTCGATTCCATTCTCATCGGCTGGCGGGGGATCGATCCCCAGCCCGACGTCGTCGAGCATGTCGAGGACGTGGTCGGGCGACAGCACCTGAATCTTTGTCCCTTCGGGGAAAGCGTGATGGAGCTGGCGGAAGTATCCCTTGTCCGTGCGGCCCTCGACGATGACCACGACTCCGCGATCGCTCTCCGTGCGGATCAGACGCCCCGCCATCTGCTTCAGATACAGGAGCATCTTCCCGAGCGTGTAGCGCTCGAAGGGCCGGCCCCCGGCCTCGCGCACCCGGGACTCGCGGCGCTTGCGAAGCTCGGTCGGCACCTCGAACGGGAGCTTCTCGATCACCACTGCCTGCAGGCTGTCGCCCGGGAGGTCGAGGCCCTGCCAGAACGTGCGCGCGCCGAGCAGCACCGCGCCGCCGGGTGCAGTGCGGAAGCGCTCGACGAGCGCAGCCGGGTCGTCGCCGGCCCGGCGCGGCGCGAGCACCTCGATGTCGTCGCCGGCGAGGGCCATCGCCAGCCGATCGGCCACCGCGTGCATGCGACGCAGGCTCGTGAAGAGGCCGAGCGTGCGGCCGCCGAGCCGGCGCGCGAGCGTCTCGATCACCCGGGCCGTGTCCCACTCGAGCTCGCCCGAGCCCGCGAGGGCCGCGACGCGCAGATGCGACGCATAGTCGAAGGGGCTGTCGACGCGCACCCGCCTCAGCCGGCGGCCGGCGAAGGTGTCGATCTCGAGCTCGCCGAGCGCCGCGAACTCGTCGCCGTCGATGAAGAGGCTCGCCGAGACGGCGGCGAATGAGTCGAGCCCGTCCATGAAGACGGTGTTGAAGACCTCGCCCGGCGCGACGGCGCGCAACGCGAGCGTCCAGCGATCGTACGGCACCGTCAGCCGCGAGAAGGCCGCGACCACACCCTCGGTCTCGCCGAGGAACGCGAGCCGCAGCGCCCGGGCGTCGTCGCGCCAGGCCCCTGCATGCCGGCGCACCGGGCCGTCGGCGTCGGACGCCGCCGGCTCTTCGTCGAACGACCACTCCGCGGCATCCTCGAGACGCTCGGCCAGACCCGCGAGGTGCTCGAGCCGGGCGGCGCACGCGCCGGCGATGCGCGCGGCATCGGGATGACGCTCCTCGGCGAACGGAGGCAGCTCGAGCTCACCGAAATCGCTCACATGATCTGCGAGCGAGCGGCCGAGGCTCGACAGATCGACGAGCAGCGTGCGGCGCAGCTCGCGCACCTCCTTCGCCGCCTCCATGCGCTGCTTCCGAGGCAGGATGCCGCTGCCCGGATCGCGCTCGAGGCCCATCTTCGAGGGTGCGCCGAAGGTCTCGTCGAGGCGCTCGATGATCTCTTCGGGCCGGACGGTCGAAGCAAAGACCTCGTCGGCCACGCCGGCGAGCTCGTGCCCCTCGTCGATGATCACGTGCGAGAACGAGGGGTAGTCGGGCGGCCAGCGAAGCAGCAGGTCGTGATTCGCGACCACGAGATCGGCCTTGCCGAGCGACGCGCGGCGCTGGCCGAAGGGGCAGCTCGGATGCTTCGCGCAGTCCTCGCGGCTGCACTGCTCGGCCCGCGACGCAACCGAGGCGCGCACCAGCTCGCGAAGGCGTGGATGCCGGAAATGCAGTGCGGCGGGCAGGGTGCCCACCTCGCCATGGGGCCGGTTGCGTGCACACGCGAGCAGCGTGGCATAGGTGAGCCGCTCCTCGATGAAGAGCTCGGGATCGCGTCCCTCGGCGAGCGCATCCTTCAGGCGCCGCTCGCAGACGTAGTTCGCGCGGCCCTTGATCGAGATCGCCTTCAGCCCGGGGTAGCCGAGGAAGCGCGCCGCCGCGGCGATGTCCTTGCCCAGCAGCTGATCCTGCAAGAGCTTCGTGCGCGTCGACACGATGACCGGCTGCTTGCGCTTGCCCTCTCGGGCGTCCATCACGAAGGGGATCGCCGCCGCGAGATACGCGAGCGACTTGCCGACGCCGGTGCCGCCTTCGATCAGCAGCGTCTCGCCGCGCTTCAGGTTGCGCGCGAAGGCGCGCGCGAGCTCGATCTGCTCGTCGCGCACACGGTAGCGCGGGAACGCGCGCCGCCCCCGCGCCTCGTCCGCGAGCGCAGCGGCGATGGCGTCCTCATCGAAGGGCACCGGCGCCTCGTCCGTCTCGCCAATCGCGACGAAGGGGCTCTCTTCTTCGGGCTCTTCGCCTGCCGCGAAGCCGACGCCGAGAATCGGCCGCCAGCCCGACTCGGGCGCGAACCGGTCGAGGGCGCGACGCGCGTTCACGTAGCGCGCATGCCCGTCGGCCGCGCCCTCGGCCACCTTCACCAGGATCTCGACGGTGTCGAGCACGTCGGCGAGCGCGCGATGCTTCTCGGGTCGGCCGAGCAGCAGCTGCGTGAACGACTCGAGGCGTTGATCCGCAGCAATGGGGTGGGTCAGCCCGAGCAGATCCTGGGTGTCGAGGTAGCGGGCGCTCTGCAGCGCCGCGGCGATGTCCTTGGCGAGAAAGTGGCGCTCGAAGGCCGCGTTGTGCGCGATGATCGTGCGCCCGCGCAGCGCCTCGGCGAGCGCCGGCGCCACCTGGTCGAGGCGGGGCGCATCGGCGAGGTCCGCGTCCGTGAGCCCGGTCAGCCGCCGGATCGCCGCCGGCAGCTCCCCCCTCGGCCGGATCAAGGTCGAGAGCGTCTCCGCCGTCTCACGTCCCGGATCGACGAGCGCCGCGGCGAACTCGATCACATGCGCAGAGCGACGATCGGGCAGACCCGTCGTCTCGAGATCGACCACGGCGAGTGGACCGTGCGCGTCGAGCAGGGGCCCGAGCGCAGGCCACACGCGGACGGTCGCCGTCTCGCGTTTCACGACTGAGGCCTCTCCCGGGACCGGGTTCGGGGCGGGTCATTCGAGATCACGGCAAGCGGCCACAGGCCGCAGGACCTAGACGTAGATTCCCCCCGCCCACTCGCGGTCCTGCCGGATGTTCACGTTGATGCACGCGGCCTTGCCCGAGGCCGCCGCGCGCTCGAGCGCCGGTCGGAGCTCTTCGGGGCTGTTCACGTTCTCGCCGTGCCCGCCCATCGCCTCGACGATCTTGTCGTAGCGGGTCGGGTTCAGCAGCGTACCGTCGAGACGGTCCCAGCCCATCATCGCGCCCTGGGGCCGCATCATCTGCCCCCAGGCCGCGTCGTTGCCGACGATGCCGATGATCGGCAGGTTGAACCGGATCGCGGTGTCGTACTCGAAGCCGTTCAGACCGAACGAGCCGTCGCCGTAGACGATCACGACCTTCTTGTCGGGGTTCGAGAGCTGGGCCGCGAGCGCGAACGGCATGCCGACGCCGAGCGTACCCAGTGGGCCCGGGTCCATCCAGGTGCCGTGCTCGGGCACCTTCAGCACCTTCGACGCCTGGGCGACGATGTCACCGCCGTCGCCGATGACGATCATCCGGTCGTCGGTCGCCACGAAGTCGGCGATCTCGCGGCAGAGACGCTGCGGATCGATCGGAACCTCGTCGGAGTTCAGCTGCGCAGCCAGCGCGGCCTCGGCCTCGTCCTCGATCACCCGGAGCTCGGCGGCGTGATCGGAGGCGTCGACGGTGCGGAGTGTGTCCGTCAGCGCGTCGAGGTTCGCTCCGAGGTTGCCGACCAGCCCGACGTCGGCCGCCCGGTTCTGCCCGATCAGGCTCTCGTCGAGGTCGAGTTGCACGATCCGCGCGTCGGCGGGGATGGACCCCCCGTACTTCATCCGGAAGTCGAGCGGTGTGCCCGCCAGCACCACGACGTCGGCGCGTGCCAACGCGTCGCGGCGGCTCCGATTGAAGAACTGGGGATGACTCATCGGCAGTTGCCCGCGACCCATGCCGTTCGTGAACACGGGTATCTTCGTGGCTTCCGCGAAGCGTCGGAGCGCCGGTCCGCCCTCCGACCACTTGAGGGCCGTGCCTGCCATGACCATCGGCCGTTCGGCGTCGCGGATGATCGACGCAGCCTGTTCGACGAGCTCCGCCGGCGCGGTCGAGGCGA
>CAYYSY010000274.1:0-7797 GCA_964474355.1 uncultured Spirochaetaceae bacterium | reverse complement strand
GCGATCAGCGCACCCCGCTCGACTGCACGGGAGCCGGCCTCCTCGCCCACCGCGAGCTCGTGCGTCGCGTCGCCTGCGGGCGGTCCCGTCCCGAGCCGACCCAGCGCGAAGCCCGCCAGAGCGGCGGCGACTGCGAGTGCGATCCATGCGGCACGCGCGGGGCTGGCGCCGGCAGAGCGATTCGTGTCTTCGGGCATGGCGCGGATTCTACGCTCGTCGCGTGACGAAGTGAAGCACTCGAAGCAGACGTCGCAGAGCGTCGAGATCACGGGGGAGCAACCCGGCGACGCTAGAGCCCGGCGAGCTCGTCGCGAAAGTCGCCGATGAATCGATCGAGTGATCGTTTCGCGCGGTCACGAGCAACCGCGCCCGTCGTGGCAATGGGCGTCGACAGTCGCACGACGGCGCGGGCCCGGTCCGCGCCCGCATCGATCCGATCGAGACCGAGGAGAGAACGCATGGTGGCGCGCCAGAATCCCTCGTCACGCACGCGCCAGTGATACGCGACCACCTGCGCGGAGCCGCTGCGCGCACGCACGAGGTCGGCCTCGAGATCGAGCGCCCAGATGCGCGCGCGCCGCCGCTCCTCGAGCGACCACTCGGGACCCGGCAGCAGCAGCTTCGGCGAGAACGGGTGCGCGTGCGGTCGCCCCGCGTCGGCCCACGCGATCATGAGGTCGATCACCTCTGGGGCGCCTTCGCCGACTGCGCGCTGGTAGCGCCGCCGCACGATCGGATCGAGGGGTAGCTCACCGGTCGCCAGCCATTCGTGCTCCAGCTCGCGCCCTTGCCAGCCCCCCTGGTGCATCGCGATCGGAGGCGGCTCGACGCGCGCGGGGGACGGTGCCGGGCTCGCACCGGTGGGCCACACCGAGACGAGCCCGAGCGCTGCGGCGTACGCGCAGACTCGCCACCGCGCTGGCCTCGAGACCGTCGAGACCGTCGAGGGCGCGCTCCCTCGCACGGACGAAGCTCGGCGATCCGGGCTCTCCGTGACGCGATCGCGCGCGAGCAGCCAGCCACAGAGATAGAGAAGAAACGTACCGACGGTGACCACCGCGATGCCCTGCGGCAGGTGGCCGGAGGCGATCGCCACGCGCACCTCGGGATCGTCCGTGAGCGCGATCGACGCCACACGCACGACGTTCATGAGCATCGCGAGAAGAGGAGCGACCCCCACCACGCACCACATGCGCGCACCGGCCGAAGCAAAGAGCTCGCGGATCGCGATCGCCGCGACGAGGAGCAGCTGCATGCCGCGCAGACCGCTGCACGCCGCGACCACCACCAGCGCCCGGTCTCCGATGCGAATCATCGCATCGGCATGGTGTGCGTCGTACCCCGCCAGCTCGAGAAGCAGCGAGCTGCCTGCGGTCGTCCAGGTCTGCAGCCGCCACACGACCTCGTTGTAGACGGGCGACGGGATCGGCATTGCGAGCAGCAACACCAGGGCCGGCAGCAGCAGCGCGCGGCATCCGTCCCTGCCCTTCACGGCCGCCGCGAAGCCGAGGATCTCGAGGCCGAGACACGGGATCAGGAGATCGGCCGACCCGACGTGGTGCGCCCACGCAAACAGCAGCAATGCCGGCACGAGCAGCAGCCCGGCGAGGATGGGCCTGGGTCCATCGTTCGAGCTCGCCAGCGCGTCGCGGCGGCGCCACACCATCCAGGTGCAGAGCGCGATGACCGGCAGTGTGGGTGCCTGGTCGGCCGCGAAGAGCCAACGCTCCGCGGCGCCGCGATCGGTGAGGACGCCGCCCCCGAGCGCGAGGCCCCGATGCGCCCAGAGCAGTACGAGCAGACCGACGGGAAGCGCGACGCGCTCGAGCGGAGCTCGCATCGAGCTCATTGAGCCATGGGCGGCGTCCGGCGCGGCGTCTTCGGCCCGAGTGGATGTCGCCCGGGCACGTCCACCTCGACCAGCTCACCGTTGCGACGTACGACCACCGTCACGTACTCGCCCGCCGACGTCTCCTTCATCATCAGCTGCAGATCGATCAGGCGATACACCGGCTCGCCGTCGTAGCTCTCGATGATGTCGCCCGCGAGCAGACCTTCGGCAAGCGGCCTCCCCCCTTCCTTGGGCTCGGACAGGTGGACGCGGTTCATCTGCCCGGTCGCGTAGAGGGCGACGTCGAACTCGTCGTCTTCGAGGGACTCGCGCAGGGCCGCGTCGTAGCTGCGCGTCCCCGGCCGCACGCGGCGACCTCGAGCGTGGTCCAGCTCGATGCGCGAGTGGATGGCGCGCTCGGCGGCCGCCCAGCGCTCGTACAGCTGATCGATCTCCGCCTCGGTCAGGCCGGCCGCGCGCGCGGCGCGGCGGTCGAAGAACTGGCGCCGCTCGAAGTTCGTCATCCGCATGAGCTCTTGCGGGGTCGGCATCGTGTCCGCGGCCGCCGCGGCCCGGCCGCGGTCCGAATCCGCGGGCGCCGGCGCGCCGGCGCCCGCCTGGTCGAGCAGCGCGGCGGAGGCATCGGACTCGTCGCGCGCCTGCGCGGCGCCCGCGGCGGGGGCGTCTCGCGTCGCGGGGGCGGGTGGGATCACGGGCTCGGGCAGTGAGGTGTCGTCGCCGAGCCAGAGGAGCAGCCCGATCGAGCCAGCGAGCGCGATCGCGGCGAGGAGGACGGCTGCGCGAGCACTACCGGGCCGTCTGGTCACCTCGACCTCACCTCCTCAGTCGCCACGCCTCGAGGTCTCCACCTCACGACATCCGTCTCCGTCACTCGACGGCTTCAGCGCGTCGTCTGTTCGTCCACTCGTTCGCTCCCACGCTTCGGCTCGTCGCGCATGGGCATGTGGCGGTATTGGGCTTCATTGGAGCTCGAGGAGTCGGATGGCGATCGTTCGGCCATCCTATCATACGGCCATCGCGGGCAACGCCGGAACGACGTGCCCATCCGCGTGCGACATGCCGATGACGTCTCGACCAAAAGCGCTGGTCAAGCGGGCCGCGCCTGTGTCATCGTGATGCGAGCCCGGCCGCAGCGACCGAAGTCGAATCGAGGTGGCGGAAGGGCTGGCACGGGCGGTCGAAGACGGTCGAAGGCGATCGGGAACGAACGAGGAACGGAGTGGGCGTGTCGAAGTCGGACCGCATGACCGAGCGCCGCACGAGCGCGCGTCACGCCGCAACCGGCGGTCGCCCGAGCGCGACACGCCGCGGCCTCCGTCTCGCGTGTGCTCTCGCCCTTCTCTCGCTCGCAGGCTGCTACGAGAACGAGCCCGGCCCGGAGCTCGGCCCGATCACGGTGAACGTGTTTCCGGTGGGCGGCCCGGCGTACACCACCGCCGACCTCGTCGCGACTGCGTGGGCAAATCATCCGGTCGATTACCCGCCGCCGACCTTCACCTACAGCTGGACGGTCGACGGAGTCGATGCGGGCGTCGCCACGAGCAGCGTGCCGAGCTCGATGACGGCGAAGTACCAGGTGTGGGAGGTCACGGCGACCGCCGAGTTCGACGCGACGAGCGTGGGGCCCGATCTCGAGTCGATCGTCATCATCAACTCCCCGCCCACCGTCGAGATCAACCGCCTGAAGCCGGACCCGGACTGTCCGATCGAGCCGCTCGTGATCACGGCGACCCCCGACGACGCCGACGGCGACTCGGTCACCATCAGCTATCAGTGGTTCGTCAACAACGTCCAGGTCACGGCCGTCACGGGCGACACGCTCGACTGTCAGTACTTCACGATCGATGATCGCGTCTACGTGAACGTGCGAGCCGACGATGGCGAAGACATCGGCCCGCTCGAGCGATCGAACCAGGTCACGATCAGGGAGCCAGCCGACCCGGCGATGGCCGCGCTCGCACCGTCGGCAGATGACGACTCGCCGCGCTCGGAATCGAATGGGGTGACGGCGGATCGACCCGGCTCGAGCTCGATCACCGTCGAGGCTTCGGGGCCGAGCGCCCTGAGCCTCACCGAGTGGAACGTCTGCCGCCTGCGCTCCGATGCCTCGCTCGAGTGCACCGGTCTCGAAGACCACGCCCTCACGCTGCCACCCGGGGGTCGCTTCACGCGGGTCGACGCCGCGCCCGACTTCGCCTGCGCCATCCGACTCGCCGACGGGGGCGCCGTCTGCTGGGGTGAGCCGATCGAGGACTTCGGACAGCTCGCACCGCCCGAAGGCGCGTTCGTGGAGATCGCAGTCGGCGCGACATCGGCGTGCGCGCTGCGCGCCGATGGCCGAATCGCGTGCTGGGGCGACGATGCCCTCGGCCAGGCGTCTCCGCCCGAGGGCGAGTTCGTGCAGCTGGAGCTCTCGGACACGTACGGCTGCGCCGTCGAGAAGACGGGCGGCGTGCTCTGCTGGGGCCTCGACGAGTAACCGCCCGTGTGGCGTTACGAACGCGGCGTCGGCCCCTGCCACCACCACCGATTTCAGCGCTTCGCCGGCCCCAGCCCCGCCGCCGCGCGGCAGTCTTCGAGCACCGGCTCGGCGATCGCGCGGGCGCGCCGGGCACCCTCGGCGAGGATGTCCTCGATGTCGTCGGGCCTCGCCTCGTACTCGGCGCGGCGCTCGCGCATGGGGCCGAAGTGGTCGAGCACCTTCGCGAGCAGCTCCTTCTTCACGTCGCCGTAGCCGAGGCCGCCCGCCTGCGCGCGCTGCTTCATGTCGGCGCGCTCGCCGTCGTTCGCGAAGAGATCGTAGAGCTGGAACACCGTGGCCTCGGGATCCTTCGGGTCCTCGACCGGCGTCGAGTCGGTGACGATGCCCATCACCTGCTTCTTCAGCTGACCCTTCGGCGCGAACATGAAGATCGTGTTGCCGTAGCTCTTGCTCATCTTCTGACCGTCCGTGCCGGGGACCGTCGCCGTCTCCTTCGGCGTGAACGGCTCGGGGAGCACGAGCGCCTCGCAGTCGTAGGCGTGGTTGAAGCGCTGGGCCATGTCGCGGGCCATCTCGAGGTGCTGCTTCTGATCGTGCCCCACCGGCACCACGTCGGCGCGGAACAGCAGGATGTCGGCGGCCATCAGCACCGGGTAGGTGAAGAGACCGTGGTCGACGTCCTCACCCTTGTCGAGCGCGGCCTTGTACGCGTGGGCGCGGTTCAGCAGGCCCATCGGTGTGATGGTCGTGAGCATCCACGTCAGCTCGCAGATCTCGGGCAGGTCGCTCTGGCGGTAGAGGATGGCCCGACTCGGATCGAGGCCGACGGCCAGATAGTCGAGCGCGACGTTCAGCGTGTTGCGGCGGCGCACGTCGCCGTCGCGCACGCTCGTCATGCTGTGGTAGTCGGCGATGAAGTACAGCGCCTCGTCGTACTTCTCCTGGAGAGCAACGAACTGGCGCAGGGCGCCGAAGTAGTTGCCGAGGTGCAGCTGATCGCCGGTGGGCTTGGTACCGGACAGGACTCGCATGGTTCTCTGGTGGCCTTTCTCACTCTTCGGTGGCTCGCCTCGGCTCGAGACGGTCAGGACTGGACGACGTCGATCGGCTCGATGGGCGCGGGGATCGATGCGGGATCTTCGCCGATCATCTGCAGCAGGTCGATCTCGATCCCCCGCGCCATGGTGGTGATGGGCACGTCGTTCGCGGAGCCCTCGAAGGGGTTCTCCGTGACCCGCCCGATGCGCTCGGTCGTGTGGAACACCCACATGACGAGCGCCCCGAACGGCACGTTGAGCCACACGATCCAGGGGGCGACCAAAGGATGCTCGTCGCGCAGCTCCTGGCCCAGCTCCCAGAACGCGTCGACCGTACCGAAGGGCACGAGCACGACGAAGATCATCACGAAGAGCCAGTTGAGTGTCGCGTATTGGCGCGGGTACGGGAAGTTCTTGATGCGCTCGGACCGGCCCTGCAGATCGAGCATCTCGGCCAGCCGGTTCTGCATCTCCATGTGACGGAAGCAGTCGATCAGACCGCGACGGCGCAGCGCCTCGAGCTCGTGCGACTGCAGCGCGATGATCTGGGCCGCCGGGTTCGCCTTGTCCTTCACCGCAGCCCAATCCTCGTCGGCCAGAAGCCCGTCGATGTCCTCTTCGAGCGTCATCGAATGCTCTCGCGCGTCGACCCGCTCCCGCCACTCGCGGTTCGTGTGGTAGAGGCCGAACTGCTCCCAGGGGCGCTCGGCGCGCATCGCGTGCCGCAGCGCCGTCAGCCACGCGATGTGGCGACGCGCCATGCGGCGGCGGATGACGTCGAGCTCGCCGTCGGACACGGGCACTTCCGTGAAGAGGTCGGTGACGAAGTCATTGATCATCGTGCCAAAGGTGCGCGAGACGTTCGTGATGCCGCCCCAGATCTTGCGCGCCTCCCAGGCGCGGTCGTAGGACGCGTTGTTCTGGAAGCCGAGGATGAAGGCGACGGCGGTACCGACGAGCGCGATGGGGAGCCAGGGCAGATGCGCCCAGTGGAACCCGAGCACCGCGAAGATGAACACCGAGACGAACGAGATGCCGAGGAAGATCGCGAGGTCGAATCGCGTCCACCGGAGCAGCTGCAGCGGCGAGTAGATGCGGCGGATGTACATCTCAGTCCTCGATCGCGAAGCGCCTGCGCGTCCGCGTCAGCCGCCGCCCGGCGGGTCGAACGTGAAGGCGGCGAGCTTGTTGCCGTCGAGATCGCGGAAGTACGCGGCGTAGAAGCCTCCGCCCCGATCGCCGGGTAGACCTTCGTCGGTACCGCCCAGCCCGAGCGCCTTCGCATGCAGCGCGTCGACCTGATCATGGGAGTCGGCGCGCAACGCGACCATCACGCCGTTACCGACGCTCGCCGCGTTCTTGTCGAACGGGTTCACGACGGCGAGACACGCCGCATCGGGCGCCGTGCCGAATAGGACGAAGTCGGGGATGTCCATCAAACGCGCCGCGCCGAGCTCGCCGAGCAACGCGTCGTAGAAGCCGAGCGCGCGATCCCAGTCGTTGGTGCCAAGGGTGACGTAGCCGACCATGTCGGGCCTCCCACGCCGCGCGGGTGGGCGCGACGCCAAGGGTCAGTCGATGTAGGTGAGCCAGTCCTCGAACGCGGGGTCGTCACCCGACTCGGCGGCGGCGAAGCGGGCCTTCAGGCGCGCTGCGATCGGGCCCGGGCACGCGTCGCCCACCGGGCGGCCGTCGACCGAGTGCGCGGGCAGCACGCCCGCGGTGGTGCCGGTGAGGAACACCTCGCGGGCGGTGTCGAGCGACTCGGGCAGGATCGGCTCCTCGCGCACGTCGAACCCCTCGTCCCGGGCGAGCTCGAGGATCGATGCGCGCGTCACGCCGAGCAGCACCTTCTTCGTGGGCGGCGTCAGCAGCGCGCCGGTCTCGCTCACGACGAAGAGGTTCGAGGTCGGGCCCTCGGCGAGGTGGCCGTCCTCGTCGACGAGCAGGATCTCGTCGTAGCCCTCGGCCCGGGCGAGCGCCTTGGCCGTCATCGTGCTCGCGTAGTTGGCGCTGACCTTGGCCTGGGGCGAGACGATGTCGTCGCGGCGATTGCGGATCTTCTGCTCGACCCAGAGCCCGATCGACGCCTTGGGCGCAGGCCGCTCGACCGGCAGGCGGTCGATGATGTCGGCCCGGGGGTCATAGGCGGCGATGGCCACGGTCACGCGATCGTCGAGGGGCACGACGTCGACCTCGACGCTCGCGTAGTAGGCGCAGGCCTTGACCGCGGTGGCGCCCGGGTTGCGGCGCACCGTCTCGATGATGGCCGCGGCGATCTCGTCGCTCGTCATGCGGATCGGCAAGCCCATGAGCCCGCAGCTGGTCAGCATGCGCTTCACGTGGAGGTCGAGGCGGAAGATCGCGGGCCCGCGGGGCGTGTCGTGGACCGACATGTAGTCGAAGATCAGCGAGCCGCGCTGGAG
>CAYYSY010000273.1:0-11665 GCA_964474355.1 uncultured Spirochaetaceae bacterium | reverse complement strand
AGGAGGAGCTGGTCGGTGCGGTACCGGAACGGAAGGCTTCGCTTGCGGGCCTGGGTGAACGACACGACGAACACCGTCACCCCGCCCATCAGGTACATGATGTTCGCCTGGAGCCAGTTCGAGAGGTTGATGACCGTCTGGGTGGGGCCAGGCAGCGTACCGCCGAAGTCGGCGAACATCTTCTCGAAGACCGGGATCACCTTGACCAGCAGGAGCACGATACAGGCGATGGCGATCACAGAGACCGTGGCCGGGTAGACCAACGCGCCCTTCAGCTGCTTTGCGAGCTTGTCGGCCTTCTCGAGCTGGACCGCGAGGCGGTTGAGGATCGTGTCGAGAATACCGCCGACCTCACCTGCGGCGACCAGGTTCACGTAGAGCGAGTCCCACACGTGGGGATGCTTCGCCAGCGAGTCGGCGAAGGTCGCGCCCTGCTCGACGTCCGAGCGCACCTGCTTGAGGGCCTTCTTGAAGGTCGGGTTCTCCTGCTGGTCACCGAGGATCTGCAGGCACTGCACGAGCGGAAGGCCCGCGTCGACCATCACCGCGAACTGCCGGGTGAAGACGACGAGATCGCGCACCGTCACCCCTGGCTGCAGGAAGGTGAAGATCTCGCTGATGTCCTTGGGCTTCTCCTTGACCTTGCCCGGCACGATGCCCTGGGAGCGAAGCTGCCCCATCACGGCTTCGGCGGTGGCGGCCTCGAGCTCGCCCTTCTTCATCGCGCCGTCGCGCGTCTTGCCGTTCCAGAGGTAGATGGGCATCGATTCACCCCCCCGCCGGCCATGCCGGCATTCAAACTCTTGGAGCGCGCCCGATGGCACGCTCGCTCAATGTCCTAGCGGGCCGCGCCGCCCTTCATGATGAGCTGCTTCAGCTCGTCGACGTCGGGGCTGCGCCCCTCGGCACGATCCGTGTCGATGAGGCGTCGCTGCACCAGCGAGGCGAGCGACTGGTTCATCGTCTGCATGCCGAACTTCTGCTGGCCGACCTGCATCGACGAGTAGATCTGATGGATCTTGTCCTCGCGGATCAGGTTCCGGATCGCCGCGTTCGGCACCATCACCTCGAGCGCGAGCGCCCGGCCGGGCCCGTTGGCTCGTGGCAGGAGCGTCTGACTGCAGACGCCCTCGAGCACGAACGACAGCTGCTGCCGGATCTGCGACTGCTGGTACGGCGGGAACACGTCCACGATGCGGTTGATCGTCTGCACCGCCGAGTTCGTGTGGAGCGTGGCGAAGGCGAGGTGACCCGTCTCGGCAACCGTCAGTGCGGCCTCGATGGTCTCCAGGTCACGGAGCTCACCGATCAGCACGACGTCGGGGTCCTGACGGAGGATGTACTTCAACGCCTTCTTGAAGCTCTCCGTGTCCGCGCCGATCTCGCGCTGATTCACCACGCAGCCCTTGTGCGGATGGAGATACTCGATCGGGTCCTCGACCGTCACGATGTGCTCGTTTCGCTCCTGATTGATCTTGTCGATCATCGTGGCGAGCGTCGTCGACTTGCCCGAACCCGTGGGGCCGGTCACGAGGATCAGGCCCCGCGGCTTCTCCGCGAGCTCGGCGAGGATGGGCGGCAGGCCGAGATCGTCGAAGCTCATGATCTTGAAGGGGATCGCACGGAAGACGCCTGCGACGTTGCCACGCTGGATGAAGACGTTGCCGCGGAAGCGCGAGAGCTTCTGGACGCTGAAAGAGAGATCGAGCTCGTTCGTCTCCTCGAACTTGTGCTTCTCGGCATCCGTCAGCACCGAGTAGCAGAGCTGCTTCGTCTCCTGAGGGGAGAGCGGCGGCATCTTGAGCGGGCACAGCTTGCCGTCGATCCGCAGCTGGGGCGGTGTCCCCGTGGTGACGTGGAGATCGCTCGCACCCTTCTCGATCATTGCCTTGAGCAGCTGATGCATGTTTGCCATGGAGAATCGGTTCCTTCGTGGTCTCGGGCGTGATCCGACCTAGTCGATCGTCGACACGCGGAAGACCTCGCTGAGCGTGGTGACGCCTTCCATCATCTTCTTGAGCGAGGAACGGCGCAGCGACTGCATGCCACCCCGGACGGCCTCGCGCTTGATCTCCGCCGACGAAGCACCGTTCAGGACGAACTCCTTGAGCTCGTCGGTCATGATCATGACCTCGTAGATGGCGACCCGGCCCTTGAAGCCCGTCTCGGAGCAGTTGCCGCAGCCCGCCCCCTTCTTGGGCTGGAACGACGAGGCCTCTTCCTCGCTGAGGCCCGCCGCGACGAGATCGTCCTTGAGGACCTCCGGATCGTCGGTGACGCATTCGGAGCAGATCCGGCGAGCCAGACGCTGGGCGACGATGCAATTGACGGCGGAGGAGACGAGGAAGGGCTCGATGCCCATGTTGAGGAGACGATTGATCGTCGAAGGCGCGTCGTTCGTATGCAGCGTCGAGAGCACCATGTGACCGGTGAGCGCCGCCTTGACCGCGATCTCCGCGGTCTCGAAGTCACGAATCTCACCGACCATGATGATGTCGGGGTCCTGACGAAGGAACGACCTCAGGGCGGCGGCGAAGTTCAGGCCGATGTCTTCGTGCATCTGCACCTGGTTGATGCCGCCGAGGTTGAACTCGACGGGATCCTCCGCGGTCGACAGGTTCTCGCCCGGCGTATTGAGCTCGGCGAGCGCCGAGTACAGCGTGGTCGTCTTGCCGGAGCCCGTCGGCCCCGTGACGAGCACCATGCCAAAGGGCAGATGAATGCTCTCCTGGAAGCCTGTCAGCTGCCCCTGCTCGAAGCCCAGCTTCGTCATGTCGAGCTGCAGATTGCTCTTGTCGAGGAGACGAAGCACGACCTTCTCGCCGAAGAGCGTCGGCAGCACGGAGACACGAAAGTCCATCTCGCGGCCCTTGCCGAGCTTCAGCTTGATGCGGCCATCCTGTGGCAGGCGGCGCTCGGCGATGTCGAGGGCCGACATGATCTTGATGCGCGACGTGATGGCGTTCTTCAGCTTGAGCGGCGGCTTCATCACCTCGTAGAGCACGCCATCGATGCGGTACCGCACCCGGAACGACTTCTCGTAGGGCTCGACGTGGATATCCGACGTGTTTCGCTTGATTGCGTCGGTGAGGATCAGGTTCACGAGCTTGACGACGGGTGCGTCCTCGGCCTCCTTGCCGGCCTCGGCCGCATTGAATTCGTCGTCGGCGTCGACGACGTCGATGCCCTCGTCGTCGAAGCCGGCCATCACGTCCTCGAGGACGTCGGCCTGCTCGTAGTGCGCCTCGATCGTCGCGCGGATCGACTCTTCCGAAGCGACGACGGGCTGGATGTTGTACCCGGTGAGGAACTTGATGTCGTCGAGCGCGAAGATGTTCGACGGGTCGGGCGTCGCGAGGATCAGCGTCGAGCCCGCGCGGTTCACGGGCACGACGGTGTGCTTCAGCGCCACCTCTTCGGGGATGAGCTCGATGACTTCGGGATCGATGTCGAAGTCGGACAAGCTGATCGAGGGAACACCATATTGCTTGGCGACGAAGTCGGTCAGCTCGTTCTCTTCGAGGAAGCCGAGCTTCGTGATCTGTGCACCGAGACGTTCGCCCTTCGACGCCGCCTCCGCGCGTGCCTTCTGGAGCTGCTCGGTCGAGAGCAGATTCTCTTTGACCAGGAGCTCGCCAATGCGCTCGTTCACGAGCCACCCCCTCCGCAGACGATCCCTGCCTTCCAGCGAACCGGAACGGGGATCGAACGACAGCCGACAGGACCGCCCCTTCCACTCTGCGCAAAAGGGACGCAATCTCGCTGAGTTATCGGATGGGGGTTGGAGCGACTTTACCCGGAGCGACGCATCATTTCGGCAATCGTCATGCGGCTCGCGCGCAGCACGACGACACCCTGCAAGGTGAGCGTGAGCCAGAACGCCGCCCAGACGAGCACGCCCATGGCGAGCGCCTCCGCGGGGTCGACGCCGAAGCGCACCAGCACCGCCTGAAAAGCGAGCTGATACGGGCCGATGAAGCCGGGCGCCGACGGCAGCGCGACGGCGACCCCCACAGCAGCGAGCAGTACCCACGACGTGACGATCATCTCCCACGGGGAGTCAAAGCTCACGACCTCGGAGCCGAACGCCCAGAAGCCGATGAGCATCGGTCCGGTGGACGCCACCAGCCAGATGAGGGCCGAGTGGAAGGCGATCCAGAACAGGTGCCCTCCCCGGCCCAGCGCGCCGAGCCCGTCGCTGAAGCCGCGCAGCACTCTCTCGGCGAGCTCTCTCGCCCGGGTGGGCGCGGGCCGGAGGCACCACACCGCGGCCGCGATCAGCGTCTCGGGCCAGAGGCGCAACGCGGCGAGCACGGCGAGCGGCGCGAGCGCCACCGGCAGCAGCAGAATCGAGCCCTCTTGCAGGATTCCCGCAGCATCGGACTGCGAGCCGACCCAGCTGAGCGACGCGGCCGCGAGCAGCAGCACCGCGACGACGTCGAGCACCCGCTCGATCACGACCGTCCCGAGGATCGCGCTGCGAGACACGCCGGCCTCGTTCGCGAGGGTCACACTTCGGATGATCTCGCCCATCCGCAGGGGCAGCAGGTTGTTCGCGAGGAACCCGATCGAGGCCGCGCGAAAGAGCGCCACCGTCGGGATCGGTGTGATCGGGTCGGTCAGGTGCCGCCAGCGCAGCGCGCGGAGATAGACGCTCAGCGTATAGAAGGGGGCGGACAGCAGCAGCAACGCGATGAAGTTCGCGCGCCGCATCGCGGCGATGACCTCGCCGATCGGGATCCCGCGTACGGCGATCCACACCGAGACCAGCGTGATCCCGAGGCCGAGCCAGAAGCGCCAGTCGCGAATCCACTGCCCAAGCCCGGGCGGCTCGAGCGCGCCGTCGCCCTCGGGCTGTCCGGCGCCCTCACTCATCCGCGCGTCAACCAAGCACGCGCCTCTTCGACGTCGACGCGGATTCGCTCGCGCAGGGCGTCCACCGAATCGAATTTCTGCTCGCGGCGGAGCTGCGTCTCGAACGACAGCTCGACGACGGCGCCGTAGAGATCACCTGCGAAGTCGAGCACGTGGGCCTCGGCGACCAGGTCGCGTCCATCGTCGAAGGTCGGCCGATAGCCCACGTTGGTCACCGCGCCGTGGATCTCGCCCTGCCCCTCTCCCTCGAGGATGCGAACGTGGCCGGCATAGACGCCGGCGCCCGGGAGGATCTCGTTGTGCGGCTCGAGGTTCGCGGTCGGAAAGCCCATGTCGCGTCCACGCCGCATTCCCTCGACCACCGGCCCCCGCACGCAATAGGGTCTGCCCAGCAACTCCGTCGCCTCCTCCACGTCTCCATCGGCAATCAAGCCGCGAATTCGAGTCGAATTGACGTCGCGGTCGCCGACCATGACCTCGGGAATGATCGTCACGGAGAATCCGAGGTGCGGGCCGCGTTCGGTCAGGAGCCGCATCGAGCCCTCGCGATCGCGCCCGAAGTGGAAGTCGTAGCCGACGTACACCTCGACGGGGCCGATGCCCCGGCGGATCTGCTCCTCGACGAACTGCTCAGGGGTTGTACGCGCGAACTCGAGATCGAAGGGCTGAAGCACCACCCAGTCGATTCCGATCTCGTCGAGGATCTCGAGCTTCTGCTCGGTGGTGGTGAGCAGCCTGGGTCCGGAATCGCCCTGCAGCACCTTTCGCGGGTGCGGATCGAAGGTGTAGAGGACCGACTCGCCGTCGAGCTGCCGGGCCCGCTCGATCACGGTCTCGAGGATCTTCTGGTGGCCGACGTGCAGGCCGTCGAAGTTGCCGATCGTGAGGACGGGGCGCACCGGTCGGCGCGTGAACTCCGATACGCCTCTTACGACCTCCACCCGGTGATCTCCCCTCTCGCCCCTTCGACCTCTCGATGCGTCGAGCGCCGCTCCTGCGTGCAGGCGTGGCGGCTCAGGGCGCGCCAGCGCCCGCCGACCGGCTCGATCGAAAATACTCGAAGAAGTCGTGCTCGGGGGAGAGGACGAGGGTCGTGTCCTCGTCGATGATTGCCCGGTAGGCCTGCAGGCTGCGGACGAAGGCGTAGAACTCGGGGTCGACCGAATATGACTTGGCATAGATCCCCGCAGCCTCGGCGTCGCCCTCGCCGCGCGTGATCTCGGCTTCGGCGCGCGCCTGGGCGAGCAGGGTGCGCGCCTCACGCTCGGCCTTCGCCCGGATCTCCCGCGCTTCGCGATCACCGCGGGCGCGGTGCTCGCGCGCAATCGCGAGCCGCTGCTCGCGCATCTGGTTGAACGTCGACTCTTCGTTCTGCTTCGGAATGTCGGTGCGGCTGATGCGCAGGTCGACGACCTTCACGCCGGTCTCATTCAGCGCATCGGTCGCCTCCACGGCGATGTCACCCAGCACGTTCGCCCGTGCCAGGATCTCGTCCAGGGGCAGGCTCGAGATCTTGTCGTTGACCCGCGACTGGAGCCGGGCGCGGATCACGCGCTGGGCCGCCTCCATGTTCGGGTAGCGGCGCGAGAACGCGAGGGGGTCGGTGATCTGCCAGACCGCGAAGTAGTCGACGAGCAGGGTCTCGTTACCGACGATCATCTCCGACGGATCGACGCCGAGGTACTGCAGCCGCTTGTCCTGGGGAAGCACACTGTCGATGATCGGCCATCGCAGCGACACACCCGGCTCCGTGATCGCGCGTACCGGGTTCCCGAGGCGGAGCACGATGTTGTACTGCCACTCCTGCGTCACGATCACCGGGCCGAGGCCGTAGTTGCCGGCCCAGAGGCTCGCGATCGAGCCAGCGAGTATGAGCCAGACGGCAAAGATCACCCGCCGCGTCATTCTCTGCCCCCTTCCGCGCTCTCCGGGGCAGGTGACGGCGGCGGCGAAGACACCGCCGGCAACGGGGCGCGCCCCCGCTCCGAGAAGATCGGGATGATGCCCGCCGCGCTCGGATCGAGCACCATCTTCTCTGCCCGAGCGAGCACCGCCTCCATCGTCTCGAGATGCAGGCGCCGACGCGTGACCTCGGGCGAGCGTTGGTACTCGGTGAGCAGCGCGCTGAAGCGCTGCGCCTCGCCGCGCGACTCGAGCACCCGCGCCTGCTTGTAGGCCTGCGAGCCCTCTTCGAGCTCGGCGGCCTCGGCTCGCGCCCGCTCGATGATCTCGCGAGAGTCACCCCGCGCCCTCGACATCGCCCGATCCTCGTCCTGCTGGGCCGCCTTCACGTCCTCGAAGGCGCGGCGCACCTGCGCGGGCGGGTGAACGGTCTGCAGCGAGATCCGATCGATGTTGAACGGCGACCGCTCGTCGAAGTCCGCGTCGACGAGCGGCGGCTCGGCGTCCTTCGGCTCGACGTCTTCGAGGTCGCGGATGATCAGCGCGGAGTACTGGGACATCATCTTCTGCAGGATCGACCGCGCCTCGCGCTCGATCTTCTGCTTCTCGAAGATCAGGACGTTGTCGACCGATTTGCCACCGATCACCTGACGCAGCGATGACTGCGTCGCGTCGTGCAGGATGCGGTCGGGCTCGACCATGCCGAACGCGAACGAGTAGGGATTGCGGACCGAGTACTGGAGCTCGTACGAGACGCTCACGATGTTGTTGTCCGCGGTCTGGATGAAGCGGGAGTACGTGCCCACCTCGCTCCCCCGCACCACCCGTTCGCCGTCGTCACTCATCGCCGGCCTCGAGCCTTCCTCCATCCCGAACGTGATCGAGCGGATCTCGACCACGTTCACCGGGATGTCGAACTCGAGGGGCTCGGGCAGATGCCACGCGAGACCCTCGCGGCGGGCGACGCGGTCGAACTTGCCGAGGCGCATGATGATCGCCGCCTCGCCGAGCTCGAGCCGGTAGAAGCCCGTGGAGAGCCAGCCTCCCACGAGCCCCAGGGTCACGAGGATCAGCAGCCCGTTGGTGACGGCCCGCGCTGCGCCGCGGTGAATCCGTCGCGGGGTGTCCTCGCCTTCGGCCACCTAGACCTCCAGCTTCGGCTTCGTCGTGGTCACGGGCGTCGGCGGCGCACTGTCTCCACCCGACAGCTTCTCGATCCACGGCTTGAACAGGTCGATGGGGAACGGGAAGATCGTCGTCGAGCTGTTGGTACCGGCAACCTCCGCGAGGGTCTGCAGGTAGCGCAGCTGGAGGCCCGCGCTCTGGCTCGACAGGATCCCGGCCGCGTCCGCGATGCGCTGGGCGGCGAGCACCTCGCCCTCGGCCAGCGTGACCTTGGCGCGCTTCTCGCGCTCGGCCTCGGCCTGCTTCGCCATGACCCGCTGCATCTCCTGCGGCAGGTCGATCTGCTTGACCTCGACCGCGCGCACCTTGACGCCCCAGGGCTCGGTCTGCTGGTCGATGATCTCCTGGAGCTGCTGGTTGATGCTGTCGCGCTCGGCGAGCAGCGTGTCGAGCTCGGCCTGGCCGCACACGCTGCGCAGCGTGGTCTGCGCGAGCTGCGACGTACCGAACAGATAGTTCTCGACCTGGATCACGGCCTTGTCCGGATGCAGCACGCGGAAGTAGAGCACCGCATTCACCCTGACCGACACGTTGTCCCGGGTGATCACCTCCTGGGACGGCACGTCCATCACGACCTCGCGCAGGCCGATGCGGACCATGCGGTCGACTCCGGGGATGATCCACTTGAGGCCAGCGCTCTTCGTTCCCGTGTAGCGGCCGAGGCGGAAGACCACGCCGCGCTCGTACTCGGGCAGGACGCGTACACCGGCGATGAAGACCACCGCCGCCAGTCCGATCAGGATGATGGGAAACGTCATCACGTGCTCAACCCCCCTTGGTCGGCGCCGGGGGCGAAGCCGTGATGGCCGCATGGGCCACCCGCCCCCCCAGCGGATTCCGACTCGGCCGGAATCGTATCGAAAAGGTCATTCTGCGCCCGCGGCGCGTCCGATCGGCAGCCGCGGTCACTCTGCGCCCACGGCGCGACGCACCCGGTCCCATGCTCACTCTGCGCCCGCGGCGCGACGCACCCGGAGCCATGCTCACTCTACGCCCACGGCGCGACGCACCCGGAGCCGCAGTCCATCCACCGCAACGACCTCGACGGGCTCGCCCGCGTCGACCGGCTCGTCCGCTTCGACGTTCCAGTACTCGCCGCGAATGAAGATCTTGCCCTTCGGATCGAGGGCCGTGCTCGTCCGCCCGACCAGACCGATCATCTCGTCGACCCCGGCGACCTGACCGCGCATGAGGCTCCGCCCGACCATGTAGGCCACCAGGCCGGTGAAGCCGCCGAACCCGACGACGACCGGCACCAGGACCTCCCAGAAGTCGATCGTGAGATCGGACATCTCGGGCACGTCGAACACCATCGTGCCGCCGACCAGGAAGCACACGATGCCCGCCGTGAACAGCACGCCGAAGCTCGTCACGAAGATCTCCGCGACGAGCAGGCCGATGCCCAGGAAGATGAGCAGCACGCCGACCCAGTTGAACGGCAGCACCTGCATGGCGAAGCCAGCGAGGATCAGGCACACGAGCCCGGTCACGCCGGGAAGGATCAGCCCCGGGTTCTGGAACTCGATGTAGAGCCCGGCGAGGCCTGCGAAGATCAGGATCGCCACGATGTTCGGATCGCCGATGAAGTTGAAGATCGCCTGGAGCGTCGACATCTCCATCATGCGCACCTCGGCGGCCGCGAGCGAGAGCTCCCAGTCCTCGCCGTCGACGTCGACGACGCGTCCGTCGATGGCCGCGAGCAGCTCCGCGCGGTTCTTCGCGACGAGATCCACGACGTTCAGCTCGACGGCCTCTTCGGGGCCGATGGCGACGGAGTTGCGGACGGCCTCGGCCGCCCACTCGACGTTGCGATTGCGCTGTCTGGCCACCGACTCGATGTAGGCGATCGACATGTTCTCGACCTTCTCCATCATGTAGTTGCGGCCTTCGCCTTCCTTGTTGCCCTCTTCACCGCCGCCGCTGAACACCGGGTGTGCTGCTCCGATGCTGCTGCCCGGCGACATCGCAGCCACGTTGGCCGCCATGGTGATGAAGACCCCGGCCGAGCCCGCCCAGGCGCCGCGAGGCGTCACGTACACGGCCGTGGGCACCCGGGCGTTCAGCATCGACTGGATGATGTCCTGGGTCGCCTGCAGCACACCGCCCGGCGTGTCCATCTCGATCAAGAGCAGCGCCGCGCCGTCTTCTTCGCTCTTCGTGATCGACTCGTCGATGAAGTCGGCCACGGCGGCGTTGATGCCGCCGTCGATTGTCACGATGTTGACGTGGGCTGCGTGGGTCGACGTCGCGAGGAGCAGCGCGCACGCCAGCACCACGAGGGCCGGTCCTCTCTTCAGGGCTGATCTCATGTACGGCGCTCCCGGGCCAGCTTCTCGATGCGGTCGAAGAGCTGAGCAGCCACCTCGCGCTTGGGCAGCAACGGCAGCTCCTCGACCTCGCCTCCAGGCGTCACGAACAGCACGGCGTTGTCGTCGGTGCCGAAGCCGGCATCGGTTCTCGAGATGTCATTGGCTACGAGCAGGTCGCAGCCCTTCCGCGCGATCTTGCGCTTCGCCGCGCCCACGACGTCGTGGCTCTCGGCCGCGAAGCCCACCACGATGCGCTCGCCTTTCGAGGCACAGACCTCGCGCAGGATGTCGACGGTCGGCACGAGCTCGAGGTGCAGGCCGCTGCCCTCCTCGAGGGCCTCCTTCTTTATCTTGCGCTCCTCGGCGCGCGCCGGACGAAAATCCGCGACGGCGGCGGCCTTGATGACGATGGTCGCGGCCGGGAGCTCGGCGAGCACTGCGTCCCGCATCTGCGCGGCGGTCCCGACGTCGATGCGCTCGACGCCAGGCGGCGTTTCGATCCCTACGGTCGGCCCGACCACGAGCGTCACTCGAGCGCCGCGCCGGATAGCCTCCTCGGCGATGGCGAAGCCCATCTTGCCCGTCGACCGGTTGGTCACGCTGCGTACGGCGTCGATCGGCTCGGCTGTGCCGCCGGCGGTCACGACGACCGTCTCCCCAACGAGGCCCTTGGGCGTCAACGCGGTCTCGGCTGCGGCGACGATGGCGGTCGGCTCGGCCATGCGCCCCAGGCCCTCCCAGCCGCAAGCGAGCTCTCCCGCCTCGGGTCCGACCCGCAGCACGCCGCGCTCGGCGAGCACGGCGACGTTGGCGTGCGTCGCCGGATGCGACCACATGTTCACGTTCATGGCGGGCGCGACGAGCACCGGCGCCCGGGTCGCGAGCAGAACGGCCGTCACGAGATCGTCGGCGCGGCCGTGGACCATGCGGGCGAGCAGGTCGGCGGTCGCGGGGGCCACGATCACGAGCTCGGCCCAGTCCGCGAGGCCGATGTGGTCGATCTCGCCCTCCTCTGCCGGATCGAAGAGGTTCTGGCGAACGGGCTGTCCGGAGAGCGTCTGGAGCACGAGGGGGCTCACGAACTCGGAGGCCGAGCGGGTCAGGACGCATCGGACCTCGTGGCCGGCCTTCTTGAGCTGGCGCAGCAGATCCGGCGCCTTGTAGGCGGCGATTCCGCCGGTGACCGCCAGGACGATGCGGCGTGACTCCATTCTCGCGCGCTCCTTCCCCGACTCTTCTGCTTCTCTTCGCTTTTGCTGCTCTTCGCTTCGCTCTTCGATCGTCCGCGCGATCGGCGGGACCGAGTCCTTCACTCAGGGAGACGTCGCCTGCGCCTACGGGGCCTTGCTCGGCGGCTGCACCTTTTTCGCGGGTTACCCGATCACTCCCGCGAC
>CAYYSY010000272.1:0-4736 GCA_964474355.1 uncultured Spirochaetaceae bacterium | reverse complement strand
GCCCCCGAACTGAGCAGGGCACTGATTTCGTGAGAGATCGGGACCCGAGGCCCCGGTGACTCGCGACTCCACCCCGACTCGAGCTCGCGTTCCTCCCCGCAACCGCCAAGTTGCGACCCCCCCAGGCTACAGGAGGAACATCACATCCCCGTGCGACTCAAAGTGCCCTCACACGAAGGCCCCGTCAAGCATGAATCTCACAAAATGTCGTGGTGCAGCGTGGGTGGGACCACAACCCCTCGTGCTGCACGCCCGATCCAGCCGACACCGCGCGGCAACCGCCGTTCGACTCGGCGAGCCGACGCCTGCGCACGTCGTGCGCACGAGATGCCGATGAATGATGGGTCTGCGACGTGTGCGGGATCAGGCCCGGTCGGCCGTGGCGCACGCCCGACCTCGGACAGCACGACCCGACACGGCATGGCGTCCTGCTCCGGCAGCACGCTGGGCCGACGAGTGGCGCCCTACTCGGGCAGCCCGGTCAGCCGGATGCCGAGGCCTTCGGGCGCCTTGTACCGGATGTTCAGCCCGATGAGCAGCGCCGTGATCTCCTCGACGATGCGCGCATTGCCGAGCGGACCGCCGTTGACCGCGCGAAGACCGGGGACGAGATCGCAGAGCGGCTCGACCCGCTCGCGCGCCGCCTTCTTGCCCGAGATGATGACGTCGCACTCGACGTCGTGGTCTAGCTCGCGCAGACGATGCGCCGACACGTTCTGGAACGCCGACACCACGTCGACGCCCGCCGGCACGAGCGACTGCACCAGCTCGGCCGCCGAGCCCTGCCAGATGCCGACGGTGCGCATGGGTCCGTCGCCGATGGCCGTGGCGAGCGGCACCGCCATCGAGACCAGCACGTCGCCCGGCTCGAGCGAGTCCTTGATCGACTTCACCGTGCCCGCCGTGTGCTCGAAGGGCACCGAGAGGATGACCAGCGAGGTCTTCGTGGTGGCCTCGGGGTTCTCGTAGCCCTCGACGTCGGCGCCGGGCACCGCCGCCTTCACCTCTTCGACGGCGTGCAGGGCCTTCTCGGCCTTGCGCGAGCCGATGACCACCTTCCTGCCCGCCTTGGCGAACCGCAGCGCAAGGCCCAGTCCCTGGTCTCCGGTGCCGCCGAGAATCGCAATCGCGTCGTCCGCCTTCGTCATGGCGCGGGACCTTAGCAGGACGCCGACACATGCGGGGCCGTCCGCCCACCCGCCGTGACGAAGCCGGTATGCTCTCCCGATGGCCGATCCCGTGGGTGCGAGCCCGAACACCACACCGACCCGCATCGAGCAGGCTGGCCCGACCGCCCTGCGGATCGACTGGGCCGACGGAGCGTCCTTCGACTACCCGGTCCGCGCGCTCCGAATCGCCTGCGCCTGCGCCCATTGCGTCGACGAGTGGACCGGTGCGAACCTGCTCGATCCCGACACCGTCCCCGAGGACATCCACCCGGTGCAGATCCAGTCGGTGGGGCGCTACGCGATCCAGATCGACTGGAGCGACGGCCACGCCACCGGGATCTACAGCTTCGAACGCCTGCGCGAGCTCGCCGACCTCGGCGTCGCGGCCGCCCGCGCGAGCGCCTGACGCGCAGCACGCATCCCCTGGACACACACGCCCGAGAGAGCCCACTCCATGTCCGAGACACCCCCTGAGCCCGTCCCCTCCGCGACCATCCTGCTGCTGCGCGAGGCGAAGCCCGCCATGGAGGTCTTCATGGTGCAGCGGCACCACCAGATCGACTTCGCCACCGGCGCGCTCGTCTTTCCCGGCGGCAAGGCCGACCCGGCCGATGCCTCGAAGGAGCTGCGCGATCACTGCGACGGTGCCGGCGACCTCGACGACGTCGAGCTTTCGATCCGCGCGTGCGGCATCCGCGAGACGTTCGAGGAGGCCGGCGTGCTGCTGGCCCGCGACGAGGGCGAGTGCGAGCTGGTCGGCGGCGACCGCCTGAGCAAGCTCGAGACCGGCTGGCGGAACGCCCTTCACTCGGGCGACCGCACCCTGCTCGAGTTCGTGCGCGAGGAGAACCTGCGGCTCGCCTGCGACGAGCTCGTCCACTTCGCCCACTGGATCACGCCGGTCTTCATGCCCAAGCGCTTCGACACCCACTTCTATCTCGCGAAGGCGCCCGCCGACCAGCTCGCCCTGCACGATGGCCACGAGTCGGTCGACTCGGTCTGGACCACCGTCGATGGCGCCGTCGACGCCGAGGCGAAGGGCGAGCGGACGATCATCTTCCCGACGCTCGTGAATCTGCGAAAGCTCGGCCGATGCACGAAGGTCGCCGACGCCATGACCGCAGCGCAGGCGAAGCCCATCGTCACCGTGCTGCCCACTGTGCGGAAGAACGACGACGGCGTGCCGATGCTGACCCTCCCGGCCGAGGCCGACTACGACATCGTCGAAGCGCCTCTGGACGCGCTGCGATGAGCCGGCTCTCCGAAGCCGAGCTCGACGCCGCTCTCGCCTCGGCCTGCACCGCCAGCGACCGCGCGCGCGAGGAGATCCTCCCCCGCTTCCGCGACGTCGCCGTCGAGTGGAAGCAGGACGGCTCGCCCGTCACCGAGGCCGACCGCGCCGCGGAGCGTGCGATCCGCGCCGTGCTGCAGGCAGCGCACCCCGACTACGGGATCCTCGGCGAGGAGTACGGCGGCGACGACGCATCGGGCGACGGACCGAGCTGGATCGTCGACCCGATCGACGGAACGATCAGCTTCGCGAGGGGCATTCCGCTCTTCGGCACGCTCATCGCGCTCGTCGACGGCGGCGGCTCGACCGTCGGGCTGATCGATCTGCCCGCGCTCGACGAGCGCTTCGCCGGGCGCAAGGGCGGCGGTGTCACGCGCAACGGCCAGACCGTGCGCTGCTCGGAGCAGACCGACCTCTCGCGCTCGATCGTCTCGCTCGGGGACCCGATCTGCTTCGAGTGGGCGGGGGTGCGGCCGATCTACGAGCGGCTGACGCGCGAGGCGCCGCTCGTGCGCGGCTACACCGATGCGTTCGGGCACGCCCAGGTGCTCGCGGGCGGCGTCGACCTGATGGTCGATTGCGACCTCAACCCCTGGGACGCCGCCGCCACCGAGATCCTGGTGACCGAGGCCGGCGGCGCATGTGTGCGCCGCGACCGTGAGAAGGACGGGAAGACGAAGATCGACCTCGTCTTCGGGAGCAGCGCGCTCGTCGAGCAGGTCGCCGCCTGGCTCTGAGCGGGGCGCTGAGCGGATCGCCTCCCAGCTGACTCCGGGTCGCCCCGGTCGCCCTGCCAGCCTGATGCAGCGATCTGTACACCCCCGGATTCGCAGGCAAATCAGCCGTTGCGACGCTAGACTGCGCGGCCCGGCAAGCGCCTCCGTCGCGCCCCGGCGCGCTCCGTCAGCACGCGGGACGGCTCGATCGCCCGCCTCCGCGCATGTCCGACAGACCCGGCCCACGCAGGCCCCGACCGAGGAAGACGAAATGTCCGCCGCGCACCCCACCCCCGAAGACACCCAGGCGCTGCTCGTCGCCGCCACGAACCTGCTCGAGGAGGCGCTCGCCGCCGCGAAGAGCCTGACCGACGGTGGCAAGAAGATCGACGACCACCAGATCGTGACCGAGCGCGTCGCCTACGCCGCCACCGAGGCCGCTGCCGCCCACGAGGTGCTCACCCAGCACGCCGAGGTCGTGGCCGAGGGCCGAAGCAACCCGCAGATCGAGCGCCTGGCCGTCGCCGCCGTGGGTGATCTCGTCTGGAGCCTGCGCGAGCGGATCTCGGCCATCGTCGAAGAGCTCGGCATCGGCGACGAGGCGATCGAGAAGACGTTCCCCGCCGACGTCCGCAAGCTGCTGCGCGCGGCGACGAGCGAGGGGCTGATGCGCGAGATCGGCGTCCACGTGCTCGAGACCCGCGGCGCCAACGACATGCCGCTCGACGAGATGCACGAGCAGGTCCGCGAGCAGGTCCGCGAGTACGCGATGAACGAGGTCTTCCCGCACGCCGAGCACATCCACCGCAGCGACGACATCGTGCCGGAGTCGTTCATCAGCGGCATGGCCGAGCTCGGCTTCTTCGGCCTCTCGATCCCCGAGGAGTACGGCGGGGTCGAGATGGGCAACCTCGCGATGATCCTCACCACCGAGGAGCTCTCGCGCGCCTCGCTCGCCGCGGCGGGCTCGCTCATCACGCGGCCCGAGATCCTGACCAAGGCGCTCATGGGGGGCGGCAGCGAGGAGCAGAAGCAGTACTGGCTGCCGAAGCTCGCGAGCGGCGAGGTGATGGCCGCGGTGTCGGTGACCGAGCCGGACATCGGCAGCGACGTCGCCGGGGTCAAGTGCCGCGCCGAGCGCGCCACGGTCGACGGCCAGGACGGCTGGGTGATCAACGGCCCGAAGGCGTGGTGCACGTTCGCCGGCCGCGCCAATGTGCTCGCGCTGCTCGCGCGCACCGACCCGGACCTCTCGAAGGGTGCCAAGGGGCTGTCGCTGCTGATCGTCCCGAAAGACCGCTTCGACGGACACGAATTCGAGATGAAGCAAGCCGGCGGCGGACGCATGGTGGGCAAGGCAGACGCCACACCGGGCTATCGCGGCATGCATTCGTTCACGCTCAACTTCGAGGACTACCTGATCCCCGCCGAGAATGTCGTCGGTGGCGACGAGCAGGTCGGGCGCGGCTTCTACCTCCAGATGGCGGGCTTCGCGGCGGGTCGACTCCAGACCGGCGGCCGCGCTTGCGGCCTCGCACAGGCCGCGCTCGAGAAGACCGC
>CAYYSY010000271.1:0-18869 GCA_964474355.1 uncultured Spirochaetaceae bacterium | reverse complement strand
CGAGTGGAGCATCGGCGCCGGGAGCCCGGCGGGCACGACCGCGCTGGCGCCACCGTCCGAAACGGAGACGCCCCCGGCCAAGTAGCCGCGAAGGCGGTGGCGGAAGATCGCCGGCTCAGGCGCCCTCTCGCGATACCGCCTTCCGCTGCACGAACTCCGGCGGCAGGTTCAGGATCTCCTCGGGGAACGAGGCGACCAGGTACTCGACGATGTCCCGCACCGACACGACCGCAGCGGGACTCCCGCTCGGGTTCACGATCGGCACGTGGCGAAAGCCGCCGACCGACATCATGTTGAGCACCCACGAGACCTTGGCCTCACAGGTCAGCGCCTCGGGGTCGCGGGTCATCACCTCGCCGAGCTCGACCTGGGCCGGGTTCCGGCCGCCGTCGATCACGCGCTGAAGCACGTCGCGCTCGGTGAAGATGCCCCTCAGCGGCGACGACGGCGTCCCGTTCTCGGTGACGAGCACGCAGCCGCGGCGCTGTCGCTGCATGGCCGCCATCGCGTCGCTGATGGTCGTCGACTCCGAGAGCACGATCGGCGCCCGCGTCGAGAGCACGGCCACCGGCTCCGAGAGCAGATGACGGTCGAACTTGCGGCGGCGCCGCTTGCGGCCGGAGTCGAAGTACTCCTCCTCCTCGCGGCCCACGACGGACGAACGGATCTCGTTCATGTGATTCTTCATGGCCGATCCCTCCTGCTCGGGGTCCCCCCGCGCGCTCGACCGGCTCTCGCCGGTCGCCCCATTGCCCACGCGTTCGCCTTGACTCGCCGGCTTCGACCGAGGGGCGTCCTGCATCCGGACCACTCCCCTCGATCCACGAGCGCAATTCGCTCGCCGGACCCGCCTGGCCCCTGGTCTGATCTCGAGACCGAGTCACCGCTACGACTGCACCGGATGGTCCCATCTGCTCCGAGCGCGGCGGTCGGCCCCTTGCGGCGGTCGGCGAGTCGTGACCCTTTCGATTTTCCTTCGTCACGAGCCAATTGCCAAGTACCTTTCGCACGCCCCCCGAAGGATCCCGAAGGGGTGGATGCGTCGGCGGCTCGAGCGAGCCCGCGCCGGCGCACTTCCCGCCGAATTGAAGAGGTCCCGCCTCGATGCACGGCCTCGACGTCACCGTTCTGCTCGCGTACGCGGCGGGGCTCCTCTGGCTGGGCCTGCGGACCGGAGGCCGACGCGCCACCGGCGACGAGCTCGCGCTCGCCGGCAGATCGATGCCGGGCTGGTCCGTGCTCTGCTCCATGATCGCCACCGAGCTCTCCGCGGCAACCTTCATCGGTGTTCCCCAGGCCGCCTTCGTCGGCGACTGGTCCTACCTGCAGCTGGCCGTCGGCGCCCTGCTGGCGAAGCTCGTGCTCGGGCGTCATCTGGTGCCCCTGTATCACCGGCGCCGCTTCACCACCGTGTACGAGCTCTTCGGCGCACGTGACGGCGAGACCACCGAGCGCGTCGTCGCGCTGACGTTCGTCGCCGGCCGGGTGCTCGCCTCGGGGGCTCGGCTCTTCATCGCGGCCCAGGCCGTCGCGGTGCTCGCCGGCCTCTCGAGCGGCTTCGCCATCGTCGTGACCGGGGTCGTGGCCGGCGCCTATACGGTGCGCGGCGGCATCCGGGCGGTGATCCGCACCGACGTGTTGCAGGGCGCGATCTTCCTGGTTGCGATCGCCGCGCTCTTCGCCGGCCTGATCGTCACACTCGACCTCGACGCCGGCGCGCTGCTGCGATGGGCGCTCGCCGAAGATCGCATGCGCGTCTTCCATGCGGCGCCGCTCCTCAGCCTCGGCGATCCGCGCGCGTTCGGGACGGCGCTCTTCGGCGGCTTCGCCCTGACCCTCGCCACCCACGGCACCGATCAGGACATGGTGCAGCGGCTGCTGACCGCGAAGGACGGTCGGAGCGGCGGCGCAGCGCTGCAGCGCTCGGGCTGGCTGAACTTTCCGATCACCGCCCTCTTCCTCTCCGTCGGCACGCTGCTCGCCTACGCCCACTCGACCGGCGCCCTGCCAGAGATCGCTGCGAGCGAGCGCCTCGTGCCGACGGTGGCGCGCGATCTGCTCCCGCCGGGCCTGCGCGCCCTGGTCTTCGCGGGGCTCTTCGCCGCCGCGATGTCGAGCCTCGACTCGGCGATTTGCGCGCTCGCCACGACATGGGTGACCGACATCGCGCCCCGCGGCAGCGACGCCCATCCAGAGCGGCGCCTGCGCCGAGCCAGCGTCGTCTTCACCGTGCTGCTCATGGCCGCGGCGTGGGCGATGTCCGCCTATTGGGGCGCGCTGCAGTCATCGGCGAGCGACGGGGCACCGCCGCTCGACCTCGTGCAGTTCGCCTTGTCGGCGATGTCGATCCTGTACGGCGGCCTGCTCGGCGTCTTCGTCGTCGCGTGGATCCGGCCGGATGAGGGCTACGCACGCGCCACGCTGTCGGGACTCGCGGCAGGCGCCGTGCTCGGCGCGCTGCTCTTTCTTCAACCGTTACTGCTCGAGCGCACCATCGTCGCGTGGCCGTGGTGGATCCCGATGTCGGCGTGCGTGAGCGGCGTCATCGCGTGGGCGGGCACGCGCATGCGTGGCGCCCGCGATCGAGTGGCGCAATGAACGGGCAAGTGTGGCTCCCGCGATCGAGTGGCGCAGTGAACGGGCAAGCGTGGCGCCCCTGTCGACCGAAAGCGCGAATCCCTACCCTGGCGCGACTCACACCCGAGTGACGCGTGCTCGGGGTGCACGCCCCAACAGACTCCGGGAGATCCATGGCGAGCGGAAACCGCAAGGCGATCTTCGCAGCACTCTTCGCAAACCTGGGACTCGCCGTGGCCAAGTTCGTCGGCTGGTTCATCACCGGCGCATCGTCGATGCTCGCCGAGGGCGTCCACTCCGTGGCCGACTCGGGCAACCAGGCACTGCTGCTATGGGGCGGCGCCGCGGCGACGCGAGCACCCACGTCCGAGCATCCGTTCGGCTACGGCCGCGAGCGCTACTTCTGGTCGTTCGTCGTCTCGCTCGTCATCTTCACCCTCGGCTCGCTCTTCGCACTCTACGAAGGCACGCACAAGCTGCTGCATCCCGAGCAGCTGACGAGGCCCTGGGTCGCAATCACGATCCTCCTGGTCGGCATCGGCCTCGAGGGCTTCTCGTTCCGGACCGCCGTCGTCGAGGCACGCCCGGTCAAGGGCAGGCGCAGCTGGTGGGACTACATCCGGCAGTCGAAGAGCCCCGAGCTGCCCGTCGTGCTGCTCGAGGATCTCGGCGCGCTCATCGGTCTGGTCATCGCGCTCGTGGGCGTGAGCCTCGCCGCCGTGACCGGCGAAGGGCGCTTCGACGCCGTCGGCAGCATCAGCATCGGTCTCCTGCTCGGCGCCATTGCAGTCGTGCTCGCCATCGAGATGAAGAGCCTGCTGATCGGCGAGGCCGCCGATCCGGCCGCGGAGGCCGCGGTCCGCGCGGCCATCGAGTCCGGCGACGAGGTGGAGCGCATCATCCATCTCCGCACCCTGCACCTCGGCCCCGAGCACATCCTCGTGGTGGCGAAGATCGAATTCGCGGAGCTCGACGACTTCGCGAGCCTGGCCTCGGCCATCGATGCCGTCGAAGCGCGGGTGCGCGAATCGGTGGACGTCCGCTGCACGATCTACGTCGAGCCCGACGTGTATCGCGAATGAGGGGCGACGGCATGAGCGAGGCCACGGACGCGAGCCCCACCGGCGACGACGCCGAGCGCTGGATCGCCTACCCCGGCGCACGCCTCGCCGATCGAAGGCGCATGGTCTCGAGCCACGGGGTCGACATCTCCGTGCACGAGTGGGGTGACCCCGATGCTCCACCGATCGTCCTCGCCCACGGCGGCTTCGACTTCGCAGCGACGTTCAGCGTCTTCGCGCCGCTGCTCGCTGACGCCGGGTATCGGGTCGTGTCGTGGGACCAGCGCGGCCACGGCGACTCCGATCACGCGGCGCTGTACTCCTGGGGCGCCGATCTTCGCGATGCCGCGGCGGTGCTCGACTCGGTCAGCCACGAGCCGGTCGTGTTCGTCGGCCACTCGAAGGGGGGCTCGCTGCTCACGCAGCTCGCCCAGGCCCTGCCCCATCGCGTATCGCATCTCGTCAACGTCGATGGCATGCCGTCGCGCAGCCGCCGCCCCGACGTGTCGGATCACGAACGCTCGAAGCTCCTGGACGGCGAGCTGCGCAGCTGGCTCGACCATCGCCGCCGCAGCGCCGGCAAGGTGCGGCGGCCCGACGACATCGAGTCGCTCGCGCGCCGGCGCGCGCGCATGAACCCGCGACTCAGCCACGAGTGGCTCTGCTTCCTCGTGACCCAGGGCGCGCGCTGCGACGCCGACGGCTGGCGCTGGAAGATCGACCCGAGCATGCGCTTCGGCGGCTTCGGCCCCTGGCGCCCGACCTGGGAGCTCGAACGGCTGCCCGGGCTCACGCCGCCGCTGCTCGGCATCCTCGCGTGCATCCCCGAGACGATGGGCTGGGAGACGAAGCCCGCCGACCTCGAGCCCTACCTGCCGGCGCACGCCCGCATCGTGTCCTTCGAGGACAGCGGGCACTTCGTCCACATCGAGAAGCCGCGCGAGGTCGTCGACCTCGTGCTGGAATTCATCGCGGCGTGATGCCCGGAGCCGATCGACGAGGCATCGCGCGGTGAGCACGGATCGCGTCGAGTGGATCGTGCACGCGAAGGTGCGGCTGTCGCTGCATTCGATGCGCGCGCGCCGTGACGACGCGCCGCCGGATGCGCGGCCGCTTCTGCTGTTGCACGGCCTCGGCGAGCGCAGCCTCGCGACCCTCGCCCCGGTCTTCGAGGCGTGGCCGGGTGAGATCCACGCACTCGACTTCACCGGCCACGGCCTCTCTGACGTCCCGAGCGGAGGGGGCTACACGGCGGAGGTGCTGATGGGCGACGCCGATGCCGCGCTCGCGCATCTCGGCCCGCTCACGCTCTGTGGCCGCGGGCTCGGCGCATACGTCGCGCTGCTGCTCGCCGGCGCGCGGGCGCGCGAGGTGCACGGCGCGATTCTCTGCGACGGGCCGGGGCTCGCAGGCGGGGGCGCGAGCCCGCCGAGCCCGCACGTCGTGCATGCCGACCCGCACGCGAGCGGTCCGCCCGACCCCTTCGCGCTCGCCGAGCTGGCCCAGGATCTTCGCCCTGCGGACTACGCCGTGGCCTACGTGCGCCAGGCCGAGCAGTTCGCGCCGATCGACCAGCCGATCGCCGTGTGTGCGCGCAACCGGCCGGGCTGGCTGGTCGCGGCGATCGAGGCGGCCGACACCGCGGTCGTTCCGCTCGAGCACGCGCTCGCCCGCTTCGCGGCAGCCGAGCCCACCTAGGAGCCTACTCGGGCAGCGCGAACGCGATCGTCGCGTCGCCGGGCTCCGACCAGCCGTGGCCGCCGGCGGGCACGACCAGGTACTGGCGCTTGTCCGGCCCCAGCCGATACGTCACGGGCGTCGAGTTCGCGGTGTAGGGCAGCCGCGCGTTCCAGATCTCCTCGCCCGTCTCGGACGAGAACGCGCGGATGAACTTGTCGGTGGTCGCACCGATGAAGACGAGCCCGCTCGCCGTCGCGATCGCGCCGCCGAGGTTCGGCGAGCCACGATCGAACCAGAGGGGCCACGGCGCCTGATCGCGCGTGGTCCCGAGCGTCGACTCCCACACGACCTCCCCCTTCTCGAGGTCGACGGCCGTGAGCGTCCCCCACGGCGGCGGCACGCACGGCGCGCCCCAGCCCGAGAGCAGCGGCCCGCGCTTCACGCCATAGGGCACGCCGTCCATCGGATAGATCTCATCGGGATACACGACGCTGTTCGGGTCGAGCCCCTTCATCTCGGCGCGGGGGATCAACGTCGTGACCATGGGCATCCGGCTCTGGTTCACGAAGAGAAGCTTGCGTGCGGGGTCGACGGCGACACCGCCCCAGTTCGCGCCGCCGGCCGAGCCCGGGTATTGGATGGAGCCCTCGAGCGAGGGCGGCGTGAAGATGCCGTCGCTGCGGTAGCCCGCGATGATCTCCACGCAATCGGCGCGATCGAAGGGCGTGAAGCCCCAGGCGTCGTCGGGCGTGAGCGTCGCCGGGTGGAGCGGTGGGGGATGCACCGGGAAGGGCTGCGTCGGCGAGAGCGTCTCGCCGGGCACGGCGCCGGCCTGCGGAACCGGACGCTCCTCGACGGGGTAGAGCGGCGCTCCCGTCTCCCGATCGAGCAGGAACACGTGGCCCATCTTGGTGGCCTGAGCGACGCCCGGGCGCCCGGCGCCCACGCCGTCGATCTCGAAGAGCAGCGGCTGCGAGGCGACGTCGTAGTCCCACAGGTCGTGGTGCACGGTCTGGAAGTGCCACACGACGTCGCCGGTCGTCGCATCGAGTGCGACCACCGAGCTGCCGTAGAAGTCGATGCCGTCGCGCGCGCCGCCATAGAGATCGGGTGAGGGATTGCCGGTGGGCACGAAGACGAGCCCGCGCGCAGTGTCGGCGGAGATCGGCGCCCACACGTTCGGGGTGCCGGCGGTGTAGACCGGCGCGCCGTCGCGATTGCGATGGGGCCAGTCGGGCGGCACCGGGTCCCATGCCCAGCGAAGGCGACCGGTGCGCACGTCGAACGCCCGCACGACCCCGCTCGGCGCGTCGACGCGCAGGTTGTCGGCGACGAGCGCGCCGATCACCACGACATCCCCCACGACGATCGGCGCCGAGGTCGGGTAGTACTCCCACGCGGGCGCCGGGCCGATGCCTTCGCGCAACGCCACGCGGCCGCTCTCACCGAAGTCGGCGCAGGGTCGACCCGTGCGGCCGTCGACCGCGATCAGCTCCGAGTCGCGGGTGCCCGTGAAGACGCGGGTCGCGCAGTCGCCCTCGCTCGCGCTCGAGGCCGCCTCTCCTCCGATCGGGTCGCTGCCGTCCCAGAAGGCCACGCCCCGGCACGTCAGCGGGTAGGGCCCCTCGCCCCCGCGCGACTTCAGCTCGGGGTCGAAGCTCCAGCGCTCCTCGCCGGTCTCGGGATCGAGGGCGACGACGCGATTGAAGCCGGTGCAGAGGTAGAGGTGATCGTCGACGACGATGGGCGTGGCCTGGAACGCGGTGCGCTTCGCATCGCCACTGCCGTCCGAGACGTCGCCGTGACGGTGGATCCAGGCCACCTCGAGCGAGTCGATGTTCTCGGGCGTGATCTGGGTGAGGGGCGAGTACTTGAGACCGCCCTTGTCGCCCCCGACCTCGGGCCACTCGGCGACAGGCCCGTCGTAGTCGAGCGGCTCTCGTGATCCGCAACCGATCGCGGCCGCGAGCGCGACCACACACGCGACCCGAAGCAGGTCCTGAAGACGCATCGCCCCCCCCTCGGCGACGCAGCACGGTCGGCTCGGGGCCGGCCTCGTCGCAGGGAGCGAGCGTAGCGCCTGGCTTCGCGCTCAGGTCTCCGAGTACGTCGCCTTCGACCAGGCCGAAGCACCCGGGCGCCCGGTCCCCGGACCATCCGCTTCGGCCGGCGACGGCGCTGCCGCTGCATCGTGGCGGCGGATCGCCAGACTGCGCGCCTGCACGAGCGAACGCACGGCGGCTTCGAGGGTCTCGGTCAGCGGCTCATCCGCTCCGCGCCAGGTCGACACGCCGGCCTCGAACACGAGCTCGACGGGCTCACCGTCGACGCGCCAGGTCTCCCGCTCGAGGGCATCGCGCACGCGGTCCACGATCAGCAGCGCTTCGAGCAGCGGGTCGCCGGGCAGCGCCATCACGAAGCGCGCGCCGTGAGCGAAGACGAGGCGCGCATCTCGCGGCAGGCTCTGGCGAATGCGCAGAGTCAGGTCGGGGCCGAGGTGCCCGAGCAGCGGAGCGACGTCGCGGCCGTCCCGGGCGCCGATCTCGATCACGCCGATCGAGCGCGGCGCACCCGCCATGTGGCCCGCAGAGGCGAAGGCTGCCTCGAGCAGCTCCTCAGCCAGGCGCTGGTTGAACCGCTCGCCGATCGAATCGGCGCCGTCGTCGGTCGATTCCCGCTTCGCGTCGTCAGTCGACATGGGTGTCCTCCGCGAGCCCGGAGCGGGCTCTCGAATGTGCTCTCGAACACGCAAGTCATCGGCAGATGGGCGACAGAGGTTGAACCGGGAGCGGAAGAATCCGCCCGGGGACGTCAGGTGCGCCCTCAGAGCGCCCTGGCGCCGTCTCAGTTCAGATGGTGACGGGCGCGGCGGGCTGCGGCCGTGGGGTGGCCATGGCGGACCCAGCCCCAGAGCAGCGCGCGCAGGCGCTCGCGAAAGACCGGGCAGGCGGGCTCGCCGTCGGCCTCGACGAACTCGAGGAGCTCTTCGGGGTCGACGTCCGAGGGCAGATCGTCGAGGGCCGCCTCGAGGTCCTCGCGCGTCATGCCCCCGGGCAGGCGCAAGGTGGGCTCGCGCAGCCCGAGCCTCCGCCCGAGCCTCCAGAGCATCAGGTCGGGCAGCTTCACGCGAGCCCTCCCGAGCCGGGGCCGAGCTCGGCGGCTTCCACGACCATGCGCTTCACGCGGTAGAGACTCGACCGGATCGCGTCACTCGTGCGATCGGTGCGTCGCGCGATCTCGGGAATGGAGAGGTTCTCGAAGTGTCTCATGGCGAAGATCTCGGCCTGCCATTTCGAGACGCCCGACAGCTGGCTGCGCAGCGCCTCGGTGAATCGTCGCAGGTGCAGGTTCTCTTCCGGCGTACCGGAGGTGAGGCCCGGCCGCGGCCCGAGCGACTCGCGTGGCACCTCGCCGAGCCTGGTCTCGTGCGTCTTGTACTTGCGGATCGAGTTGTTCGCGAGGTTCTTCGCAATGCCGAAGATCCACGAGAGCAGCGACGCCTGGCCACGGTAGTTCTCGATCGAACGGAAGACCGTGACGAAGGTCTCCTGCACGATCTCCTCGGCGTCTGCGTGATTGCGGATGCGGGAGTGCACGAACGCGTAGATCCGCTGGAAGTAGCGGTCATAGAGCGTGTTGAAGTGGACTTCGCTCCCCGCCCGCAACCCTTCGAGGAGCTCGTGATCACTGAGCTCCGACAAGGATCCGGTCGGACGGGTCGACGCTTCCGGTCTGGACAGCTTTGCGTCGGTACTGCGGGGCAACGCGTGGACTCCTCGCCTTCGCCCTTCCCAGTGAGCCGGTTCGCTTCGCCTCGAGGGGCCCCAGGATCGTCTGGAAACCGACCTCGTGGGTCCGATCCCGCGCGGCTCTCTGTCTATGTGGCCGATTCCAATCTCACGTGGCGCCGAAAATGACTCAGCACCCCAAAATTCCGACGCAACCGACCGGCAATCTTCGGATTGCCGGAGCGTTGCGCGTGGGCTGCCCATGCAGGGATCCGAGGCGGCAGGATGCGGACGCGTGCTTCGGCTCGATTGCCGCACGCATGCCCCTCGACTAGCCTGCGGCGCCCCGGGGCCCCGGACCGACCGGTCCCCCACCCCGTGCGCCCCGAGACCCCTCCGTGTCGACCGTCCCCGCTCTCCCTCCGACCCGACCGTCGGGCGCAATTCCCTCGAATCGCGATCGTCGACGGGTGCTCGGGGCGTGCCTCGTCGGCATCTTTGCGAGCACCTTCACGATCACGATCCTCGGCGTGAGCCTGCGGCCGATCGCGGACGACCTCGGCACCGACGTCGCGACGATCGCCTGGGTCATGACCGGGCCGATGCTCGCCCAGGCTCTCTCGCTGCCCGTCCTCGGACGCATGGGCGACGTGCACGGCCATCGCCGCGTCTATCTGATCGGCTTCTGCATCGCTGCCGTAGCCGCCGCGGCGACGGCCTTCGCGTGGGACGCGGCCAGCCTGATCGGCTTCCGCTGCCTGGGGCAGCTCGCCGGCACGGCGACCATGCCCGCATCGACTGCATTGCTCTTTCACGCCTATCCGCCGCGAGAACGGGTTCGCGCCATGGGCTACGTCAGCCTCGTCAGCGCGGGCGCGCCGGTGCTCGGCCTCGCGGTGGGCGGCGTGCTCGTCGATCAGATCGGCTGGCGGCCCATCTTCGGGATCCAGGCCGTGCTGAGCATCGCGGCGATCGTCTATGCGGCGAAGGTGCTCGAGGAGAGCGATCACGGGAGCGCCCTCACGCTCGATCGGCTCGGCGCGCTCACCCTCGCGATGGCGGCATTCGCACTGACGTTCGCGATCAACCGCTCGCCCGTCTGGGGCGTCGGGCATCCGAGCGTGCTGCTCGCGCTGGCGGCGATGCCGGTGGCGCTCATGCTCTTCGTGCGCGTCGAGCGCGCGGCTCCGAATCCACTCCTGCCCCTCGCGTTCTTCCGCGAGCGAAACTTCGTGTCGCCCCTGGCCGTGAACTTCGCGATGAACTTCGCCTACATGGGCGGGTTCATCATCAGCCCGCTGCTGCTGATCCAGGTCTTCGGCTTCAATGCCGCAACGACCTCGTTCATCGTGCTCTTCCGCCCCGTGGCCTTCGCGTTGGCTTCGCCCGTCTCGGGGCGCATCGCGATGCGCGCCGGCGAGCGACGCACGGCCGTGGTCGGCACCGCCCTCGTCGCGCTTTCGATGATCGGCTTCTGCGTCGCCGCCGCGCTGGTCGACACGTCACGGCCCGGCTCGCTCGCTGCGCTGGCCTTCGGGCTCGTGGTGGCGGGCGTGGGCTTCGGTTTCTCGCAGCCCTCGATCCAGGCCATCGTCGGCAACGCCGTGGCCTCGACGCACTTCGGTATCGCCAGCTCGGCACTCGGCATGGCGGGCTCGGTGGGCGCCGTCGCAGGAATCAGCTTCCTGACGGCACTCTGCGCGGACGCGACCACCGCGGCGCCCTACCTGCGTGGATACGGGCTCGGTGCGGTGGCTGCGATCATCGCGCTGATCGCCGCATCGACGATCCGTGCCCGCGATTCGAGCCAGGAAGTGAGCGGCGGGTAGACGCGAGGATCTGCGACCGACCGCGCTGCACAGGCCGGTCGGAGCGAGCTGCGCCTTCAGCGAGTCGACTCGAGGAGCGACTCGAGGGCCTGCGAGAGATCGCGCTGCGTGAACGGCTTCTGAAGGAAGCGCTGGTGCTGCCCCGGCTCGTTCTCGAAGTCGACATCGTCGTCGGAATAGCCGCTCAGGAAGAGCGTCGGAAGCTCCGGCCGCGTCTCGGCGATCTTGCGCGCGAGCGCGAGCCCGCCCATGCGCGGCATCACCATGTCGGTCACGAGCAGATCGATCTCGTCGAGGCGCCCACCCACGAGCTCCAGCGCCTCGTCACCGTCGTGTGCCTCGATCACACGCTTGGCGCGCGTGTCGAGCATCCGCCGCACGACGCGCCGCACGGCGGGCTCGTCCTCGACGAGCAGCACCGTGTCGAAGCTCCGGGTCGGCACGGCCGCAAAATCGTGCAGCCGGGCCTCCGCGTCACGCGTGGGCCTCACGCGAGGCAGCTGCACGCGGAAGGTCGATCCCTCGCCGACCCGGCTCTCGGCCTCGATGTGACCGCCGCATTGCTGAACGATGCCGTAGACCGTCGCGAGGCCCAGTCCGGTGCCCTCGCCCAGCGCCTTCGTCGTGAAGAAGGGTTCGAAGATCCGGCCCAGCACGTCCTCGTCCATGCCGACGCCGGTGTCCTCGACGGACAGCTCGACGACCTCGGCGCAGTCCATGCCGAGGAGCGCGAGGCGGTCCCCCGACAGGTGCTGCCGCCGCGCCCGCATGACGATGCGCCCCCCGTGCGGCATCGAGTCGCGCGCATTGACCAGCAGGTTCACGACGACCTGCTGAAGCTGGGTCTCGTCTCCGCGAACGGCGCCTGCATCGGGCTCGACCTCGATGTCGAGCTCGATGCTCGAAGGGAGCAACGGCTCCACGAGCTCGACCACGTCGTCGAGCCACTGCCCGACTGCGATCGTGCGGGACTCGAGGGCACTCTGCCGCGAGAAGGCGAGCAGCGAACGCGTCAGCTGCACGCAGTGCTCCGCGGCGCGCTCGAGGTCGAGCATTGCGTCACGCTGCTCCTCGCCATCGTTCAGGCGCTCGAGCACGAAGCGTGCATTGCCGAGCATGACCGCGAGCTGGTTGTTGAAGTCGTGGGCGATGCCACCGGCGAGCGTGCCGACCGCCTCCATCTTCTGGCTCTGGAGGAGCTGCAGCTGGCTCCGCTCGAGCTCACGGGCCGCGCGGCGTCTCGCCAACGCACCGTGGATGATGTCGCTGGCGATGTTCAGGATCGCCATGTCCTTGCTGGTCCACTCCACCTCCTCTCGCAGCGACGCGAGCACGAACACGCCCGAGAGCCGCTGCTCGTCCATGAAGGGGATCGCGAGGAAGCTCTTCACCCCGAACCGCTCGAACGCTTCCCGCTCACGCGCCGCCGACGTCGGCAGCTGGGACAGCCGCTCGATGTTGAAGCGGTCGCCGCGCAGCAGGGTCTCGACGAGCAGCGGGAAGTTCTCGGGCCACAGCCGGGTATCGGGGCGCCTCGGGTCGGGGATGGCGTCACTGAACCACTCGAAGTGCTCGGATCGTTCGTCGTCTCGACCTCGTGTCAACGACACGATCGCGCAGTGGTCGGCGCGTGCGAGATCGGCGATGAGCGCGACGTTGCGTCGCACGTCGTCGTCGAAACGATCCGGGTCGCTGGTCATGAAGTCCCGCGAGATGTTCGCGATCTGACGCTCGAGCAGGATCTGTTGCTCGAGCGTGCGCTCGGTCTCGAGGCGGGCAGTGACGTCGCGCAACGTGGCGATGCCGTGCAGCTCGCCACGCGCCGTCCGGAGGCTTCGCACAGTCGCCTCGAGGTAGCGACGCGTACCGTCCTTGTGGCGCACCTGGAAGACCGCCGGAGGCACACGCCCGCCGCGCAACGCCTGCTCGCGCACATCGGCCACCCGGCCGAGCTCGACGGGCGCGACCAGGTCGACGATGCGCCGCCCGATCCAGTCGTCGGCGGCGTCTCCGACCAGCTGCGGGAACTCGCGACTCGCAAAGAGGATCTTGCCCTTGCTCGAGAACTCGATGATCGGGTCGGGCGACTGGTCCGCGAGCACGCGGAACCGGTCCTCGCGCTCCCGCACCTGAGCCTCGCTGCGTGCGCGGCGGAACACGGCACCGAAGAGTCCCGCTACCAGGCGCAGCATGTTCAGCTGATGGTCGCTCCACTCGACCGTGCGCTCGATCGCGACGAAGCCGAGAACGCCGACCGTACGGTTGCCGTCCATGAGGGGCAGGCCCAGATAGGACTGGATGCCCCGTGCCTCGAGGCGCTCGCGCTCGGCGCTCGCCTCTTCGGGCAACGCATCGAGGGTCGGCAGCACGATCGACTCGCCCCGGTTCAACTTGTGGCCGAACCAGCGATCGTGCGCCCCGCGGATCGCCTCCGCGCTCATCGCCTCGGACTCGATGCCGGGCCGGGTCCACACCCGGATCTCGGGCTCGCCCGCGTTCAGATCGGGCATCGTGATCACGGTGTAGCTCTGGTCACAGCCCGCGATGCGCGCCGACGTCTCGAGGGCATTGCGGAAGGCCTCGGCGAGGCTCGCCGACTCGAGTCCGACGAACTCGCGAGACAGCCGCGTGACCTCGCGCTCGATCGCGAGGTGCTCTTCGAGCTGCGCCTGGTGCTCGTAGCGATGCGTGATGTCGCGCAGCAGCACCAGGATCCGCTTCGGCCCGGCGACGCCGGGGAAGTTCGAGCCCTCCGCCTCCATCCACAGATACTCGCCATCGCTTCGCCGGATGCGCAGCACGGCGTACTCGTGGATGAGGATCGGATCGAGCCGGAGCGTCTCCGTCACGCGCTCTCGGTCGTCCGGATGGACCAGATCGACGTATCGCGTTCCGAGCACGTCCTCGGGCGAGATGCCCAGCAGACTCTCGGCGCTGCGACTGGCGAACAAGAGCTCGCCGCGATCGTTGAACTCGCAGACGATGTCGTTGCTGAACCGGACCAGCGCCTCGAAGCGCAGATCGCTGCGCTCGAGCTCGAGGTCGATCTGCTGACGCTGGACGATGCTCGCCCATGTGTCGGTCAGGATCCGCAGGCGGCCGACCAGCTCGGTCTCCCAGTCGCGCTGCGCGCCGAGCGCCGCCATCGCCAGACAACCGAGCCAGCGCCCCGCTCCGTCGACCACCGGCATGAGCACGAGCGAGCAGACGTTCGCGTCTTCGAGGATGCGCCGATCGTCCGCGGCATCGTCGGGCAGATCTTCGAGGCTGCGGAGGACGATGTCCTCGCCCGCACGGATCCGTCTCGCTAGCGGGCCGAACTGACCGGTGTCCCCCTCTTCGAGGAGCTGCACCAGCAGCTCACCGCAGACGTTCGTTTCGTCGGAGGAGAACCAGACGTCGTCCAGCCCGGTATGGGAGACGACGAGCGCCGCGTGGTCGGCGCGCGACCAGTCACAGCAGCGCATCACGCCGTCGCGAATGATGCTGCGCACCTCGTCGGTGGGCGCCGCGAGGAAGCTGCGCGCGAGCCCGACGAAGTGCCGGTCCGAATCGGCTCGATTCCAGACTTCGGGGTCAGGGGCCACGGTGCCTCCGCCATCAACGCCCGCGCGGGCTCCGTCGAGGCTGGAATCGCCCCATCTGGACACACGCGGACTCGACGATGATCGGCGCCGCCCGGCCCTGTCTTGAATCCGGAGCCACCCTGCGACCGGCGCAGGCGCTGCACGCGCCCCGCGATCGCTCGTCGTCACCGGAGCCTAGCCAATGCGACAGGGGCCCCACGCGATGCGGCGAGGTGGGCGCCGCTCGTCGCGGCGCAGGAGCCGCCTGCGAGCGAGAAACGGCGCATGGATCGGAGTGGGGACCCGCCCTAGGACGGCTTCGGCCGCGGGTCCCGCGGCAGCCCGTACCCGCGCTCGCCGATGATGTTGAGCTGGATGTTGCTCGCACCACCGGCGATCGCCGGGCCGAGCGAGAAGAGGTACGCCTGCACCCATCCCGTCGGTGTGATGGTCCGCCCCCAGCCCTCGAGGTCTTCGGGTGCGGGCGCGAGCATCCCGTCGGCGCCGAGCAGGTCATAGGCCGCGCCCTGGATCCGCTGCACCGTGTCGGTCGAGTAGAGCTTGTTCATCATCATCGTCCGCATGACCTTGAGCGGCTCGCCGCGTACCGTCGCAGTGAACTGACGCATGTTCGAGGTCTCGGCGGAGCGCACGTAGCCCTCGATCTCGACGAGCTTCTGCCGCACGTGAGAGTCCTCGATCGCCGGGCGCCCGTTGCGGATCGTCTTGCGCGCGAGCTCGACGACGTCGTCGAAGGTCTCGCGCATCATGTTCGGGTTGCCGATCAGGTTGCGCTCGTGCACGAGCGTCGCACGCGACACCTGCCAGCCCTGCCCGCGCACGCCGACGATGTTGCCCGCCGGGATCCGCACGTCATCGAAGAAGACCTCGTTGAACTCGTGGCCACCGGTCAGCTCGATGAGCGGCCGCACGTCGATCCCGGGCGTGTCCATCGGCACGAGCAGGTACGAGATGCCCTCGTGCTTCTTCGCATCGGGCTCGGTGCGGAACAGGCCGAACATCATCTGTGCCTGGTGGGCATTGCTCGTCCAGATCTTCTGACCGTTCAGCACCCACTCGTCGCCGTCGAGACGCGCCTGGCACTGCAACGATGCGAGGTCGCTGCCCGAGCCGGGCTCGCTGTAGCCCTGGCACCAGGTCTCCTCGCCGGTCAGCGCCTTCGGGATGTACCGCTTCTTCTGCTCCTCGCTGCCGAACTCGAGCAGGGTCGGCGCGAGCAGCCCGGCGCCCTGGGTCGGCAGGTCGCACGGTGCACCCGCGCCGTGGAACTCCTCGAGCACGATCTTGTCCTTGATCGCGTCGGGCTCCTGCCCCGCCCCGCCGTACTCCTTCGGAAAGCCGCGGTAGACGTAGCCGGCCTCGATGCCCCGGGCGCGGAAGATCCGCTCCTGCTCATCCTTCGGCAGCGACGCCTCGTCGCCCGTGAGCGGCCAGCCTTCGAGGAAGCCGCGCACCTCGCTTCGAAACGATCCGTACTCTTCGCCGTATTCGAGATCCATGACGAGTCCCCCCTACCAGCCGGCCAGGTCGGCGCAGCGCGCGCGGAGCACCTCGGGCGTCCCGAGGAAGGCCCGATCGAAGAGCGCGCGCTTCAGCCAGAGCTGCACGTCGCACTCCCAGGTGAAGCCGAGCCCGCCGTGGAGCTCGACACACATGCGGCCCGCGACGACGGCTCGGTCCGTGATGTGCGACTTGGTCAGCGCGGCCGCGCGGGCGGCGTCGTCGCGGACGTGATCGAAGGCATGGGCCGCGTACCAGTGGAGCGCGCGCGTGGGCTCGATGTCGGTGCCGAGCCGCGCCAGCTGATGCTTCACGGCCTGGAACTCGGAGATCTTCTTGCCGAACTGCTCGCGCGTCTGGGCATAGGCGACGGTGATGTCGATGAGCTTCGTCGCCGCGCCGAATGCGTCGGCGGCCAGCAGGCACAGCCCCGCGTCGAGCGCGCGCTGGACGGTGTCGCCCGCGCTCTCGAGCACCTCGACCGGGGTCCCGTCGAAGTCGACGCGCGCCACGGGGCGCGACCGATCGAGCCCGGCCAGGTCGGTCACGGTGACGCCCGCCGCATCGGCCTCGACCACGCCGAGCGCGCCGCCTGCCAGACCGACCACGAATCGCTCGGCCACGGCGGCGTGGGGCACGTACGTCTTCGTCCCCGTGATGCGGCCGCCATCGACCGCGAGCGTCCAGTCATCGGGCGACCAGGCCTCGGCGCCTTCGCAGAGCGCGACGGTCGCCACCTGCCCTTCGGCCAGCCCCGGCAGCCACCTCTCCTTCTGCGCGTCGCTGCCGCAGAGCGAGATCGCGAGCCCGGCGAGTGAGTGCGTCATGAACGGACCTGGCAGCGCGCCCTCGCCGATCACCTCCTGGGCGAGCGCGAGGTCGAGCAGCTCGAGACCGGCGCCTCCGTACTGCTCTTCGATGACCAGGCCGGCGAGCCCCATCTCGGCGAGCCCCTTCCACAGGTCGGGCTCGTGACCATCGCCGCGATCGAAGATCTCGCGGAGCCGGTTCGGCGGGCACTCGTTCTCGAGGAAGCCCCGGACGGTGTCCTGGAGCATCTCCTGCTCTTCGCTCAACCCGAAGTCCATTCGGCGGGCTCTCCCCTATCGGCGCGCAGCTGCGCGGCGGCGGGAGATTAGCGTGGGAATGACCACGCACGGGCCGCGCGCGACGCGCGCAGCTCGGCGCTGCAGGCGGACGCTCGAAGCGTCGCGCCCGCCGGGCACGATGCACGCATGGCTCGGGTGAGCCGCGCAGGCGCCTCACTCACGATGGAAGCGAGTCGGCCGAGCGCATGAACCCGGCCGGGCTCACGCCTACTCGATGCCGGTGGAGCCCCAGGCGCCCCCGCCGCTCGCGAACGAGCCACGGAACTTCAGCTGCGCCCCGGCGACACCCGGCCCTTCGTTGGCCAGTACCGGTCGGCCCGACGGACCGCGCACGCAGCGAAGGAACGGGTACTTCAGCCGAGTCAGCTCGCTGCAGGGGACGTAGTCGGGACCGGACGCAGCCTCGGCCGCCGGCTCGGGTGCAGCTTCTTCGTCTCCGTCCGCCCAGGACGGCAACGCAGGCGCGAGCGCCAGCGCCACCAGCACCAGGATCTCGACGATGGCCAGGCGCACAGCATGCACCGGGGCCCTCTTGACCTGATTGGGATCGATCATCGTAAGCTCATCTCCTTGCCTGCTTGCCTGCTTCAACGAATTGCCTGCCACCACGTGGAGCCGAGGAGAGCTCGCACAGAAGAGCGAAAAAACACACGGAAACTGGAGGTTCCGGGTGCTCCCTCAACCCTTCTATCACCATTCGAATCCGTCGGTCAACACACAACTCTGTGACGACCGGCGGGCCGAGGGGGCACCCGCACGGGTCGCCATCGAGCGCGCGCAGCAGCCCGCGGTACCCTGCCCGGCCGCCGCCAGCCGCTGCGCCTCCGGGGCAGCCGAGGAGACGACCGTGTTCACGATGCGATTCGATCTGCGCTCCCCCGGCCTCGACCCCGAGCACACGGCATCGCTCTACCAGGCCGCCGTGGAGATGGCCGCGTGGGGAGAGTCGCGCGGCTGCATCGGGGTCCAGGTGTCCGAGCACCACGGCTCCGCCGACGGCTACCTGCCCTCGCCGCTCCTGCTCGCCAGCGCGATGGCGGCGGCGACGAGCACGCTGCCGATCCAGGTGGCCGCGCTGATCGTCCCGCTGCACGACCCCGTGCAGCTCGCCGAGCAGATGGCGGTGCTCGACCTGATCTCGCGGGGCCGGGTCTCGTACATCACGGCCATCGGCTACGTGCCCAGCGAGTACGAGATGCTGGGGCAGGCATTCGCGGGACGGGGTCGTCGCATGGAGTCGAGCCTCGCCGTGATGCGGCAGGCGTGGACCGGTGAGCCCTTCGAGTACGAGGGCCGCCGCGTCCAGGTGACGCCGACCCCCTTCACGCAGGGCGGCCCGCTGCTCGTGATGGGGGGCAACAGTCGCGTGGCCGCGCGCCGGGCGGCGCGCTTCGGGATGGGGCTCATCGCCCAGGGCGGCGACCCGACCATCGAGGCGGCCTACCGAGAGGCCTGCGAGGAGCTCGGTCAGGAGCCCGGCGCCTGCATCGTGCCGCCGCCGGGCTCCGTCATGAGCGCGTTCGTGGCGCGTGATCCCGATGCGGCGTGGCAGAGCATCGGCCCGCACATGCTCCACGATGCCCAGGCGTACGCGGCGTGGATGGGCGACGCGCAGGAGTCGTCCACGAAGTCGACGGCCGAGGGCGTCGACGCGCTGCGACGCGAGAACGGGCCGTACCGGATCTTCAGTGTCGACGAGGCCGTCGAGTACATGAGGACCCACGGCCTGCTGCTGACTCAGCCTCTCTGCGGGGGCGTGCCGCCCGAGCTCGCATGGGAGAGCCTGCACCTGATCGTC